>CAYNCK010000053.1:0-2132 GCA_964396095.1 uncultured Methanosarcinales archaeon
ACCTGGTGAGTCACTACGTCACAGCCACGGGCGATTGGGATGCCCTGGAGACACAAGTGCCCTATTTGGAAGGCCGACCCATTCCCCAGGGCTGGCCGGACATCGCCTTTGTTCCCCGCGTATCCCGCGAGCAAGAGAATCTTTATCGCCATTGCCGCAGCAGTTCGGAATCGAATTGTAAATGCATTTGCCGCTGTCGCATCTTTGGGTAGAACATGCTTTCTGCGGGCAGTCGGCGCTTACTTTGCATTCTGCTTTTGTGCATGAGCTTATTACGAGCACGGCAATTATAAGCAAAAGGAACAGTATTGTTTTATTTTTAATGTTAATCCCCTCTTTTGCAGAATTCTGATTTAACTTATATAAAAAGATTGTGAATTGCAAACGTTAAAGATTAAAATTAATATTGAGTATGTATTAGGCTCTAGAGGACAGCCCGTAATTCTCTGTAAGGATTTAATCCTTGCAATCTCCACGTTTGGAACACACTAAGCATGACTTGCATGTTTTTTTTCCCTTGTTCACTTCTTAAACAACCGATAATTTTTTTGATGACTACAAATTTCCGCAATCCTCTTTCCGCGGAATTATTTGTAGGTTCAACCTCTGGGTTGAGAACGCATGTAAACCAAAACTCTTTGCCATTACGAACTTTATTCACAAGTTTTTTCATGCCATCACGGGCATAATAAATCTGAGCCCATTGTTCCAGCTCAGCAACGAGTTTTTCATATCCACGCTGACGTATTTTTTTGCTTTTGATTTTTCTAAGCTTTTGTATCTCTTCAAACATGCTGCATACCCAGATATATGCATCATTTAATCCTTCCACATTTTTGCAGGTTTTTTTTACTTCTCTGATAAAATGTGCCCAGCATCTCTGAAGCAAGATGCCCTGCTTTTCTGAAAACATTTTGTATGTGACCCATCCGTCGCAGCCAAGTATTCCTGTAAAGTCCTTAAGGACTTTTTCAACAATATCTCCGCCACGCTTCGGAAAAAATACAAAGAATGCTGACAATGGGGTAAAGAATCCCCACAGCCACTCTGACTTGCCATTTTGGTTTGAGCCAGTCTCATCTGCATTAGCTATAGGTGATTCTTGTAAATTTGCGTGAATATTTTCATATGATGCTGTTGTTTTCTCCACAGCCCTCGTGCACAACTCTTGGACTGTAGGCGCAGTCATTGGGATTTCAAAGACATTTGCAAACATATCTGCAACTCCTTGCAGAGTTACCCTGTATTCAAAATGCATAGTGTTTGCCAAGGCAATAATATTTTTTCCAAAGATGCCCTTGTCAGGAACATCTGGATGTTGTGCAAAAAATAGCTCGCCTGTGCCCATATCTTTATATTCGAGGAAAGTATACTCGGTCACAACTTTTTCAATCTTAAAGTCAGTGATTGTTCTCTCTATATAACAGCCAGTTTCAATTATGTCGGTATTTCCATTGGATGGATTTGCATTTGCAGTTACAATCACAGGCGGAGCATTCGGCTTGTCTTTTGGCCTAGTGGTTCTTTGATGGTCGTATTCCTTTCCGGGCTTTCTTCCTACAGGAATGCCTTGCGCCTGCGGCTTATCAAAGCCCTGCTTTGACGATGGCGTGTGTGGATTCTCGTATTTTCTTAGTTTCCTCTTGAGCTTTTCAATCTCAATAACTTTGTCAACTACTTCGTCAAGCAGTTCATCCTTTTCAAGTTCTTCATACTCTTTTCTGATATCGCCTACATTAATCTTTGCTGACAAGAATAAACACCCTCTTTCCTAAATATTCTTTTGGAATATCCACTTTGGCTCCAGTGCCGAACTTTGTAACCTTCTTTTCCAGATACCCTTCAATGTTAGTTACAATGATTTTGTTTGTTATGTTTAATGGAACTTTTCGCATTGTAAAGTTATAATATATATAAGATATATATTAATATTTGTATAGTGGAGGATATAAGTTCTTTCCGACGGAAGAAATTATTTTATAGACGAGAGCCTAATACATACCATAGAAAGACACTGTCATCTTATCGTCACCTAATTCTCACCCAATGCTTAACAAGATTTAACAGTTTATTTCTTCCAAGTTTTAAATCAATTTCTGCCGCTTCTGCTGGCGTTCTTTCACCAAGCCCTT
>CAYNCK010000054.1:0-44711 GCA_964396095.1 uncultured Methanosarcinales archaeon
AGTCTAATAAATACTGCAAAAATGCGATATATTTTCTTGAACACCTCATATAATTTTGATCAACTGACCTGTCAATCCTAATTCTTTCGTCTCTAACTACTCTTTTTAATTCAACATAAGCCCCTATGGGATCTCTTTTCAGCAAATCAGTAATTATATTTTGAGCATTTGCATACCATTGCCCGGCCCATCTTGTGCATTTTGGATCTTCCAAAAGGGCATTGTATCCGAAGATGTCTCTTCTTTTTGTTAGCTGAGAATAAAGCTTTGCAATTTCCTGCATCATTAAAGTCTGGTCATAATCATACTCAAAATTTCTCTTTTGCATGTAGACAATTTTTGTCACATTTCCAGCTTCTGCAAGAATATCGACTGTTCTGGACATGCACACAGGATCATCTTCTAAAGAAGGTATATGTTGATATTGCTCTAAATCAATCATAAGGATTATATCTTCACCTTCCCTTAAAACATCGTAAGTGAAAGGTTTTTTTGTCTCTCCAAATAAAGCCATTATTTCTTCGCCTCTTTTTTTAAATTATAATTTATTTTTTTGGGATATTTTATATTTAATACGCCTTCGGCAAAATCTTGTGCTCGGCTTTCGTTGTTGCCATTAACTCAAGCCTCGCCTATCTATTTACTACTCTCAAAAACTCAACAAAAAAGAAAGATTTAAATAAAGAAAGTAAGAAGAGTCCATCAAAGATATTTTTAAGAGGTTAAATTCAATGACAGAAGGATGGTTAACGAGATGGTGGAGTAAGTTCATTAAGGTACCTTTTTTCTTGAGAGTTCAAATGAGGCGTAGAGATAGGAAGGCCATAAGACTTATTCATCATATGAAATTCTTCATTTATGATAAAATTCCCCAAGAAGTACTCAAGGAACATAAGGTTACTAGAGCAATAAAAGACCAATTGAAGGTTAACAAAGAGGCAAGGAAGCTGGAAAAAGCCGAGATTGATTTGGGATTTGACGAAGAAGTTGAAGAAACCTTGACTTTAAAGGAGATAAAAGAAATAGAAACTGTCTTATTACAGCATGAAGAGCAGCATGGCTCTACCGGTTACGAAGAAAAATTTGGCCAAAAAATAATTGCAATTTTAAGCGGTGTAAAAGCTAATGACCGAAAAACTTACTTTAAATATTTGGAGCCAATAATTAAGGTCGCCGAGAAAAAAGGAGACTACAGAGCTTTGATGGAAGAGATAAGGCTTTTAGGAACAACCCAAACAAATCTTTTTGCTACTCTTGCAATGAGATTAGATATAAGATCAGCAAGCAAGGGGATAGTTCATCTTAGACGTGATAAATTAGCAATTAGAAAAGCTTTAAGTGAATGGGACAAGGCAAAAGGCAATAAGCAAAAAGCTGAAATTCATATAAGAAATGCTTTGGCTCAAACAGAAATAGACATGCAGTCTACATTGAATAGCGATGCTTTGGTGGCAAAAAGAGATTTCTTATTGACTATTCTAACTCTAAAGTATATAGATGATGATGAAGAGGCAATGCAAGAATATATTATGAAACATGTTATGCCTAAATTGCCAGAGGAAGAAAGAATAATTGATTTTGAGAAGTTAAAGAAAAAATTTGCTGAAGACATGCATGTACTTGGCCAAGGTATGAGAAGAATATTTGCACTAGAACAGGAAACAGAAAAGCTGGGTAAAGGAATTGAAGCTCTAGCTCATCGAAGATTAGCAAGAGCAGCTTGATTTTTAGTTTTAAAAAAAGAGGTCCATTAAAATGATGCAGATGCGCGACTGGATTATCGGGCTTATTGGCCTTGTCATTGGCGCCATTGGTCTTCTTTCTTTGCTAAAAATACTGCCATTTGAACTTTCAAGAGGCGTTCTTGTTTGGATTGCAGCAATTGCCGGCATAATCCTTCTTTACGCTGCGATAATTGAGGTAACAAACAGCAATGTCATGGGAACTGTGTCCTTAATTCTTGCTGGTATTATATTAGTGGTTTCTTTATTGCCTGCCCTTAACGGCCTGGGATGGCTCGGGAGCTGGGCGGAATTCAAATGGATAGGTGAAATTATTTACAAGATGATTCTTGTTGTTGAAGGAGCTTTCCTGATGGTTGCAACCTTTGCAATGGAATTATAGGGGTATTTTTAATTCTAAACATTAAAAAATAAAGAAATTTATCTTGCTGGGCAGAAAGGATTTGGCACGCTTGTATATTTAATCCATAAGTAAGCTAGAACCAAGCCAAGAACAATGCCTATTATGAACAACATAATTGGATGAGTTACAAATCCCTTTTGATTTTTAAAAATTTTCATAAGACATCCTTACTTATTGCAGAACGGGTTTGGAATGCTTATATAGTTAATCCACACATAAGCCAAAACAAGCCCTAATATAAGTGCTATCAAGAACATTACAGCCGGATGAGTCACAATTCCTTTTTTGTTCTTCAAAAAATCCATTAAAATCACCTTTTTTAATTGATATTGTATTTTTGAATAGCCTAATATTTAAACATTTCTATTTTGAAAACGGGCCAGGGAGGATTCGAACCCCCGACCTACAGCTTGCATCCCAAAGATAGAAGGTTCGACAACAGATTCTGTCGCTCTATCCAGGCTGAGCTACTGGCCCATGAGGGGAAAGAATAAAGGTGATTATTTATAAACTTTTTACTTTAGTAGACAAGCTCGTTACTATGCATCGTTATGTAATCCTTGAATTTATTGGCAAATTTAGGCATCATGCTCAAAGTGCGGAATTCTGCTTCTTTGAATTTCTCGATCTTAATATTTTCAGTTTTTTCACCAGCTAATTTTATTTTTGACTCGTCAAACATAAAATCCTTCCTCTTTCTTGCGTAATAAACAGTAGGCAAATTTTTCATGTCCAATCCTATTAATTTGCACATGAAATAATCCAATGCAACTGCATCTCTTGATGCGCCCAAAATTCCTGCAAACTTTGGATTGCCGTGGATTGGCCCGTTGCCTTCCATCCCGTAAACCCCGTCAAAAATATTCAGCACGACTTTTTCCCTTACCAATGCATAAAGGTCTAGCAGCATATTGGCAAAATGCTCAATGTTTGAATGCTTAAGGTGATAAAATCCCCTTCTTGGCCCGGGCATAAAGCTGTAAAGGTTTTTCACGGCGCCTGTAAAATAAAGCTGTGAATGGGTCTTCAGCTTTGGGATGTTTATAATTGCATCAATCTCGTTAAAATAGCTTGTAAGCTGAAAATTTTTCACAACCATTGCATCGTTATTTTTGTATTCAACTCTTTTATCAAACAGAGCAATTTTGGCATCATGCTTTTTGCATACATCATAAATTCCGGAAATCTTCATTGCATTAACTGCATCATCTGAAAAAGGGCAGTCACCAACCAAAACACTGCAGCTATTTTGCTTCAGGATTTTGATAACTGATTCAATAACTGCCGGGTTTGTCGTCCCGCATTCGCTCGGGCTCATTCCCTTGACAATATTAGGCTTGATCAGAATTTTCTGCCCTTTCATTGCAAATTTCTGAATGCCCCCCAGGTTCTCAATTAGATTTCCGACGGCAGAATCAACTTCTTTTTGGGTGTAAGAATTGCATTTCTCAAGGCTCACAATTGGCATAATAATAGTATACTATTTTTATTTAAATAATTTGTTATCAACCGAGAATCATCCAAGCTCACTAAATTCCGTAATATGCTTTTCATTCTTTGACGTATTTTTTACAATATCGTCAAAATTTGGAATTTTTATCGGGGTTACAAACCTTGCGAAATTGCTGGTTATGAGTGCTTCCCCTATGTCAAGGCTAGCAATTGTCCTGTCGTCGTTGCTCAGATCCTGGGACGCGCTGTCTATTATTGCCTGCCTTTCAGGCTTCATTTCGATTCCAAGTATTATTTTGGTGTTCATGTTGGCAAGGATCTCCCTTGGAATCAGCGACGGCAATTGCGTTATCGCGCACAGACCAACATTAAATTTCCTCCCTTCCCTCGCAATTGTGGCAAAAATATTCGGGCCTGCCTCAAGTACATCTCTTCCAAGAACTCTTGGCGCTTCTTCCAGAATAATTGAAATAACCGGCTTGTTTCCCAAATTGCCGTTCATCTTGTAGCTCTTGTACTTGCTGAATATTTCATTTGCTATTAAGCTCCCTATCAGAAGTTCAACAGATCCTGAAAAATTGGACGTGTCAACAACAACTATTTTTCCGTCTTCAAGATTCCGGCATATGTCGCCTATCACTGCAGAGCCCGCATTAAGCTGGAAAATGCCGCTGCAGAAAAGCTGGTTGTTTGAGAACTCCAAATCAAGCAGCTGCAAAAGCCTTCTTTTTACAACAGCCATAGTATCATCTTTGAAAACCTTTCCGATTCGCAGTTCTTTTTCGAGTATGACGGACTCTATCCATGAATCACCAAATTCCTTGTAATAAAGATTGAGGCACTGCCTTTGCGCGTCGCTGAAATCCACAACCCCATCAAAATGAAAAGGCTTGATGATGCTAAGGTTTATTCTAAGAGTATTTGTGCCTATTGGCGCTTGTTTTGAAGTGTAATAAGCAATATTTTCCCTGTAAGGGTGGTCCTTTAATCCTATTTTATTCCTTCCGTAATACTCATCATGCGGATCCAACACAAGAATGCCACAATAATTTCTTCCGACGCAGTTCCACAGGATATTTGAAACAAGAACGCTCTTGCCCCTCCCGGTTGTTCCTGCAATTAATACATGATGAGAAAAAACTTTTTCACCGTCGAGATAAACAGGGACATTAAGAATCTTCGAGCCTGACCTTAAGTTTCCAAAAAACAGCGGGTTTTTCGGCTTTGCCAGAAAAGTCAAGTCATTTTCATTTATTTCCCTTATCTCTGAAAAAAAGCCGGGCAATGACTTGCTGACGAATACGCTCTTGCCGCTTATTTTCAGTAGAGATTTCATTATTGCAAGCATGTAATTCCTGAGATTAGCATCAAAAAGCTCGAAGTCTGTGTTCTCTTCAAGCTTCATTCCCGCAATCATCTCAAGATTCTGCTGAGAAATCTGGCTCCCATAAATCAAGTCATAAACCTGCATCAGAATCTTTCCGTCTTCTGTATCAGAAACAAGAAGTTCCCCTATTTCCATGTTTGCATTTGACTTCTGCCTTGCGACAATCCTTCCAAATTCGCCAGAAATAACCTGTCCCTTTATCACCACACCACCAGAAAGTCAGTACACCACCATTGTATATAAAATTTGCTGTCAGAATTCATCCTGTTTTAATTGCAAGATAGATTATAGTCAAGACTATGATAATAAATACAATTAAAATTTGCACCCATACTGATTCCTGGCTTGAATCCTGAGCTTCTTCTTTCATGTTTGGGGTAATATGGCTTCATTTAAAAAACTTTATTTTGTTTCAATTCTTATTATCTGCTCTATTTCATTCTTTGAGACTGCACATCCGTTCAGCTTTACCCCCCACAAGACACTCTCGAGAAGGTTTCTTTTGGCATCCGGTATTTTTGTAATGTAATTATCCAGAAAACCCTGCTCATAAGCCACTGTAACCAATTCCACCGAGCGTATCGCCTTGATTGTTCTTACTTTGTCTTTGAAATTTTTTAGATTGTCGTCATTCGTGCCTATTGGAGTATGGAGTGTTTTTCTCAGTATTTCAACAAGGACTTTTGGATTTTCCACCAAAAATCGCGTGGTTTTTTCGTCAATTACGATGGCATCTGCATTTATGCTGTTGGCTGCCGCTATGACTGACATTTCAGCAAAATGAACAATTCTCATGTAATTGTTGTAGGCGCTGAATATTTCGTTTGCGGTATTCAGAAGTCTAGGGGTATTCTCTCTTATGAAATCATTGTCAATAATTTCTAATATTCCATTTTCAATAAGCTTTTCGACCTGTATGGCTTCGAACTTAAATTTTTTAATTTCAAGCGGCCTGTCCACCAATTCCCCCTTAACAGCTTCTGTTATGTAAAATTTTCCGTTGAACTTCTTCTTCAAAGGCTCAAGAATCCATAAAAGGTTGTTCGTGGCCAAGCTTATTACCGGGCCTGCGTCGAATATCAATGATTTCATGAGAACAGGCTCCTTGCAATTTTCAGCCGGTATGCTACATTAACTGGCTCGACAAATTGCTCAATGAGGGTTGTCTTGCCTATGTAATGCATCAGCTCCCATTGCGAAATTCCCAGAACTTCAGACGCCCGTGAAATTGAGACTCCGTGCTCGCAAAGCTTGCATCCTTTTTTTATTTGAGCCTGATTAATAACCTCGTGGATGTAAAGCTTTAATTTTTTGTCAATTGTCCTTATGAAATTAAAAATATTTTTAATGGATTTCCTGAAATTCTCATCATCATTTATTTTGATGTTGGCAATGCATGAATTAACCATGGCCGTAATTTTATAATAATCAATTTCTTTTTCCTTCCTTTCTATTATTTTTGACAAAGCGTAGAGAAGCACGGCAACGGAAATTGAGTCTTCATCCTGAAAGACGCTTGCGTTGTGTATAACATGATTGCTTAACTGCCTTATCTGAATTATGTCAGTTTCTCCCTTTAAATTAAGAATCTGGACAAGCTCGGTAAGTACGGAAACTATGTCTTTTTTTATTATTTCGTACATCAATGGAATCCTAAAATATTTGTTATATAAATGTTTCGGCAAATTTCACAAATTATTAAACATTCAATAGCAATCACAACAGCTTTTTGGGATAAGTTTAGAGGAAACCGCCCTAAAGAAGGCGCTGTTATGGTATTAACACCCCAGCAATTAAGTTCAAATGAAGGGTATAAAGTTAAAATACTCTTAGCTGAATATATCGGGAGAGGAAAATAATATTAAAGTTTACCAAATTATTTTTTGCATCTTCTTTTTATCTAAGAAAAATCCAGCATTTTCATTACATTCTTCTTCGCTTCCTCATCTCCCTGAACCAAAAGCTTCCCGTTTTTGTACAGGATGACAGAGCATGGGCCTTTCATTATCGCCAATTCATGCTCTGATTTCGGCTTTTCAAAATGAAATCCAAAATCCTCAAGTTTTTTCAAATCCTCCAAGGTATGTCCGTCATGCCGTTTTTCTTCCTTTAGGAATTGCGTGAAGTCTGATAAATTTTTCTGGAACTTTTTGCTTACAAGTTCCTGATAAGGAAACCAGCTCTTCCTGAACAGTTCAGGGTATTTTTCAAAATTCTTTTGCAGAAATTCAACTGTTTTTGGGTCTGACATATATCCTGAGCCAAAATCTATTCCTATTTCTTTTTTTATTTTTTCTATTTCCCTGTCACCTGTGACTTTTGCGATTATTGAAGCAGCTGCAACTAAAGGATACCTTTCTGCCTTATGCTCTAGAATTAAATCAACTTCTTTATGTTTTAATAATTTTTTAAGATAAATTCTGTAAGAGTCAATGTTATTGCTCGGGCAGTCAATTATAGCTTTATCGGGGTTGAATTCGTTTAGGATTTCTGCCTGCTTTACGGCTTCAAGCCTGTTTAAGTTCAATCCGTCTCCTCCTTTTACAGCTTTGTCTATTTCATCAGGCTGGATAATAAATATATGATAATATTTTAAGACTGATAATAATTTTGGGTATAATTCTTCTCTTTCTTCACGAGTCAATAATTTTGAGTCTTTTGGTTTGAGAGCTATTAATTTAGGCAAGTCTTTTTCTTCCATCATGGCGCCGCACATGACCATAACAGAAATTATTGGACCTCTCCTGGCTTCATCAATGCCACAAATTAAAGTCATAAAACAATCACCTTTTTAGTAGGATTAAGTTTTTCCCATCTTTTATCACCATTTCTCTTCACTAGTCCCAATCTTTCCAATTCCTTAAGTCTCTTTTTCGATGAATGAAAATTCACATTAAAATACTTTGCTATTTCTGCTGTATTTTTTGATTTGTTTTCCAATAAATCAAGGTAATTTTCCTTTAATTTAGATATTATTACAACATTTTGGTCATTTTTTATCCAGTAAGTTTTCAAACTACATTTAAAATTACTGATAACACCTTTATTTTTTAAGTCCATTAAAACATCTTGAATTCTGGCTTCTGTTCTATCAAAACTAACTGCAAGTTCAGAGGTCATATGTGGGGTTATTAACATTTGAAGAATATTATTCCTAATATGATGGCTTTTATAATGGCGCTCTTTATACTCAGTGTAAATTCTCCAGAATTTCTCTTTCTTTATAGAATGCAAATCAGCTATTTTAATTTTGGCTAATTTGTCCCAATTATCCCAATGCGTTATGAAGTAACTTCTATTTCCTGGGTTATAATTAAACTCTATTTCAAGGCTGTTAAGCATTTTTTCTAAGAAAATGCTGGGCAATTGGGAAATCATTACTGACCTGCTGTTATGAGAAGTTGATTTTATACTACCTTCTCCAGCAAAGAATCCTCTTAATATGTCTGGATAGTAATCTTTGTTAATCATATATAGATTTACAATATTCTTCCATTCTTTGTTCAATCTGACAGAAGCCATTCTCCAAATGTAATAAGGTTTATTGGCCCTATTATCCCTATAATTCCTAACTATATCCACTTTAATAGGCGCTTCAATTTCTATTCCATTTGGAGTATAAATGTATAATCTAACTCTTGCAATAGAATCGGTGAATATACTCCTAATACATTTATCAAAATACATAACCAATCCTACTTCATTATTTGTAAAGGTTATTTCGTTATTGCACTTGTCGTCTCCTTCGGCAAGCCATAGTCCAACACACTCCGCTACTTCTTTGCTTAATTTGTGATTCATTATTACCTCTTCCATTTTAATAAACCTCCAAAGTTTTTTATTTTTACAAAGACTTTGGAGTCTTACAAAAAAGAGAATGTTAAGCGAAACTGCGTAATTGATTTTCGTGCTGAAAGCCGAAAAGCATTATTTGGCAGTTTTGCGTATTCTCTTTTTCAGAATTAGTGGAAGTTATCCTTTATATATCTTAGGCGAAGATGTCCAGTGGTCAGTGGATAACTTTTAAATACTCACTTACATATTCCAAAAAATATGGATAGGTTAGTAGAAAAATGGAGTAAGGAGAAAAGATACGTTCCTTTAGTGGCAGGAGGAGACAAAGACGAATTTTTAAAACTCTTCAAAGATAAAAAAATTGATCCTGAAATGTGTTTAAATTTTTCAAATGATGCTGTTTACGGTTACCTTATGCATAATTGTGAAGAATTGATAGTGGATAAAAACGAAAAAGAGGGTTACGTATTAGAACTAATTTTAAGATGTATTGATGCTAAAACTTTAGATATAGTGGTAGGACAAACACTATGCATAACTGGATTTGATGATATTGAACACTTTAAATCTCATATTGCACTAGCCATGGTTATGAATGTACCAGTATATGGGAATACAGATGAAATTAATGAAGAATTAAAGAAGATTCAAGAAGAGATAATACAAAATGGAATAATTATGAAAATTGATGGAAAAAATAAAAAAGTTAAAATAAGAAAATATAACGAGTTTAATTTGGAAAATGATATGGAATCTTTGCTAAAACTTGGCAAAATGGGTAGAATTTATCCAGGAGAAGTAAGTTTAGCCAATAAAAAATTCCAGAAAAGGATTGAAGAATACGCAAGTGGAACACAATTCATACAAAGACAAAAAAATTCAATAAAAGAATTTGAAAATATTTTAAATTCTCCATCAAGAAACGAAAATAAACTACAAGAATTTCTTCTCCAAAATCCAATATTTTTTGGGGTAGAATACAAAAAAATAATTCCTAAACATAAACTTGGGTCAGAATATATAATGGATTATGCACTTGAGCGTTATGATGGAACATATGACTTAGTTGAAATAGAATCTAGCAACCTAAACTTGTATACCAAAAGTGGAAATGTAAGTAAAGAATTGACTCATGCAGAACAACAGATAATTGATTGGCAAGATTGGATAGAAGGGAAAAATTCATATGTCCAAGAAAAATTAAGAAATATAAAAAGCCCGAGAGGTTTTATTGTTATAGGAAGAACTCAAAGTTTAGGCAAACTGAACGAGAAAAAATTACTAAGGAGAAATTTGCTTTTCAATGGCAAAATTCAAATATTAACATATGATGATCTTATTAACAGAGCAATAACTCTTTTGAGTTTGGTTCAATCTTATAAAGATTGACATACTCAAACACAACTTGAGTAATTATATGATTTTCTTTTGGTTATAGAAATTAAAAAGGTAGCGGGGGAAAGATTTGAACTTCCGACCTATGGGTTATGAGCCCATCGGGCACTCCTGGCTGCCCTACCCCGCTATAGAATTTTAGAATAGAAGTTGATTTATAAACGTTGCTAAATAAGTCAATCTTCAAGCTTTTCCATTATTTCTTCTTTTGTTATTTGCTTGATTTCCCCGGATTTCAGGTTTCCCAGCTGCAATCCACAAATTGAAACTCTTTTTAGATAAGCGACTTTATTTCCGATTGACTCAAACATTAATCTTATCTGCCGCTTTTTGCCCTCTGAAATTGAAATGTAGATTTCCTTTTCTCCGGCAATTCTTATTTTGCAGGGTTTTGTTTTATATTTGACATAATCTATTGCTATTTCTATTCCTTTCTCCAATATCCTTATTTTTTCCTTATCAGCTGGGTTTTCAAGAATTGCATGGTATTTTTTTATGATTTCATGTTTTGGGTCCATTATGGCATTTGATATTTTTCCGTCATTGGTCAGAATCAATAGGCCTTCTGTTTCTTTGTCCAGCCTTCCCACTGCATGCAATGACTGAATCTGCTCTTTTGGCAATCTGATATTTTTTAGCAGGTCATAAATTGTTTTTTCCTCAGTTGATTTTTGGGATAAATAGCCTGCAGGCTTGTTCATGATAAAATAAAGTTTTGGAACTATTTTTATCTTTTCATTGTCCAGCTTGACCAATTCTTTTTTTGGGTTAAAAAAATGGCTTGGATTTGCCATCAATTTGCTGTTAACTGTAACTCTGCCGGTTTTTATTGCCTCAATTGAGTCAAAAGTCTTCTGGAACTTTCCGCTCTTCATCAGAAATTGCTTTAATGAAATTTTCTTCGACATACTGGGGAAAAACCAAGCTAATATTTAAAACCTATTGGAAATTGATACAAGTAACATACCATTCAATTTAGCGTGTCAATTTTCAATCCCGCAAATTCTAAGTACAATATAAATAATTCGAATTTGCGTTATCTCTTATCAAGTATTTCTATTATTCCTTTCAATTCAACAAAAGTGACGTCATCTCCTTCGTTAATATGCTCTGCTAATTCGGGCGGGAGATTAGATTCCAAAGTTTCGTAGCTGACAGAGTCCATTAACTGCACCTTGTTGCCTGATTTTGAAATTATCTGGCCCTGTTTCCTCATTATTTCTATCTTATCGATCCTGTCTGAATGCTGGAATACAATGGTCCTTTCACCTTTGTCCCTTAGTCCCTGTATAAAGAATTTTAATTTTGTATGTGAATGTGTTCCAACAGCAACAACTTCTTTCCTTACGACCCTAACAGGCTCCCCGTTGTATATAAAATAATTTCCCTTTTCCAATTCAGATGCGATTGCCATTTTACAAGATATTCCTTATTTTTTCCAATAACATTTCAAATTTTGTATATCCTGCAGCTTTGTTGAAATGCCCCGCATTCTGAATGAAAATAAGCTCTGTATTTAACCTTTTTGAAAGCTCTTTTCCGTTGCCCAAAGAAACATAAGGGTCATTATCAGACTGAAATACAGAAAAATGCCTGCAATGATTTTTTATTTTTTCCCAGTCAAATAAAAATTTGCCCAAAAATAATTTGTCGCTGTCATAATTCTTTATCGGCAACACTCCAACTGGTGCTGCAATAATAAATGCTGCCTTAATTTTTACATTGTATTTTTCAAGAACATGAAGCAGGAAAGTGCCTCCAAGGCTGTGACCGACTAAAATCGCGCTTTCATCATAGAATTTTTCATAATTTTTAAAAATCTTGAGCCAGTTTTCCACTGTTTGATTTTCAGGCGTAGGAAACTGAGGGACAATGACTTTGCATCCCAGCTTTTCCAGCTTCTGTTTTAGCCAAGGAAACCAGTTTTCTTCAGGATAGCCATTTGTTCCGTGGAAGATAAAGACGTTTGTCATTTTTAACAAAAATAGTCAAAGGGAAGCTATTCTTTTCGAGTAAATTCTGAGTATTTATTTTTTGCTATAACATCACTTCAAAACCAAACTCTCTCGAATTAATTGATATATCAAATCCTGCTTTCTCAAAAATATTTCCAAGAGACTCCTCCAAGAAACTTCCTTTTCTTTTCATTTTGATAGCCAAAAATAAAAAAACGCCGCGGGGGAGACTTTCACGCTTTTTGCCATCGTTCCGTGGAATTGAGCAATGCGAAATTCCACATTGCATGCTTTTCCCGTGACTTGCGAGTGAGCTCATTGCGAACTCGCTCACATTCGACGGGTTTTGGCAAAACGCTTTTGAACTCCCGTATCCTTGCGGACAGTGGATGTTTACAGCCATTGTTCGAGGCCAGCCCTTAGCAATCTTGCAGTTTACTTTAGTAAATCACCGCAATGGCCGGGCTATGCGACCGCGGCATAAGGAAAAGGTTTATATGTATGTTTATAAAAGTTATCACATTGCAAATAAAAAAAGCTAGGGGGCTACCTACTTTGCCTCTGGTGGCGCATAGGTCTCGAATTTTTTATTTGATTTATTTAATTTTGAAGATTTTGGAATTTAAATCTGAATATAATCAAATGAATTTATCATAAACCTTATAAATATCAAATTTAACGTATTCCTTATGAAAAAAGAGGCATTGTTTTTTGTATTCTTAATGTTAATTCCTTTTGCAGGAGCAGACTGGTTCTATAACAGCCAAACCATCGTTACCGGCATTGACATTTCCTCAAGTGCAGAGGTTGTGCCTACTGGAATAAATGGTTACATTGATACTGCAACAATAAACATGACATTCTACCCGAAGCAGTATAAGTATCAGCAAATTCTTGCACTCTCAACAGATCCTGATGCGGAAATAAAAGACAGCACCATAAAATTCACTTGGCAAAATCCAAAGGGCAAAATCAATTTCGGATTAAATGCCGATGTAAAAACAACAAATAAAATAATTGAAATTGACAGGAAAATCAATTTCCCCATACAAAATCTGCCAGACGATATTATTATTTATACCAAACCTAGCCCAACAATAGATTCCAACAATCAAGATATTATCAGGCTGGCTTCCGAGCTTGCCAAGGGGGAAGATGATTTGTATTCAGCAGTTTTTAAAATCGCTGACTGGACAAAAAACAACATAAATTACAACTTGAGCACCTTGACTGCCGATGTCAGCCAAAAAGCATCATGGGTGCTTCAATACAAGGAAGGCGTTTGCGATGAATTGACGTCATTATTCATTGCGTTATTAAGGGCTATAGGAGTTCCCGGAAGATTTGTTTCAGGCGTTGCCTACACGAACTCTGAGCTTTTTCCTGAAAACTGGGGCCCTCATGGGTGGGCAGAGGTTTATTTCCCTGATTATGGCTGGGTGCCGTTTGATGTAACTTATGGGGAATACGGATGGGTTGACCCGACTCATGTAAAATTCAAGGATTCAGTTGATTCAGATGAGGCTTCAACATACTACCAATGGGTTGGGAGAAATGCCGACTTGAAATCAAATAAGCTTGATATAAAAGTAAAGCTTCGTGACAGGGCAGGTTATTACCAAGCGCCTGTCGGCCTCTCAGCATCAACATTAAAAAAAGCAGTCTCATTCGGCTCTTTCAATCTTGTTGAGGCAAGTGTGGAAAACAATGCAGCTTTCTATTATGCAACGGAGCTTCTTTTAAGCAAGCCAAAAGAGGTAAAAATTATAGGAGATGATGCAAAAAGCATTTTGCTGCGTCCCGGAGAAAAAAAGAAAGTGTTTTGGATTATAAAGGTTGATGACGGATTGGAAAGCAGATACTCTTACAATTTCCCATTAGTTGTTAGTACCGTCAACAATATCACTTCAAAAACAAGCTTCACTTCAAGCATAAGGGACAACAGCGTTTCTCTTGGCGAGGTTGAGCAGGCGTCAATTATTGCAGAACAGGAAAAAGAAAAAAGCTATTCTGCAAACGTGCTTTTGGAGTGCAAGCCTGAAAAAACAGAATTCTATGAATATGAGGAAGTTAATGCTCATTGCATTGTGAAAAACACAGGAAATGTCTTCCTGGATAAAGTGAAAATTTGCTTTGAAAATAAATGCAGCGTAACTGATTTTGGAATTTCCCAATCTAGGGATTTTGTACTCAAGCTGGATAAATCTGTCATAGGCCAAAGAGAAAGCACCATGACATTGACAAATGATTTGATATCAAAAAGCTTTTATGTAAATTACAAGGTTAATGACCAGCCGAACATTGAGATTGGAAATTTAATATATCCTTCAAATGTTTCTTTTGACAAAAAGTTTGTAGTTTCTTTTACGATTGACAAGAAATCATTGTCAGTCCCGAAAAATGTGGAAGTCGTAATGCTCCAGAACGGGGTCAGGGAAAGCTGGTCATTAAACTCCTTGAGCAGCGACAGGGATTTTTCAGTCAACTTTGAAGGCAGCCAATTGAGATACGAAAAAAATGATTATGAGATTAATGTAGTTTATTATGATGATTCAGGCAGGAAATATATCACAAACAAAAAATTCTCAATAGAACTTAAAAATGCAAGTGCGCAGCAAAGGCTCGTATTATTTCTCAACAGCTTTGATGGGGTAAGCTACGGCACAATTGCGCTAATGTTTTTAGCAGGAACAATTGCATTTTTAGGAGTTATTCTAATATTGTTCAGGAGAAATAAAAGAACGAAGCTTTAATTGTTAGGAATTCCCCCTCTCTTGAGATGATTGGGTTTGTCAAACCAATATCATTAATTTTATTGGAATTCATAACATTAAAAATACCCCGCCCCTTGGGGCGGCTGGGATTTTTATTTTTAATACTATTTTGGATTTTTGCTTGGTAGCATTTGAACGGCTTTCCAGTCACTATAAACCCTGTTTGCGAATTTAAGATATGGTTGGGGAATCCTTCCCATTATAGGCCCTATTGTAACATTATTATATAAATATCCTAAAATTTCTTGAGTAATAGTTAATCTCGGCTCAGTATCAGGCATGTACCTCATTGTTACTGTTGAAACTATGCTTGAAGAACGAATCCCACTTTCATTATAATCATGTCCTATTGTTGATTCACCTGCCGATTCAACCCAAATTGTTCCATTTTCTAGAATTCTAATACCAATATCAATTGAATGACCAATAGATTTTTTTGTCGTTTTTATGGATTCTGGTTTTAAATTTTGGGCAATACTAATTAAATTTCTGCCTAGGCCTTTCTCTTGTATGCTGATTTCAACCATCTCATCTAATTTTTGCCTCCATTACTATCATAGGCATCAAATTTCAGTTTTCCGCTTGATTTAAAAGAATCAGAAAAAAATACTTGTTGCCTATGCTGGTCATATGTTGTTGATATTATATTAAGAAATTCTGAACCTCTTTCCTGTGTCTGTCCATTTAATTGCCTATCGACTAAATATCCAATTCCCCCTAAACCTGCTAATCTTAAAAAGTCTCTTCGTCCAATCTCTTGATACATAATCCATGGAAAAGAGGCCTATTATATAAGCATAAGGTGCTACCATTTATGGACAAAAATTGCATAAAACTATTATTTTATATTTTCACTATTGTAAATAATTAAATTTAATCATTTTAGAATATATTTCAATACTGAAAATTAATAAAAACAAATAAATATATAAATATGCACCCAATTATCATATCAAATGGAACAGGTAAACATAAACAAAACGCAAAATATAGACAAGATAGTGCCGGATACATCTGTAATAATAGAAGGGCTATTGTCAGAAAAACTCAGAAACGGGCATATCAAGTCAAAAGAGATAATAATACATGAGGCGGTGATAGCTGAGCTTGAGCATCAGGCAAATTCAAACAAGGCAATCGGATTTTTGGGCTTAGATGAAATCAAAAGGATAAAGAAAATTTCATTGGAAAAGGGATTTGAGCTGTCATTTAAAGGCCAAAGGCCAAAGGCAGCTGAGATAAGGCATGCTTCTTTGGGTGAAATTGACTCTTTGATAAGACAATTAGCTTTTGACGAAGATGCGACATTAATCACGTCTGACAAGGTGCAAAGTGAAGTTGCTTTGGCAAAAGGAATGAAAGCCATTTATTACAGAAGGCCGGAAAAAGGATTAAGAAAGCTAAAGCTTGAAAGGTTTTTTGATGAAACAACGATGAGCGTTCATTTAAGGGAAAATGTGCCACCTTATGCGAAAAAAGGGATGCCTGGTAACTGGCAGCTTAAGGAGCTTAGAAAAGCCTTGCTGAAGCAGGAAGAGATACAGGATATGTCCAGGGAGATTATAGAAGATGCAAAATTAAGAAAAGATGGTTTCATTGAGATTGAAAGGCCCGGCTCAACAATTGTTCAACTTGGCATGTTCAGGATTGTGATCACCAAGCCGCCATTCTCTGATGGCTGGGAGATAACTGCTGTAAGGCCAGTGAAAAAATTAAATTTAGCAGATTACAAATTAAGTGATAAATTAATGGACAGGATTGGAAAGCAGGTTGAAGGAGTTCTTGTCGCAGGCGCCCCGGGCATGGGAAAGACAACCTTTGCGCAGGCATTAGCGGAATATTATGCATCCCAAGACAAGATTGTAAAAACAGTTGAAGCGCCCCGTGATTTAATTTTGCCAGAGAGAATAACCCAGTATTCAATCTCTTATGGCGATGCGCAGGAAATACACGATATATTATTGCTTTCAAGGCCAGACTATACAATATTTGATGAAATGAGAAACACAGACGACTTCAAGCTTTTTGCAGACCTAAGATTGGCGGGAGTTGGCATGGTTGGAGTTGTTCACGCAACATCTCCTGTTGACGCAATCCAGAGATTTATTGGAAGGGTGGAAATGGGAGTAATTCCCCAGGTTGTTGACACCGTTATATTCATAAAAAACGGATTTATAAATAAAGTGCTTGCCCTTAAAATGACAGTCAAAGTTCCTTCAGGCATGACAGAAGCTGATTTGGCAAGGCCTGTCGTTGTTATAAATGATTTTGAAACCGGAAAATTGGAATATGAGATTTACAGCTACGGCGAGCAGACTGTTGTGATTCCGGTGCAGGAAACAAGAGAGAGAAAATCAGGAGCTCAAAAGCTTGCTGAAACAACAATACTTTCAGAATTCAATAAATTCTCAAGGAATGTTGAAGTCGAGGTTTTGTCTGACAACAAATGCGTTGTCTATGTTCCTGAATCAGACATTGCAAGGATTATCGGAAAGCAAGGCTCAAACATAATGGGCATCGAGAAAAAATTAGGCATCGGGATTGACATTAAGAGCATTGACGAAAAGGATTCTGCAAATTCAGGTATTGAGCAAGTTAAATCCATTGGGACTGCCAAAGAGCAAAAGGAAATATCTTTTGAGTTAAACCACAAGAAAAACCTATTGATGATTGAGCTTGGAATGGATATGCAAAACCGAGATGTTGACATTTACATTGGAGATGAATTCCTGATGAGCGCAAAAGCGGGCAAGACAGGCACGATAAAAATAAAGAAAACCAACAACATCGGAAGAAGGATTATGGAAGCGTTAAATAGGGAGGAAAAGATAAAGCTGATGATATGAACATCAATCCTATTGAGGCTGCCTTTCTGTTAAGGGTTTTATCTTAACATCTTCATAGGCTCTCAAGTCTCCATCAAGAATTGCCTGAGTATATCCCCAAATTTTTATAGAATCAATAATTGCTCTTAACTGCCGAGGACTTTGAAATTCTATCTCTCTCCTCTCGTTAGGTATTCCATTTCCAACTATAGCATACATATCAGATGTATTGGATTGTCCAGAATACACTGCCACAAAATATTGCTTACCTTTATGACCAACTACAATCGCTTCTAGAAATCCAGGGTAAGATGACATTTGTGAAATTTGCTGCAGCACAGTATCATCCACAGATGTTACTCCAACTTTTTGCAACCCTGAGACTTCTGTTACCAAACTCTGCCCTCTTTCGTAAAAGATATTCATTATACTGCATGTATTTATACTTTGCGCTTAGAAAGGTGCCGTTCAAAATCTAAAAATGTTTAACCGCAGCAGCTGTTCATGTCAAGATTATTCTCATGGAATTTATCGCAAAGGAATGCGGATTCTGAGTCAAATTGAGTTTTTATGAAAGCAAGAACTATAAACAAAACTATGGAAAATGCAATAAGGGAATATCCCAAGATTTTTTGGTTTTGCATAATTGAGTGTTTTTCATATTTAATTTAAATTTATTGGTTATTTGGATTGGTGCACATTCTTATTCAGCCTGAACATCATATAAATTCCCAATAAAAAAATAGGAAAGCTGAGAAATTGCCCCATTGTGAAATATCCAAAGATAAACCCAATCTGCCCGTCAGGCTGCCTGAAGAACTCTACAATTGTCCTTAACAGCCCGTATAATGCAACAAACGCCCAAAACATGAAGCCTCTTGGCAGTTTTTTGTCTTTTATTGACCACAAAACAGAAAATATAATAAGATTTTTTAATGATTCATATATTTGAGAAGGGTGCCTGCAGCCAGATGGAAGATTCTCAATAAACTTGTTTTTTGAATAATCAATGCACCATGAAACATCCGTTATTCTTCCGTAAAGCTCCCCATTCATGAAATTGCCTATTCTTCCAAGCGCAAGGGCAAGAGCAACAGGTACAACGACAATATCAGCAATATCATAGAAATCAATTTTCTTCTTCCTGCAGAACAAATAGGTTGCAATTATCGCCCCAATCAAGCCGCCGTGAAAGCTTAATCCGCCATGCCATAAGGCTATTACCTCGAATGGATTTTTGAAATAAAACGAAAGGTTGTAGAACAAAACATAACCAAATCTTGCCCCTAAAACAACCCCTATAATCTGGTAAAATAGAAAATCAGCAACATCATCCCTTGTTAATTTCATCCCTTTTCGTTTTGCAAGATAATAAATCAAAAAATATGCAATTAGAAATCCAAGGGCATAGAACAGGCCGTAATACCTGATCTGAAAAGGGCCGAATTCAATCAGCGCCGGGTTTATGTTGTGGTAAAACATTCACTTCAGCTCTTTTGCCATGGAATAAAATGAAATCCGGTTCATCAAGATTATTAAATAAAATACAGCATCAAAGGTAATTACAGAAATTAGCTTTGAATAAGCGTAAACTTCCAAATAAAGGCTGTAATTTCTAGATGCAATTAAAGTGACAAGATAGTTGCCCAGCCAGAAAACAAGTCCGAATACAACTGCAAATAACGCCAAAACAAGTACCAATTCTCTGTAATTTCTTATTTTTCTGAAAGCTGTTCCAAATGTTTTTATTATCGATTTTTTTACTGGATAATCATTGAAAAAGTTGGATTGTGAAATATTTGCAGTTAAATACAAGATGAGAATATAGGGAGTTGCCAATAAAATAAAAACATATGGCGCTAATGGATCCTTTATGCTGTCCAATATCAGGTTCAAAAAAAGCATTATTGCAAAAAATATTGCGCCTACGATCAAATTGAGCAGATAAAAGCTTGCAAATCTTTTAAATGAAAAATCCGATTTTTGAAATAAGGATTTAACAGAGTCCATCACGCAAAATTTGAAGAAAGAATAAATGAATAGGGCAATCAAATAATAAATAACAGACAGGATTATTGAGATGTACACCAGGGTGCTTGCCTGAGGAACGGCAAACATTGGTGCAAAATTCAAAGCCAGCCTGTAAACAGCATAGAGGGAAGCAAAAAACAGAAAGTCAAACATTATTATAAGCCCAATTTTGCCAGGATTTGATTTTGCTATCCTAAAGCTTCTGATGAACAAAGAGCCTCTTAGAGTGTTTTTTAGCATTATCCTAGTATTAACTTAAGGTTTGTATAAAAGCTTTGTTTTTGCAAAACCGCAAGCTTTAAATATCAATTATATTATAATATAAAATATAGAAAATAATATAAAATATATTTTATAATATGATAATATTATGAAAAAGCCAATCAGCGCGACAATTGATGAAGGTTTGATGAACTGGATTGAGAAAGAAGTAAATGACAGCAGGAAATACAGGAACAAGTCCCATCTTATTGAGATTGCGCTCGAGGCATTAAAATCAAAAAAATAGTTGATTCAAAAACATAAATAAAAAAAGAGGAATAGAAAATGACATTATTCGGAGAGACAAAAAAACCCTTTTCATATGACATTTTGAGGGAGGGGGAAGAAACGGTTATTCTTATAGACTTGGAGCAGTATCCTCAAATTCCTTCTCTTGAGGACGACCCAGTCTGCATGTCCAGGACAGTTGACA
This sequence comes from uncultured Methanosarcinales archaeon, assembly GCA_964396095.1. GTDB lineage: Archaea > Nanobdellota > Nanobdellia > Woesearchaeales > GW2011-AR4. The sequence goes on from CAYNCK010000054.1 coordinate 20,454, forward strand.
TTCTTGCAGAAGCAGGAAATGCAACAAAGATAGTCTATAACCAAAAAAGGAATTACGAGTATGATTACAACCAGACACTCATGATTCAGGAGATTGCAAAGCTTCATACTCAGCTGACAAAAAAAAGGGATATGTTCAGCTATGCGGATTTTCTTTCTGATCCAAGGTGCACAAGATGGGCTGCGCAGTGGTACGCAAGCATACAGAACATAACGGCAGACTTGCTGAAAAGGGACCCGATTGGCGCTTTTGTTGAATTGAAGAGAACAATAAGAGATGAAAGAATAAAAATTGACAGGAGCCTTGATCCTGTTTATTCAGAATGCGCAAAGAAATTCATCACAGTTATGCAATACCTCATGAGCCTGATGGAAAAGACGAAATTAATTTCTGCGGCAAATCCCTATTTGTCGGGATACAAGCTTGATGACCGTTCTGTATACAGGAGAATCTTCACTCCAGACATAAGGCCTGACTTCATGTTTACAAAGCTCATGGCAAATTTTCCTTCTGACGGGGAGGAAATCGAAAGCTACAATCTTGACAAGAATACTGAGGTTACAATTTTTGAATTGACTGACAATGTGCAGTACTTGTATCATTTGATTCCTCCTGAATTCAAGCTAATCGGGGAAAAATATGAAAGAGTCGACACTGCAAGAAAAAAAATGGCAGAGCACAAGCCCACAAGGCAGGAATTCGTTGATCCGGAGAGAATGAGGCAGGTTTTCTACAATATAGGCTCTGATTTAATTGAGGAGCTCGTCAACTACAGAAATTTAAAATTCACTTCGGCAGAGATAGACGAGATGACAAAAATCCTTGTAAGGTACACCGTCGGGTTTGGCTTGATTGAAGTTCTGCTGCAGGATGAGAAAGTGCAGGACATAACAATAAACTCACCTATGGGGGAGACGCCCATGTTTATTGTACATCAAGATTATGCTGACTGCAAGACAAACATAATTCCGACAACTCCGGAAGCAGAGTCATGGGCTTCAAAGTTAAGATTGATTTCAGGCAGGCCATTGGATGAAGCAAATCCTATTCTAGATACTGAGCTTAGCATCCCCGGTGCAAATGCAAGAATTGCGGTTGTTGCGCCTCCTTTAAATCCAAGCGGGCTGGCTTATGCTTTCAGGAGGCATAGGGACAAGCCGTGGACTTTGCCTTTGTACATCAAGAACAGGATGATGAATCCGCTTGCAGCAGGAATCCTGAGCTTTTTGGTTGACGGCTCACGCTCGATGCTGATTGCAGGAACGCGAAGCGCAGGAAAAACAAGCCTGCTTGGCTCAATATTAGTTGAGCTTATGAGAAAATACAGGGTTATAACAATTGAAGATACTTTAGAATTGCCGACAGAATCATTGAGAAAATTAGGATACAACATCCAGTCAATGAAAGTTGCTGCTGCCCTGACAAAAGGGTCAAGCGAGGTTGCTGCTGATGAAGGGATAAGGGCAACATTAAGAATGGGAGATTCTGCACTGATAATAGGAGAAATAAGAAGCAAGGAAGCTTTGGCCTTGTATGAGGCAATGAGGATTGGCGCTCTTGCAAATATAGTTGCTGGAACAATTCATGGCGACTCTCCTTACGGAGTTTTCGACAGGGTTGTGAATGATTTAGGGGTTCCAAGGACAAGCTTCAAGGCAACTGATATTGTTGTGGTTGCAAATCCCGTGAGAAGTGCAGATGGGCTGCACAGGTGGAGAAGAATAACTCAAATCACTGAAGTAAGAAAGCACTGGGAGCAGGACCCCCTGGTTGAAAAGGGATTTGTTGACTTGATGAAGTATGACTCAAAAAAGGACGAGCTTCTGCCAAGCGAAGAACTAATTAACGGGGACTCTGACATTTTGAAGGCAATTGCCGGCAATGTCAAGGAATGGGCAGGCGACTGGGATGCCGTTTGGGATAATATAACTCTTAGGGCAAAGACAAAGGAAACCCTTGTCGATTTTTCAGCCAAAACAAATAATCCGGATTTGCTCGAAGCGGAGTTTGTAATACCCAGTAATGACCAGTTCCACAAAATATCTGAAAGGATAAAGGAAGAAGTTGGCTCGCTGGACTCAAAAAGAATATATTTTGAATGGAATGAATGGCTAAAGAGGCATGTGAAGAAAATGGACTTCCACAGCAAATTATAATAAAATATTTCCAAAGAAGTAATTTAAAATTATTTTAATTTGGTTTAATGGCAAGGTATTTTAATGGATTGCGCCATTTGTCCAGCGCAAGTGAAGCTAAATGTAATAACTAATAAATCATAAACTAAAAATCCATTAACGTTGAAATACAATATGGCTCAAAGGGAGATTCGAACGATAAGTAAGAATAAAAAATAATAATGAATAAAAATTAAAAAACTGGAGCGGCTTTGTGATTTCAAAGGTGATGAAAGTAAACCGCTTTTAAAGTTTTTTGAAATTATTAATCTCGTAATATAAATTCATTCAAAAAAAGAGGTGGTACATAACTTATGCCCTCAGATATAGATAAGAAAAAATTGTTGTCTTTGGTTGAAATATATAAGAGAAACCTTGAGAAAGAGCTTGGAGCAAAGTTCGAGCCGCAGTCTGCATCGCAGCCTATAACCAAGGAATATCAGGAATTCAAGTCAGAGTTTCTGCCAAAGCACATGAGTTTTTACGAGAAGCTCTGCAATTTAAGTGAGAAAACGCTTAAAATAAAGCCAAACCAGCAAAATGCACAGCAAATCCAGGACTCTATAGATATAATCCATCTTAACATAACACCTTCAGGAGCAATTTCTTTTTCTTTTATTATACCTGTGATTGCTGCTTTATTTGGGGGCTTATTCGCATATCTTGTATTTCAGTCAACATTTTTTGTTTTATTGTTTGTTGTAGGCGCCTTGGTCATGATAAAGCCTCTTGGAAAAGTTCCGGAATTTCTTGCAAACAACTGGCGCCTGAAAGCGAGCAATCAGATGGTACTATGCATTTTTTATACAGTCACTTACATGAGGCATACATCCAATCTTGAAAAAGCAATTGAGTTTGCAAGCCAGCACCTTGCCCCTCCATTGTCGCTTGACTTAAAAAAAATACTTTGGGATGTGGAAACAGAAAAATACTCTTCAGTAAAGGAGTCACTTGACATTTATCTTGAATCATGGAAAAAATGGAACATTGAGTTTATAGAAGCTTTTCACTTGATTGAAAGCTCATTGTATGAAGGCGATGAGTCAAGAAGGCTGAATGCGCTTGATAAGTCTCTTGATGTAATTCTTGATGAGACATATGAAAAAATGCTCCACTACGCGCACAATTTGCAGAACCCAATCACAATGCTGCACATGCTTGGAATTATTCTGCCGATTCTTGGATTAGTTATTTTGCCTCTTGTTGTCAGCTTCATGGAAGGTGTTCAATGGTATCATCTTGCTGTAATCTACAATCTGCTGCTTACTGTTATAGTCTACTATCTTGGAAAAAATATTTTGTCCAAAAGGCCCACCGGATACGGGGACACGGATATTGCAGAAGAGAATCCTGAGCTGAAAAAATACAGGAACATAATAATCAGGATAGGAAAAAATGAATACCAGATGACTCCAATGGTAATAAGCGTTTTTATTGGGGTTGTGTTGTTTTTAATTGGGCTAAGTCCGCTGATTATGCATGTAATTGGAGTTCCTGATTTCGGAATTGGAGGTGATGACTTAACGACAAGCTGCAAGCAAAAATACTGCTTTTTAGAATACAGGGGGCAGAATATGGACAGGGGCCCATTCGGATTGGGAGCTGCTGTTGCAAGCCTTTTCATTCCGCTAAGCTTCGGGCTAGCGATCGGACTTTATTACAGGCTTAAGTCAAAAAATGTTATCAAGATTAGGAATAAGGCAAAGCAGCTTGAGCTTGAGTTTGCAAGCTCATTATTCCAGCTTGGAAACCGGCTTGGAGACAATATTCCCGTCGAGATTGCCGTCGGAAAAGTTGCCGATATAATGGAAGGGACTGTTTCAGGAAGCTTTTTTCAGCTTGTTAGCCTGAATATCAGACGGCTGGGAATGAGCGTTGAAAAAGCAATATTTGACCCGGAGCATGGCGCTCTTGTATCATTTCCAAGCAACCTTATCGAAAGCTCCATGAAAGTGCTGACACAGGCAATTAAAAAAGGACCTTTGATTGCTGCCCAGGCACTCACAAATGTCGCAAGATACATCAAGGAAATACATAAAGTTAATGAGAGGCTCAAAGATTTGATGGCAGACATAATTTCCTCGATGCAATCGCAAATTAAGTTCCTGACGCCGGCAATTGCAGGAGTTGTGATTGGGATTACATCAATGATTACAACTATACTTGGCAAGCTAAGCACTTCCCTTCAGCAGGTTACTTCAACAGTTGGAGGCGAAGGTTCTGCTGCTCCTTCCGGAATACTCACTTTATTCGGAGAGGGAATCCCAACGTACTATTTTCAGCTTATAGTTGGCATTTACGTTGTGCAAATCACTTTTATACTTACAGTCATTGCAAACGGAGTCGAGAACGGCTCTGATAAGCTGAATGAAAGATACCAGCTTGGGAACAATCTTATTAGAAGCACAATACTTTACGTGATTATTTCAGGGGCAGTGATGCTGCTGTTCAACATAATTGCCGGAAAAATCCTTGTTTCTACTTTGAGCGCTTAAGAAAAATATGGGGCGGATGGAATTTGAATCCATGACAACACGGTATCAAACAATTCATTGCCTTTTACAGCTCATCATACCGTCTTCAGCCGTGTGCTCTATCCTGAACACAGGCAAGCCTGAATTTACCCAGGCTGAGCTACCGCCCCATTAAGATTTAGAACAAGATAATAATTTAAAAGTCTTTCGATTTATATCTCTTCACCAGATTCATCTATATCTTCTTCCTCGACATTGAGTTCTTCAATCTCATCTTCCTTTTTTTCAATTGGAATATTGGTCCTTATTTTTGAATCAGAGCCGTCGTTTGATTTCATATCGGATTTTCCGACAATTTCCATCTTTCCCATCCTGCCTGTTGTCAATTGCATTTCCCCCTGCCACTCGTTGACATAGCCGTTTGTAAGGTGGACTTTGTCGCCTGCATGGACTTTTTCAATGTCATCATTCCATAGGGTGAGCTTTATGTCGCCTGTCTCGTCCTTTGCGACTGCGTTTGCAACTTTTCCCGGCTTTCCAAACTTCTGGAATTCCCTTGTTTCACTGACATCAACAACATCAACTACAATGTCAACATTGCCTTGCTTTGGCTTTAAGTCTTTTACCTGCATTTTAGAGTTAATTATTATGTTTAATATTTAAATTTATGCATGAAAATAAAAAAATAAAGAGAAAATTAAATATAATCCAAATTCATCTCAAATCAGCAATTACACTGATCTTGCTGCTGCTTTTTCTTCTTTGCCATTTTTGGACACCTCGCTTGTTTTATATTTGCCGGCTTTCATAGTAATTATATTTTGATTTAAATGTTTTGCAAAAAAGCCCGTAAATCCTGATTTGTTATAATATTGAAAGAAAAAGGCTTATGACTGAAAAAGAGAAATTCATTTTAGCTCAATAATGAGAAAAAATTCCAAAGGATTAAGAAAAGCTTTAAATAAGCACGGCGTAAACTCAAAGGTGTTTAGGCCTTGTATAAACGGAACTGGTTCCAAATATTTTTGATTGATAATTAAAAATTATAAGGATGTAACAAATGCAACAGAATTTTGAAAAACCCAAGGATATAAACAAAATAAGCGATACTATTTGGGAGATCCCAACATCTTTCAAGAAAGGAATGCTGGTTCCAGCTAGAATATACGCAACTAAAAAACTCTTTGACGAGATGGACAATGGCGTTTTCAATCAAGTAACTAATGTAGCATGCCTTCCTGGAATTCAAAAATATTCTTTCTGCATGCCTGATGGGCATTGGGGATATGGCTTTCCAATAGGGGGGGTTGCAGCGTTCGATGCAGAGGTAGGAGTAATTTCTCCAGGCGGAATCGGCTTTGACATAAACTGCGGAATGAGGTTAGTCACTACAAATCTTACTTTCAAGGAAGTTCAGCCAAAACTAAGGGAAATTGTTGACACAATGTTCAGGACAGTTCCATCCGGTGTTGGGGCAAAAGGCTTTGTCAATGCGAATAAAAGCCAGTTCAAGGAGATAATGGCTTACGGCTCAAAATGGTGCGTTGAAAACAATTACGGGTGGAAGGAAGATTTGGAGAGGACAGAAGGCAATGGGAGGATTGACTGGGCAGAGCCTGAGAAAGTCAGTTCAAAGGCAATTGACAGGGGTATCAAGCAGTTAGGAACACTTGGCTCCGGAAATCATTATCTTGAAATCCAGGTTGCAAGGGCGGAAAATATTTTTGATGCGGAAATCGCAAAAAAATTTGGAATTCATACTCCTGAGCAGGTTGTTATCATGGTTCATTGCGGATCTAGGGGGTTTGGGCACCAGATTGGAACAGATTATTTGAGAATTTTTGAAGGCGTCATGAAAAAATACAACATTGAAGTTTATGATCGGGAATTGGCATGCGCGCCTTTCCAAAGCAATGAGGGCCAGGATTATTATAAGGCAATGGCATGCGCAGCTAACATGGCATTTTCAAATCGGCAGGTTATTTTGCACAGAATAAGGGAAGGATTTTCAAAGGTTTTTAAAACTGATGCTGAAAAATTAGATATGCACATGGTTTATGATGTTGCGCATAACATTGCAAAGCTTGAAGAGCATGTTGTTGATGGCAAAAAGAAAAAATTAATTGTTCACAGAAAAGGGAGCACAAGGGCTTTTCCCCCAAATCATCCTGAGCTTGCTTCGCTTTACAAACAAACCGGGCAGCCCGTAATAATTGGCGGCTCCATGGAAACGGGAAGTTTCTTGCTTGTCGGAACGCAAAGGGCTATGGACGAGACATTTGGAAGCACGGCACATGGCTCTGGAAGGACTATGTCAAGGGCCGCTGCAAAGCACCAAATCAGTGGAGAGCAACTGCAGAAAGACATGGAAAAAAATGGAATTTATGTCAAGGCAGCTTCAATGTCGGGTTTGGCTGAAGAGGCAGGATTTGCATATAAAAATATAAATGAAGTGATTGATGCTGTTTCACAGGCTGGGATTTCAAAGCCTGTTGTCGGGCTAAAACCTATAGGGAATGTGAAGGGTTAAAGTTTATATATAGCCAATTTTTTTATTAAAAAATGAATACCAAACTACTAATATTAACCTTATTGTTATTCTTTATTGTAGGCTGCGGCTCAACAAAGTATGGTGATTTTGCAAAGTGCCTGGGACAGAAGAATGTAAAATTCTACGGTGTATTCTGGTGCTCGCACTGCCAAAACCAAAAGAAGCTGTTTGGAAGCTCTGCTAAGCTATTACCTTATACTGAATGCTCAACTCCTGACGGAAAAGGGCAGCTGCAGGCATGCATTGACAAAAAAATAATGTCATATCCAACATGGGAATTCTCTGATAAAAGCAGGCTGACAGGTGAGCTAAGCCTTCAAGCATTGTCACAAAAATCAGGATGCGCATTGCCAAAGTAAAATGACATTAACAAGTATCATTACAAGTCTTCTTTCCATATTGAGCATAACGGCGCAATTAATTATTGGTTTAGTCATTGCAGCAAAGATTTTTAGGAAAAATAAATTATCCGAAAGATTTATGAAATTGATTGGGAAAAATGTATTATTTATCTCATTTATAGTTGCATTGATTGCAATGTCAGGAAGCCTTTTTTACTCTGAAATCGCAGGATATGAACCATGCAAGCTCTGCTGGTATCAAAGAATATTGATGTACCCTTTAGTCATAATATTTGGGATTGCATTGTGGAAAAAGGACAATTTAGTTAGAAGATATGCCATTCCGCTTTCTGTGATTGGTATTGCAATAGCTTCATATCATTATGCACTTCAGCTTGGTCTGGTTGACTCAAGTTCATGTTCAGCCATATCAGGCGCTGTTTCCTGCGCAAAGACTTATACCATGAATTACGGGTATATCACGATTCCGATGATGGCATTGTCTGCATTTGCTCTGATATTTGCTTTGATGGCGATTTCAAAAGATAAATGAGAAATATTAATATTTTTATTATATTCAATGCGTATAATTCCTTGAATATGAATCATGCCCGTGCTTTTTATGCTGGAAATATTCTTTGATTCCCTGGTAAGCATAATAAATCCCCCAGATGCCAAAACCCAATCCTAAAAAATCAAGCAGATAGTGGCCAATACCTTCTTCTTCATGACTATGCAATAATCCGCCATTACCTCCAAATGCAAGATAGCCGACTCAGACAAGAGGCAGTAGATGAAATGCCGAGTGCAGCAATAATCCTAAGCCTCCAAGAGCCTTCAAGATTCCCCTGCTATGCTTTTTGCTTCCATTGACTTTTTCTTCCAAAGACATAAACATATGAAACAGAAAGATATTTAAATATGTTATTGATTCTCATTATCAATAAGAAAAATGGCACGAATTTCAAGGGAAACTAGTCAGAAAGAGATGGCCAGAAGAGAATTAAAGAATTTCAGCTCTTTTTTCACAGCTGAAGATTTATATGACAAGGTGAAAAAAAAGAATGAAAAAATAGGTATCGCTACAGTTTACAGGTTTCTGAGTGATTTGGCTAAGAAAGATTATATTCATTCATATTTATGCAATAAGAAAACTGTTTACTCAACAAACAAAAGCAGCCATTTCCATTTCATCTGCAAAAAGTGCGGTAAAATAGAACATATCAACATTAAAAAAATAGATTTTGTCAAAAATGAAATAAAAGGAAATATTTGCCATCTGCAGATAGACACCTATGGTGTTTGCGAAAAATGTTTAAATAATTAAAAAATGAAAAACATCAAAATGCTTTTAAACTAAGGCTGAAATAACAACAAAAATGCAAGTGCTAATACAAATCCTCATCTCAGTATCCATAGTCAGCTTAATATCTTTAGTTGGAATCCTAATTTTTCTTAAAGAAAGGATAATAAAAAAATACCTGTTTTACTTTGTAAGCTTTGCTGCAGGCTCTTTATTGGGCGCAGCATTCCTGGATTTGCTGCCGGAAGCTTTGGAGAACGGCTTTAAAGAGTCAATACCGCTTTTTATACTTCTGGGTATCCTGCTTTTTTTCGTGCTTGAAAAATTCCTTTACTGGCACCACCATCACACGGGCAAAAAGGAAGTGCACGTATTTAACTATCTGAATACGATTGGAGATGGACTGCATAACTTCCTGGATGGGGCGATTATTGCCGTGAGTTTTTTGAGCAGCGCAAAGCTTGGGTTTGTTGTCACAATCGCAGTCATCGCTCATGAAATTCCGCAGGAAATCGGCGATTTTGCAATCCTCATTTACGGCGGCTGGTCAAAGATGAAAGCAGCGCTTATCAATTTTATTACAGCGCTTACTGCAGTCCTTGGCGCATTATTTGCGTACTTCTATTCTGGCTTTGTCGCGAATTCAAATGTGTATATAATGTCATTTTCTATCGGGGGTTTTATATATATAGCCAGCACAGACTTAATACCGGAAATACAGAAGGAAAAAGATGTCAAGAAATCCATAATACAATTCGCAATGCTTGTCCTTGGGATTTTTGCCATATGGCTTGCCAGCAAAATTTTTTAGGTATAGCAATTAAATATTTTAACTGAATTTTTGAATGAGACCAAAAAATGAACTTGAATAACAATGAGAACAAATACAAATTTCTTGAGGATGTTGCTTTAGCAGACATTGCATACGAAGCTTACGGCAAGGATTTGAACGAAATGTTTGAGAATGCAGCCCTTGCAATCTTTGAGCTGAGCGCTGAATTAAAAACAGTCGATGCTAAAAAGAAAATTGAAATAAAATTAGAACACGAAAAAATTGACAACCTTCTTTATGATTTTCTTTCTGAAATTTTGTTTTTGAAAGATTCAAAATATATGGTTTTCAGGAAAGTAAAAGTCTCAATCCACGACAAAAACAAAAAATATGTTTTAAAGTCAACTATTGAAGGAGACACTATCAATCCGCAAAAGCAGCAATTAGAGAATGATATAAAGGCCGTCACAATGCACATGTTTGAAGTCAAAAAAGAGAAAAATAAATGGATGGCAACTGTTGTGGTGGATATCTGACTTCTAAATAAATTATCTTTAACTATTTCGTTAAATGCTGAACATATCTTTCCATCAATTTATCAAACTCAACTTTTGGAAGTGTTTTATTTGCGTATACTTGGCATACTCTATCAGATTCCAAAACCCAACTATGATACTGTCCACTCATTTGGCTCATTGACATTAAAATGCTTCTTCTATTATTGTCTGTAAATATGCCACCCATTACTCCCTTAAAAGGCTTAAATTCCCAATGACTTCCGGTTTCCATATTCAAAAAATGTTGAAAATCCGAAGTATAGACTGAAGATTCGCTCATATATCCGGAAGTTGTGACAGATAATTCACCACCATCTCTTCTATCAACAATGTAGTTAATATTTGGATATTCTTCCCTTGCGCTTTTTGGCATTTGCTGTATTTCCTTTTCCTTGTAGGCTCTTGCCTGCCTTCCTTTAAAGTAAATTGATAAAATGTCACCAGTATCTACTCTGTCAAACCTATCTTCAGCATGCTCAAACCCTGCATATAAAATTCCCTTTTCATATGCAATTGTCATTATATGGGAGCTTATAGAACCAAATTGAGTTGTTATTACTGCCTTTTTGTTTGATGTTAACCCATCCATAGTTGTGTCCGACTTTAATCCACCCAGCATGGCAGGTATACCTATATTAGTTTCATGGAAATGGGGGGTAATCAATATATATCCATCTGAATATTTCTTGTTCATTTCAATTATGTGATTAAACCATCTTCTGTGTATTTCAAATGCAACTTTCGGGTCTATTTGAGCCACCATATGTGCTTTTATCAACATTTCTTCCAATGGCCCTATTGTCACAATAGGCAAAGTTATTTTGCCATTGCCCCGAAAAATATTTGTGGCACCTAAGAACTGCCCTCTGCTGTACTTTGGTATTTGGATATTAGATGGTTCTTCCAAATTGCTAATAGATTCGTGTTGCACTAAATATACTTCTTCATCTTTAAACACGAATTCAACATAAGAAGGACCAACTTTTTGCTCCAATGATTTTCCAATAAGCATCAAATGTTTCAAATCAGGAATTTTTTTAGGCATTTCCTCACTTTGAAAAACCTGCTTTCTTTTTTTCTTGTCGAATTCAACTATGAAAGGCTGAACACTCCCGTCAACTACCCTGTTTCTGCCTTCGCAGAATTCTATTGTTAAGTGGCTTGGATAAGACGGGTGGGATGTGAGCATGACTCCTGAAAAATCAGGCTCAATAAAACTGCCTACAAGAACACCCATTTTGTCGTCATTTACTCCCCTTTCCTGCCTGTACATTCTCGCCCTTTCAGAATAAAATGAGTTATAAACACTTAAAATTGCCTTTGATAATTCAGCATGATTGGCAGATTCAACAATTACAGAATCATAAATTCCCCTAAAAGAATTTTCCTGCCCTTCCCTAAGAGAATGAGACCTTACAATTACCGGCTTTCCATCATATTTTGCTGCTAATCCTTTTACCCTTTCATTAATTTCAGAGGGCAGTTTGGATGGAACGTGCCTTTCCTTTGATAACAAAGTTGCAATTTGTGCAGCCAATCTTTGCCTTTCAACATACTCAAACAAGCTGTGGTCCAACTCGTAAAATGGAATAGTTTTAAATCCTATTTTATGATGATTGGCTAGTAATTCCAAGCCCTCTAATTTGCCACCTGCCATAGACATAAGTGGCTAATGGCTATTTAAAAATGTTACTACTATGTGATTATATTAATCAAACCGGGCAAATCTGCTGGCCGAGCTTTTTTGTCAGCTCAAAGTTCTCAGAATAATCGACAGGGACATCAATAATTGCAACAGTCTTTTCATTTAATGCCTTTTTGAGAATTTTCTGGAAATCGTCAGCTTTGCTTATCCTGTATCCTTTTGCGCCGAAGCTTTCGGCATACTTGACAAAATCTGGATTGGAAAAATTAATTCCAAAAGTTTTATGATGATGCATTTGCTGCTTCCACTCAACCATGCCGAATTTTGAATCATTGAATATAACAACAACAAAGCTAAGGCCAAGCCTCATGGCAGTCTCAATTTCCTGCGAGTTCATCATAAAACCGCCGTCTCCCGTTACAACTACAATTTTCCTGTCAGGGTGGACAAGCTTTGCCGCAACTGCGCCGGGCAATGATATTCCCATTGAGCATAGCCCGTTGTCAATGAGGCAAGTATTTGGCTCATAAGTCTGGTACATCCTTGCGGTCCATATCTTGTGCATTCCCACATCAGAAATCACAATATCTGAGTCACCAAGTGATTTTCTTATATCATGTATTATCCTCTGCGGCTTAAGCGGAAAGCTGCTGTCATTTTCCTTCTCATGGTGGTCGTCAATGATTGCTTCCCTCAGCCTGAAAAAGTATTCGGGGTTTTTCTTCGGCTCTTTTTTTAGTTTTTCCCTTAAAACCCATAAAGTGTTTGATACATCGCCGATGACTTCTAGATTAGGATTATAGTATTCGTCAACCTCACTCGGAAGAAAATCAATATGCAGAATCTTATTGTCCTTGTTCTTGTTCCAGTGAATCGGGGAAAATTCAACAATATTGTAGCCAAGCGTTATTATCAAATCGGCTTTGTCAAACCCGCAGACATAGTAATCTTTTGCATGGATTCCGGTTGTGAAAAGTGAATATTCGCTTCTGTCGCTTACTGCGCCCTTGCCCATCTGAGTATGGACAATTGGAATTCCTCTTTCTTCAACAAAATCATTTAGCTGCTTGGAAACCCTTGTCCTTACACATCCGTTGCCTGCAAGAATTAATGGATTTTTTGCGTTTTTTATCATTTCAGCTGCCTGTTCGATTGCCTTTTGGTCTGCGCTTGGCCTTCTGACTTTTATCCTAGTCAATGGTGTTGCATCAATTTCTTTTTTTGCAATATCCTCTGGCAACTCCAAATGTGCGACTCCAGGCCTCTCCATTTCAGCAACCTTGAATGCTTTCCTGACAGCCTCGGTTATGGCGGAAGCTGTTGTAATTGACGCGTTCCATTTTGTTAAAGGCTTAAATGCATTTATGACATCAATAAACTGGAAGTTCTGCTTGTGAAACCTGTGCAATCCGCCTTGACCAGTTATTGCTACTACTGGCATGCTTCCAAGATGGGCTTCTGCCAATCCTGTTGTAAGGTTCATTGCGCCTGGTCCAAGAGTTGCGAGGCAAACTCCGGCTTTTCCTGTCAGCCTTCCATAAATCGCTGCCATGAAAGCAGCCCCTTGTTCATGCCTTGTCGGAATAAATTTTATTCTTGAATTAATCAAAGAAATCATTATATCTTCATTTTCTTCTCCTGGAACTCCAAATATGTATTCTACTTCCTCATTTTCAAGGCATTTTACAAATAAGTCAGATGCTTTCATATTGTTTGTATAATTTATATTTTCTTCAAATCGTTTAATTTTTTTATTAGATGTTTTCTCCAATCTTTTTCCAGTTGGGATTTAATCAATTTCACAAATTGCCCATCTTCCTTGGATAATTTAATTTTTTCAAGTTTCTTGCACAAATTTAAAATCTTAATGTCTCTTTTTGTTTTTAAAATATATTTTTTCATTTCTGCTCATAAATATTATACCCCTTTGCATTCACAAATTCCTTTAAACCGTATTTTGATAATTCCCTTCCGATGCCGCTTTTCTTTACTCCGCCAAACGGCATTCTTGGATCAGATTTGACAATTGAATTGATAAAAACATCCCCGACTTCAAGCTTTTTTGCCATCTGCAACCCTTTAGCCTCGTTTTTTGTCCAGATGCTCGCCCCCAATCCATATTCGGAATTGTTTGCGATTTTGACTGCTTCTTCTTCATTCTCAACAACTATCACGGGAGCAACGGGTCCAAACACTTCTTCTGAAACAACTTTCATATTGCTTTTTGTGTTTGAAAGGACTGTCGGCATATAAAAATACCCTTTCCTGTCAGGCTTTTTTCCGCCGCACAAAACTTTTGCGCCTTTTGATATTGCATCTTGCACTTGTAATTCAATCTGCATCAATCCTTCTTTGTTCACCAACGGGCCAACATCTGTTTTCATATCCATGGGATCACCAACAACAAGAGCTTCAGTGTATTCTGAAAATTTTCCAGAAAATTGCCCTGCAATTTCTTTCGCAACAATAAATCTTTTCGCCGCAATGCAGCTTTGGCCTGAGTTCAGTGTTCTCCCGGAAACTGCGTTTTTAGCAGCAAGCTCTATGTCAGAATCTTCCAATACAATAAAAGGGTCAGACCCCCCCAGCTCAAGCACGACTTTTTTTAAATTTCTGCCTGCAATTTCTGCAATTCTTGAGCCAGCTGCTGTGCTGCCTGTCAATGAAACTCCGTGAATCAAGTCAGATTTCAACAATTCTCCAACTGATTCATGGTCCGTTATAATACTTTTGAAAACAAAATCCGGAAATCCTGCTTCATTAAAAGATTCTTCAATGGCAAGAGCGCATTGCGGCACCTGATTGGAGTGCTTTAGAATTGCTGTGTTGCCTGCAATTAAAGTAGGAATGCCGAACCTGAATGCCTGCCAGAACGGAAAGTTCCACGGCATTATCGCAAGAATTGTGCCCAGCGGCTCAAAAGCAACAAAATGTTTTTCCCCATCTGCAATGACGTTTTCCTCTTCAAGCCATTTTTCTGCATTGTCTGCATACACCTCTGCCGTCCATGCGCATTTCTCCACTTCAGATAAAGATTGCTTTATTGGCTTGCCCATCTCTGCTGTCATTATTTTTGAATATTTTTCTTTGTTAGCCCTTAATACCCGGGCAAGTTTTCTGAAATATTTTGACCTTTCAGAAACACCGAGTTTTTTCCATTCATTGAACGCATGGCTGGATTTTTTTGCCACCTCAAGAACTCTTTCTTGCGGCATTAATTCATATTCATCTATAATCTCCTCTGTTGCTGGATTGATTGTGTGAAATTTCATATTACCCCAGAAATCAAAATTTGTTTATAAACTTTGTTTTTATGACTTGAAATGAATGCCAAGGACTAATCAGCTTAATCTTGTTGCATTTTTCATTCGCTTAATGTAATCTGACAAATCATTCAGCATTTTTTCATTGTTTCCAATGTTTTTCTCGATTAAATTCACAATCGCGCTTCCTACAATTGCGCCGTCAGCTCCTGCCTTTATTACATCATGCACATGCTGAGGCCTGCTAATTCCAAATCCTATGCATAATGGCTTTTTTGTAAATTTTCTAATTTTCCTCACTAAATTCAATGTTGATTTCTCCAAATTAACCTTAGCTCCTGTAACGCCCAGCCGTGAAATAACATAAATGAATCCTTGCGCATTGCCAGCAATTTTTTTTATCCTATCGTTGCCTGTAAGCTGGCTTATCATCAAAACAGTTTCAACATTGTTTCTTTTAGCTGCTGAAGAGATTTCATTGATCTCCTCTAACGGCATGTCAGCAATCAAAATGCTGTTCACTCCAGAATTTCTGCAATTTTTATAGAATCTTTCAATTCCATATTGGTATATTATATTGTAATATGACAAGAATCCAATTGGAACATCAGTATGCTTTCTCAGCTCTATGACATATTCAAATGCCCTGTCGGTGTTCATTCCATTTTCCAATGCCCTTATGTCTGCTGCCTGTATCGTCGGGCCGTCTGCAATTGGATCTGAAAAAGGCAGCCCAAGCTCTAAAATATCTGCTCCTGAATCAGCTAAATTTTTAGCTATATGCAGGCTTGCCTTAAAATCAGGATCCCCAATCACCGTGAATGCAATTAATGCCCCTTCTTTTCTTTTGTTTAGATCATTAAACACTTGATTGTAATTTTTCATTTTATAAGTTCTGAAATCTGGTCCAAATCCTTGTCACCCCTGCCGCTTAAGTTTATTACAATAATATAATCTTTCTTTGCTGATTTTGCGATTTTCAGGGCATGCGCAACAGCATGGGCAGATTCAAGTGCAGGAATTATACCTTCCTCTTTGCTTAAAATTTTAAATGCTTCCAATGCCTCTTTGTCGGTTGCGTAAGTATACTCTGCTCTTTTCAACTGCCTAAGGAGGCTGTGCTCCGGCCCGACGGCACAATAATCAAGGCCTGCGGCAACTGAAGATGTGTTGTGGATTTGGCCGTATTTGTCCTGAAGCACATAAGTTTTTGTGCCGTGTATGACTCCTATTCTGCCAAGCTTTTTGTCATTAAATCTTGCTGCATGATTTCCGCTCTCTATTCCCGAGCCTCCAGCCTCAACCCCGATTAATTTTACTTTTTTGTCCTGAATGAATTCGCCAAAGATGCCTATTGCATTGCTTCCTCCGCCAACGCATGCTATTATGTGGCTGGGCAATTTTTTTTCGGCTTCAAGAATTTGTTTTTTTGCTTCCTTGCCGATTACGCTCTGGAAAAATTTTATCATGCTTGGGTAAGGGTGCGGCCCAAGAACGGAGCCAAGCAAATAATGAGTTGTATCTACGCTTGCTGTCCAGTCTCTCAATGCTTCGTTGATTGCGTCTTTCAAAGTCCTGGAGCCTGATGATACAGGAACGACATTTGCTCCAAGGAGTTTCATTCTCATGACATTAAGCTTCTGCCTTTCAATGTCTTTCTCGCCCATGTAAACATCTGTTTGAAAGCCAAATTTCGCGCCTGCAGTCGCAACTGCAACTCCGTGCTGGCCTGCCCCTGTTTCCGCAATCAATCTTTTTTTCCCAATATGCTTTGCAAGAAGCGCCTGGCCAAGGGCATTGTTTATCTTATGCGCCCCTGTATGCAGCAAGTCCTCTCTTTTAAGATAAATTTTGCATTCGAATTTCCTGCTTAAATTTTCGCACAATGTCAACGGAGTCGGCCTCCCTGCAAATTTTTTTAGTACATTATCCAGCTCACTGTTGAATTTTTTGTCATTCCTTAATTTCAGGAATGCATTTTCAAGCTCCTCAAGGGCAGGCATAAGCGTTTCAGGCACGAAAATGCCCCCAAATTTTCCAAATTTTCCAAGTGATTTCATTTAACCTCTGCGATGAAATTTTTCATTTTAACAAAATCCTTTTTTCCCTTATATGACTCAATTCCGCTGCAAACATCAACAGCAAATGGATTTAGATTTTTTATTGCAGAGCCTACATTAGAATCATTTAGGCCACCTGCCAAAAATAATTTTTTATTGTAAATATTTTCTGCCAACGGCAGTTCAATCTGCCTTCCAGTTCCGCCATACAATCCATTTTTGAATGAATCAATCATTATATAATCGGTTTTATAACTCTTGATTTTATTTGCATCAACTTTAGTTTTTATTCTGAAAGACTTGATTATAGTTTTATTTGATTCCTTCTTTAGGTTTTCCAAAAATTTTGGACTTTCATCCCCTGACAGCTGTATTACATCCAGACTGCAATAATCCACAATCTTTTTAATATTGCCAATTGTTTCATTCACGAAAACACCGACATTTTTAACATTTCCAGGGAGCTTTTTTATTATTTGCATTGCATCTTGCTTTTTTATGAATCTTGGGCTCCTGCTGTAAAAATTATAGCCAAGGTAATCAGCTCCCAATGCGGCTGCCTCAGCTGCATCATCATAATTTGTTATTCCGCATATTTTTATTTTTGTCATTTTATTATTGATAATATTTCTTTTTCAATATTCTTTGACTCCATGAATAATGTGCCTATAAGAACGGCATTAACCTGATTTTTGATTTTTGATATGTAATCTTTTGATGCAATGCCGCTTTCACTTACAATTATTTTGTCTTTTGGTATTTTCCCGGCTAATCTTAGGGTTGTGCCTGTGTCAATTTCAAGAGTATCAAGATTTCTGTTGTTTATGCCTATTATGTCGGCACCTGAGCTTAATGCCTTTTTCAGCCCGTTCTCATTGCTGACTTCAACTATGCAGTCCATGTTATATCTCACTGCAATTTCAATAAAATTTTTTATTTGATGGGGTGAAAGCAGCGATGCTATCAGCAATATGGCGTTTGCATTGTAGAGCCTTGACTCGTAAATCTGGTATTCGTCAATTATAAAATCTTTTCTAAGCAAAGGTAGCTTCGTTAATTTGCTTGCAAGCCTCAAATCCCCAAGACATCCATCAAAATATTTTGCGTCGGTAAGAACGGATATTGCATCGGCGTATTTATTGTAAATTTTTATTGTATTTTTTATATTGAATTTATTGAATGCTCTTTTTTGCGATGGGGATCTTCTCTTTATTTCTGCTATGAGGTTAAGCTTGCCGCGCGACAATGCTTCCCTGAAGTCCCTTGATGAGCTTTCCAGCTTATTTTTGAATCCATAAAGGGGAAAATTTTTCTTACTGCACTCAACTTCTTTTTTCTTGTTGTCAATTATTTTGTCCAGCATTTTCGTTTGTAAATTTTTTCAGATTTTCAAGCTTTTCAATGGCCTTTCCGGAATCGATTGAATGGATGGAAAGCCCGACAGCATCTTTGTAATTTCTAGCAACCCCGCTTGCCAATAGCGCAGCGGCTGCATTCAATATGACAACATCTCTTTTGGCGCCTTTAGCTCCATTTAAAATATTAATAATTATTTTTGCATTTTCCGCAATTGAATTGCCTATTATTTCATCAATGGGCACGATTTCAAATCCTAATTCTTTTGGGTCAATCTCATATGAAATGATATCACTGTTTTTCAGCTCGCATATTTTTGTTTTGCCTGTAATTGTTATCTCATCCAACCCATTGCCATGGGCTATAATTACATGATTGCTTCCAAGATTTTTCAAAACTTTTGCAAATACTTCGAGCAGGCTTGCATCAAAAACCCCGATTAATTGGGATTTTGCATTTGCAGGATTTGTCAATGGCCCGAGAATGTTAAAAATCGTCCTTGAGCCTATTTCCTTTCTTGCATTTATTGCGAATTTCATTGCAGGATGGAATTTTGGGGCAAACATAAACCCAATCCCGGTTTCTTCTATGCATTTTTCAACTTCTTTTGGATTCAGTTCTATATTGACCCCCAGCTGCTGCAAAACATCCGCGCTTCCGCATTTCGAGCTTACTGACCTGTTTCCGTGCTTTGCTACAGCAGCGCCTGCCCCGCTTGCTACAAAAGCTGAAGCTGTTGAAATATTGAAAGTGCCTAACTTGTCGCCACCTGTGCCGCATGTATCTACAAGAAAATTCACTTTAGGATTTATTGAATTGGATTTTTGCCTCATTATTTTTGAGCATGCAGTTATCTCATCAATCGATTCGCCTTTCATTCTCATAGCAACGAGGAAAGCTGCAATTTGCGCGTCGCTTGCTTTTCCTTCCATTATCTCGGTCATGGAATTTTCAGCCTCTATTTCGCTCAAGTCTTGCCTTTGCATCAGCTTTGAGATTGCATCCTGCATCATTTTATTTCCTCCAGAAGATTTTCTATAATCATTCCCCCGCACGGAGTCAGGATGCTTTCAGGATGGAACTGGACGCCTTCAACAAAATATTTCTTATGCCTTACCCCCATGACAACATTTGAATCTGTTCTTGCGCTCACTTCAATATCTCTTGGAATTTTTATTCCTGCAAGCGAGTGGTATCTGCCGGCATGGAAGGGATTTTCCAGATTTTTATAAATTGTTTTTTTGTCATGGTTTACTTTTGATGTTTTGCCGTGGAAAACTTCAGGGGCCTTGCCAACAACACCGTTAAATGCCTCTATTATGCACTGGTGGCCTAGGCATACGCCAAAAATAGGAATTTTTCCTGCATAATTTTTTATCACTTCTACTGAAATGCCCGCATCTTTTGGGGCAGAAGGTCCCGGAGATATAACTATCAATTTTGGCTTTGCTTTTTCTGCAATTTTTTTGAAATTTTCAATTCCAATATTATTTCTGTAAACGAGAACTTTGCAGTTTCTTTTTTCAAATTCATCAACCAAGTTGAAGGTGAACGAATCAAAATTGTCTATCATGAGTATATCCAATTTAATCGCCCTCTTCAAGAGCCTTAAGGCACGCGGCTGCTTTTCTTTCAGTTTCAATGAATTCCGATTCAGGATTGCTGTCGTAAACAATTCCTGCCCCTGCCCTGATATAAACGGTATTGTTTTTAATTCTCATGGACCTTATTATTATTGCGGTGTCCATGTCGCCGTCAGGGGTAATATAGCCGATTGCCCCGCCGTAAAATCCACGCTTCGTTTTTTCATATTTTCTGATGAGTTTCATTGCTTCTACTTTTGGAGCGCCTGTCAGGGTGCCCATGTTCATAGTTGCCACATATGCGTGCAGGGCATCCAAGTCTTTTTTCATTAATCCTCTTACATTTGATACCAGATGCTGAACATGGGAATACTTTTCAATGACAAAAGGCTCGTTCACATATCTTGTACCTGGCTCTGAAATTCTTGCAATGTCATTCCTTGCAAGGTCAACAAGCATGATGTGCTCTGAAATCTCCTTCCCGTCTGTTTTCAGCTCATTTTCATACCTTGAATCAAGGTCAAGGTCAATTTTTCCCATAATCGCTCCTCTTGGCTTTGTGCCTGCGATAGGCCTTATTTCAGCAATTTTTCTTTCATTGCCTTCCACCCTCAGGCTCATTTCAGGAGAAGCCCCAAGCAAAATTCCTGTTCCGTCGTTGACATAAAACATATACGGGCTTGGATTGAGCTTTCTTAGCCTTTTGTAGATGTCAAGCGGCTCTTTTGTAAGGTTTGCAGTAATTGTCCTTGACAGGACAAGCTGGTACACATCGCCCTGCAAAATATGTTTTTTTGCCTTTTTGACTAATTCCATAAATTCTTCTTTGCTTGTATCGCTTTTAATTTTTAGAGGTGCTTTTTTTCCGGATATTATTTTTGGAATTTTTTTATTGACTAATTCATTATAGGTTCGGATTTTTTCAATGCATTCGCCATATATTTTTTTCCTGTTTTCACCAATCAATGCGTTCGCTATGAAATAAGTCTTGTTTGCCTTGTGGTCAATCAAAAACATGCTGTCAAGGAAGTAAAAAACATAATCCTTATCTTTTATTATGTCCTCTTTGTTTTGCGGCAGCTCCTCAAAATGGTCGATGAAATCGTATGAGATATATCCAAAAAGCCCCGCATATGGCACGAAAGGCTTTGACGTTGGCTTGAACTTGAATGCAATTTTTCTGATAATGTCCATATGGCTGACCGCTTTTAGCCTTGCATTTTCGTCTCCGGAAATTGCCTTTGGCTTTAAACAACCGGTAATTTTTTCATGCCCATATATTATTTCATCACAAAAGTCAAAATCATTTTTTAATAATTGAATAAATCTTTTCCCAATATCATTTAAAGCCGTAATCTCAAAATCCTCCTGTTTGCCTTCAATCTTCAGGCACGGTTCAGCACTTCCGAGGCTCCTTTCCCCGTATTTTGTAATAATGTCGGCAGACTCAAGCAGGATGCAGTTCTTTTTATTTCCGTATTCAGAAAGCTTTGCAAAATAATCCACCGGATCCAATGCATAAGGCAATTCTTCTACTACCGGCACGATGGTTCCTGCTTTTGCATTTTCAATTATCCTTCTTATTTCTTTCATTAAATGGCTATCATTGGAAAGCTTATAAATATTGTGGCACAAATGCACAAAATTTATAAATAAAGGCTTATTTATGCCTATTATGACACAAAGTACCTCTGATAAAATCAGGCTGTTTTTGGAAAATGATTTCATAATTCGCAAATGCCTTCTTAAGAATATAGTCAGCCTGAGAGCGCTTTCAAGATATGCAATTAAAGAGCTGGACTTGAAGGAAAATAGCCTTGATGCTGTAATAAGTGCAATAAGGAGGTACAGGAAAGCCGAAAAAAAAGAAGATGACACCAAGCTGAAAAGGGTTTTTTCCAAAATTGCCGTCAAGACAAGGAGCGGCATAGCAGACATCAGAGTCCAAAAAAATAAAAGAAGCTTTGAAAACATAATAAGGCTGAACTCAGTAATAGACATAGAAAAAGGGGAAATTATAAGAATAATAGAAGCTGAACAGAGCATCACAATAATCATAGACGAGAAAAACCTTGAGAGATTTTACAAAATTTTTAATAAGGCTGATTTGGTTTCAATTGACAAAAACCTTGTTGAGATAAACCTGCAGTTTACAGAAGAAGCTCAAAATGTGAGGGGAATTGTTGCCATAGTTACATCGAGCCTTAATGCGGAAAATATAAACCTGGTCGAGATTATGAGCTCTGCGCCGGAATTACTGCTTATTTTGAAAAAAGATGAGCTTTTGAAGGCATTAAATGTCGTTGACAGCCTGCAGAATTTTTTCCAGAATGATTAAAACTAAAAAATGAAAAGAAATAAAAAAATTATTCCTTAAGCATGTTCTCGTATTCTTCCTCTTCAGCAACTTCTTCAGACAGCAGGTCTTCTGCAAGCTCGTGAGTTACCAGATCTTTCCCATGCGTCTTCTGCGACAATTCATTGTACAAAACAATTGCATGCTGCTCCATCTTGAGGAAAACCTTGATGAAGCCTTTTATGTCGCTCCTGTCCTTTGGAAAACTGACTTTCCCAAATCCCGCGAGCTTTTCCATCTCTGCAAAAGTTTCCGGAGGCTCTTCACCTAGTTCAGCGATTCTTTTAGCCAGCCTGTTTGCATGCCCGAATTCTCCATCCGCAGCTTTCTTGAATATTTCTGCATAAACCGGAGTTCTCAGTCCAGCGACAATATTTGCTGCCAATGATGCATAATAATGCACGATCCACTCAAAAGCATAAGCTTTGCTCAGTTCTTTTGCCAGCCACTTATGGTCTATCTTCGCAATTTCCCTTCCTTTTTGTCCCATTTTCTCACCTTAATTTTTTTATTTCTTCAATCAATTGCTCGTTTTCCAGCCTGTCTTTAGGTATCGGCATGAAATGCCTGAACTTTATAATGCCTTTTTTGTCAATTATGAAATAAGCCCTGTTGCTGAAACCTTCAGGCCTTAAAGTTCCATAAACTTTGCATACATCCCTGTTAAAGTCGCTCAGCAATGGAAAGTTTAAATTTAATTTATTTGCAAATTCCTTATGAGCGTGCTTGCTGTCCACGCTGATTCCAAGAACCTGCACATTTAAATTATTCAGAGTGCTTAAATCGTCTTCAAAGCATCCGAATTCAACAGTGCATACAGGAGAGAAATCAAATGGGTAAAAAGCTAAAAGAACATTTTTTCCTTTGAATTCGCTTAACTTTCTTTCATTCCCATCCTGATCAGGCAAAGTGAAATTGGGTGCTTGTTCGTTTAGTTCTGGCATTTTAAAGTTTTCATCCTTTTACTTTAATTAAAATAAATAGGCGAGGCTTGAGCGACTGGACATCAAGCGAAAGCCGAGCACTAGATATTGTGAGCGAAGCGAACGGATTTAAAATAATTTTTTAATTTAAGTCAACTTTTCCTATTTCATTTAGCTCTTCTAGCGCTTGCCAATTAGCGCAATCCAATAAAAGATTTAATCAAATAAAGATATTATAAATAAAAAATTTAATATTCAAAACTTTGGCCGCAGCCGCATGAGCTATGGGCATTCGGGTTGCTTATCTTGAAACCGCCGCCTTGCAAGCTGTCAACATAATCGAGCTTTGCGCCTTTCAAAAACTGCAGGTTTTCCTTGCTAATTATTATCTTTACTCCTTTATCTTCAAAAGTAATATCCAAGTCAGTTGTATTGTCGTCCAATTCCAATCCATATTCAAATCCTGAACAGCCGCCCGGAACAATCTCAACCCTTAATCCGGAGCCTTCCTTGTTGTTTTCCTTAAGAACTTCCTTTAATTTATCAGCTGCCTTGTTTGTGACAATTAAATCCTTTCCTTCATCTGCTTTTCCTTCTTCAACTGCCTTGTTCATTTTAACTATTACCATGTCAACATCGTCATCTGTCATTCCGTGGCCCTTGAATCCCTGCTCCAAAGTTTCAGAATATGAAACATGGCATCCAACGCAATGTACTCCTGCAGACTGCAAAGTCTCAATGCAGGAAGGATATTTAGCGACAACATCTCCGATAGTCATTTCTTTTGCAATCAATTGTTTTATTTCAGCTTTTTGTTCCATGATTTTCACCTACTTAACTATTGTTAAGAATTGGAGTATTTAAAGGTTTTGAATAATTTGGCTCTGTAGAAAATGATAA
>CAYNCK010000055.1:0-1605 GCA_964396095.1 uncultured Methanosarcinales archaeon
AATGAAATAATAGGCGAGGCTTGAGCGACTGGCAACCGAGCGAAAACCTAGCACTAGATTTTGTCGAAAATAAATTAATTTTTAAAATGGAAAACTTTTTAAATTAAGTTTCAATTCCTTAGTAGTAAAATGTATAGACGAACCTTGAGTTTCTGAAAATCATTTATAAAGGAAGATTGCTGGGAGCCTCGTCACAAGGTGATCCCATGAAGCAAATCCTCCCAAAGCTGGAAGAATTGAATAAACATTTAAATTTTGCCAAAAAGGCATTTACAAAAGGTGGCTTTAGGCACTCCACAAATTACATTGACGGCCTTATTACACTCAACAAGAAGACTGTAAAAAAGATAAGCCAAGCATCTGTTGAAGAAAACCACCACTCTGCAATCAATCGTGTTCTTACAGAAGCAAAATTCGAGCAGGAATTGCTCGAAGAACGCTATCTCAAGAAAATTAAATATCTAGCAAAAGGCTTGCAAGTATCCTTAATCTTTGATGATACTCTTGCCGAGCATAATGGCAAATGTATTGAAGAGGCTCAGAGCCATTACGACCATTCCAGTAATGACTTCATTCGTGGGCATCAGTTCTTTACTTCCATGATACATACGCCAGTTTTTCAGTTGCCGCTCTTTCCGAGACTGTATTCAAAGAATACAGATTCCAAGATTGAAATGGCTAAGGATATGGTAGATTATGTATCCAGAAAAATTAAGCTCTATTCGGTGGTATTCGATTCATGGTATTCTGATAAAAAAATCATAAAGAAATGCATGACCAAAGGAATCAAGGTGGTTTGCGCCATCAAAGCAAACAGAACAATCAGCATGGAAAAAGGAAAATGGAAACTCCTTTCAGACTTTCTTAAAACTCTTTCAACTAGAAAAATGGAGAACTATTTTATCGACGAGAAAAAGTATAAAATTTTATCTCTTATTGTAAAACTCAACGGGATACCGCATGTCAGACTTATTATATCTAAAGAATGGAGTGAGGAAAAGAAAAAATGGGGAGATTTTTTTTATCTTATTTCCACAGATACACAGGATACTCCTGTGCAGATTATCCGGCACTATAAGGTTCGCTGGTCCATCGAGACCTACCACTTTGACATAAAGCAGAATTTGGGATTTGCTAGAGCATTCTTTCGAAAGAAAGAAGGGATTGTTCGTCACGCAATCTTCTCTACAATTGCTTATGCAATTCTCAAGCTGTTTATGCTCTGCCGTGGGCTGAAAATGACCATTGGCGAATGTTGTGGATATATCCAAGATAAAGGGATGGATGAGTTTGTACTTGAAATTGTCGAGATAGAAGATAGATCAGAACGTATGGAATATTTTGAAAAAGTGTTTATAAGGAAAAGTGCGAAAGTCTAGAATTTGAGTTATATTTATATACTGAATAGTATTTGCATGCAATCATGGTCATCCAAGGAACACAAAATTACATGGATTTGGCGCAGAGGCTTGTTGAAGGATTGGAATCATCCCCATATGTTGGACATCTATCACAATCTGAGGAGATGGCTAAATCATTGCTGCCGCACTTTGGATTTTCCAACGGGTTTTACCATAAAGTAAATAGCAGTAGGTCGCTTAGTGG
>CAYNCK010000056.1:0-4273 GCA_964396095.1 uncultured Methanosarcinales archaeon
GGCTTCCATCATGGCATCGGCTTCTTCCTTGCTTAATACAGGCGGGCCTTTTAGTATTTCATCCCAAAAATTTTTGCTTTTTTCCTCGTATTCTTCCACCATCTTGTTGAAAAGCTTGCCCATTTTCATCTTGCTCCTTGCAGCCATGCTCTTGAACTCAAGCCATGCTTCCTCATCCACGTCCTTGATTGTTTTTACCGATGGCATAAAAGTAATAAAGTAATACTAGTATTTAAATATTACTTTTTGAGTTTTTGTATTTTGTGACTTTTATCAGTTTATCTTTTTTCTTAAGCTCTCTTAATTTTTTTTCTGCAATGGCAAGCAGCTCTTCTGTTATATTTTTAGGAACGTCAACTTTAAAATTATCCCTTAGTTCTGCTAAAAAATCATAAAGCAGTATAGGAAAGGCTGCGATTCCGATTTTAGTTTGCTTTGAGGTTTCATTTATAACAACATTCCAGTCAATATTAAATTTTTTTATAAGTTCTGCAGCATCATCTCTGTCCCTTTCTCTTTCTGTGCAGCCTTTCATCATCAATATGTCTTCAGGGCTTGCTGTTTTCACAATAAAACTGCCAAAATCATGAATTTCTTTTAGTCTTTCAATCGTATCTTTGTGTATTTTAAAGCCTATAACTTCATTCAAAAACAAGTCAAATCTTGTATCTTTTCCATCCATCATTACAGGCTTTCCTGCATTTTCATCTTCCCTGAATATCCCTTTTATGTTATTTCTTTCATCAAATCCTGAATTGTAAAGTATATTTTTAACAGCTTCCAAATCCTCTTTTTTTGAAAAAACCAAGTCAACGTCCTTTGTTGCATTTTTTGCTCCGTAAAACATCATTGCAGAGCCGCCTATTACAATGCATTCGGCTTTATTTTTTAACTGGCTTCCTATTATCTTGAAAAGCCCTATTTGTTCCTGTAAATTGATCATTCCTTATAGGCCTCCAAATCTGCCTTATTAAAAGGCAAGTAGACTTTCCATTCCATCTCTATATGATTTAAATCCTTTGTTCTTGCATATTTTACTATATGCTTGTCTTGTATTTTGCTGTTCAGCAGCGCTTTTCTTGTTCTCTCATCCATGCGTCTGACCCTTATAATGCTTTTCGCGGCATCGTACAAAGCGCCTATTTTTCTTCCAATTAATTCTTTTTTTGCAATTTGGCTCAGCATTTTCCAGCTCCTGACTTTGTTGAATAAAGCCAATGAGGAAAGAATAGTTCTTAAATCTGCGGTTTTAATTGCCTTGACAATCATTTCATCTGCAGTTGGCTTATGATCATAAATTCTTTCCACATATGGAGGGTAAATCTTTATCTTGGAGTTTTGGTTTAGATATTCATAAAGCCCAGGATAGCCAAGCCTATTTGGCTTTAAAGGCGATATTTTATACATCCTTATTTTCCTTTTTCCGTAGATAGTTTCCACAAAACCTTCTCCCCTTAACTTCCATACATAGTTTATGGCCGTTCTTCTGTCTATGCCGAGGTTTTTTGCTATGCTGCCTACTGTCTGCAATCCTTCAAGCCTTTTGGCTATACTAATTAAGTCCATTTTATATCACATAATTTGCTTATTTTTAATGATGTAAAAGAAGTAATATATAAAGTTTTCTATTTTTGCATCTTATTTAGATGGTCCTAATTGTTGTTGGTTTTACCAACCAAAATGACTTAAAAATCCTATTTTGTTTCTATTGCAAACAATTGTTGTTTTTCTGTAGTTAGTTTCAAGCTTTTTATATTATTCACCATTCTATAATGGTAAAAAACGAAAGGTTTATAAATGAAGAGAGTATACCGAAGGTTAATTAATAGAAATAAATTAACAACAAAACAAATATTTGACGAGGGTGGTTTCAAAATGGCAATAAGAGATTATGTCGGACGAAAAACTTTAGAAGTTATTGGTGGAGCGCTTTTGCTTGGAGTAGGGTTATATGGTGGTGGAAAATATGTTGATAGGGGACTTAAACCAGCTTACAATGAGGCAGTAAGTCAAAAAAATGCTGCAGAGCAAAAATTGACCACAACACAAGGTTTGTATAAAGTTGCTGAGGGTGAGCGTGACAATGCCAAAAAAGAATTTAAAGAAGGGCTTGCTCGTGAAGCGGGAAAAGATAGTACACTTGATGAGATAGTTGCCAAAGCAAAAGAGCTCGGAATATTGCCAAAAGAATAAGCAATTTAACAGCTCCATGAAATTAAATAATCAGAGGAATTTAAATGTACGCTAAAGCTTTAACTTTTACAGATTTCTTCTCTACTCAAGGAGTTGAAGGAATAAAGAGGGTAGTTGATGTATATGATTCTACAAAAGCACGCGGAAAAAGCCACGCCGATACAGTAAAATTGCTGAATGATAACGCTTCAATGTTCGGTGTTAAAGCATTTAATGACGGGCTTTTAAGCGATATTTTTAATTATGCAAATTCCAAAGTTGGAAGAATATCCGGAAATATTAAAGACAATCCTTTTCAAAATGCTCAAACAGATAGAAAAATAACTTTAGAAACAGAAGTAGGAAGAGCGTATTCAGGAGCAAGAGTAACTTCAATACATGCAGCCAGAACTTACGGAACAGATCGAGATCACAACTATGGAGAGCCCGGAAAAGTTATTGCACTTGAAAGACCAAGTACTTCACATAAAAAACCTCATTCAACTCTTAGAAGATTTCGTCAAGCAGCTGTTGCTGCAGGACTTGTTGCATATTTTACAGTAAGTCCATTTTCCGGATTATTTGGAAACTCGCCTGTTAGACCGGCAGAAGGGCAACCAGCACCAACAAGCCAGCCTGGAAGCTACAAACCAAAATCTGTAGAAGAATACAAAAATGTCTTAGATAAGCTCAGTCAAGCTGCAGATCAGAAGGGAGCTCAAGACTCAACAATGACTGCTCAAGTAGGATTACCAATATCAAGTGGAGTTAAATTAAATGCAAGCATCGCAACGGTTCAAGCTGCAGGAGCTGGAGTTTATAAACCAAAATCTGTAGAAGATTACAGGAAAACACTTGATGCTCTCAACCAATTTTCTGCTGACAGAAAAAAAGCAAACGACGATCTTTCAGCCAAATTAAGTGCTGCTGAAACTTTTAAAACAAATGTAAAATATGATGATTTAAAGGGAAGTGTAGCAGATGCAAGAAAATTTTATGATGATAACAAATCAAAATTCGATGCAACCAAATCAGCTGAAGCAGAGAAAAGATTGACTGCTTTGGAAGACGCTGTTAAGAAATATACCCCTCAAGCAGCTGCGCAAGCGCCTTCTGCAGTTAAGAGAGAAAGTGTTAAGAAAAAAGCAGGCCAATATGTTGCCAAATTTGGGGATGTATTATGGAATATTGTTAAAAAGCATTATGGTTATGAAAGTAATGATGCAATCGCAAAACAAGTGAATGTAGTTGTTGATGCAAACCCTCAACTTCCGCATCTCAGCATTGACAATCGTGCTGTTGTGCCTGTAGGTTATGCTACGCAGCATAAACTCAATATAGTAAAATTTTTGCCTGAAGGTAAATCCAGCTATAGTGATAGTGATTTAGCTGTTGTAGTTATGGTTGACGGAATAAGGGGAGACGTTCTAAGGCCGGGTGATAGATTAAATTTGCCTGGATTATCCACACAAAGAGTAGCTTCACCACGACCAGCACCGGCATTTGTTCCAACACCACTTCCACCTCAACCAGCTCAAGCAACACCAGCACCAGTAGTTCCGCCAGTAACAGTTCCAACCTATACACCAGCGCCAAGCACTGACATTCCCGGGAGGATCCCATACAGAACCTGGCATTCAACAGAGTCACCACAAGGGAAAAAAGAAGACCCTCTTGGAACTAAAACAGAGTTAAGTAGGATAGAACGAGTAATAAAACAAACAACTGACCAAACTCAAAAGCATTTTGATATATTTAAGTATTATGAAAAAACAGTTCAAGCACCATAAAATAGGAGACGATTAAAAATGAATAACCCAAGAATTGCAGCATATTTATTGCCTGTAGCAGTAGCAGCAGCATTAGGTGCAGGAGGATGCGGGTACGGGAAGAGATTAGATAACTTAGAGCAAAGAATGGGTGCAGCAGAAACAAAGCCTTTACTTGAGGCTCCTATCGGAATTCAAAAAAACAAACCAGATCAAGTTGAAGCTTTTATGTCGGTGCTTGGCATTGTCGCGCCAATGTATCAAAATGGTCAAGCAAGAGCTACAGCTGAAGCCAGGGCGAACCTTATAGAAATTTATCCAACAAACGAGAG
>CAYNCK010000057.1:0-34865 GCA_964396095.1 uncultured Methanosarcinales archaeon
ATCAAGAAATTGACTGATCTGAAAAACACAGATGTCATTAACGAGCTTTCAACATTGCATACGCAAGGTGTCGAATTAGTTGAGCCGTCTGATTTATCCGGCTCATTAAGGGGCAGGCATAATCTGTATAATCATTTGGAGCTGACAATTAGGAACGCAGAAGAAAGCGTGACCTTGATGACAACTTCCCAGGGATTTATGAGAAAAATGGAAGGCCTTAAGCCAACATTTGAAAAGCTGAAGAAAAGGGGAGTAAAGATAAGGATCGCAGCTCCCATAACAAAAGAAACTTTGCCTGCGTTGAAAGATGTGCAGGGTTTGGTTGAAGTAAGGCACACGGACAATCGCGCAAGGTTCTGCATTGTTGACGGCAAGGAAATTATTTTTATGGTAATGGATGACAACGAAGTCCACCCAACATATGATGTAGGCATCTGGGTAAACACCCCATTCTTTGCAAGCGCAATGGAAAATCTATTCGAGCTTGCATGGAAAACCATGAAGCCCGCATCAGAAGTTATAAAGAGATAATTCTTTTTTATTTATTTTTTTAATGCAAAAGTATAAAAGATATTGATTATTCTATAATCCTATGGGCAAGCTTCATGAATTAAGGAAAAAGATTGACTTGATTGATGTGGATATTGTTAAACTGCTGCTGTTAAGGTTCAGGCTGGCAAAATCGATTGGCAAATATAAAAAATCAATGAAAGTAAAAATCACAGATAAAAAAAGGGAGCTGCAAATCATAAAAAACATAAAAATCGCAAAAGATAATAAAAATCAGAAATTTATAGCCGGATTATTTAAAAAAATAATAAAGCATTCAAAAAATCTGCAAAAATAATGGCAAAAAAAGATTTGGTTTTGGAACTAAAGCAGAAGGCTAAAGACCTAAGAAAAGAAATTCTAACAATGATTTACAGTGCCCAGTCAGGCCATCCCGGAGGGTCATTGAGCGAGATTGACATGCTTGTTGGGCTTTATTATTACAAGATGAAAATTGATCCCAAAAACCCAAAATGGGATGATCGTGACAGGTTTGTATTGAGCAAAGGCCATGCTTCGCCTGGATTGTACACAGTTCTTGCAGACAAGGGATATTTTCCAAAATCAGAGCTTGAAGGATTCAGGAAAATCAACAGGATGCTTCAAGGCCATCCTGAATTAAACACGCCTGGAATTGATTTTGCCGGTGGTTCATTAGGCCAGGGAATTTGCTTTGCTGTCGGGATTTCATTGGCATGCAGGCTTGACAAAAGAAAATGCAAAGTCTATGCAATGATTGGCGACGGTGAATCACAGGAAGGTGCTGTCTGGGAAGCCTCAATGGCAGCTGCATTTCACAAACTGGACAATCTTATTGTAATTTTAGACAAAAACCAGGTTCAGGAAACAGGAAAGACAAAAGAAGTCATGGACATAGGGGATGTTTCTGCAAAATGGAAGGCTTTTGGGTGGAACGTGATTGAAATCAACGGGCATGACATGGGGCAGATAGTTAAATCCCTTGACAAAGCAGAAAAGTTAAGCAATAAAAAGCCAACAATAATCATTTCCAATACAATAAAAGGTAGGGGGGTTTCTTTCATGGAATTAAATTACAAATTCCACGGCAAAGCTCCAAATGATGAAGAATACAAGAAAGCAATGGAAGAGATAGAGAAAATTGATGTTAAAAAATTTAAGTAAAATCAAATGGTTAAAAAACAAAATAAAAATCCTTTGGTTGCCGCATTATTAAATTTTTTGATGCCAGGATTAGGATATGCATATGCCGGAAATAAAAGAAAATTGGTTTCTTATGGTTTCCTTTTACTAAGCATCATAGTGGCAATATATGAATGGGACGACATAATAAATGCGCTTTTTCATGGAAAAATAAATTTTGATTTTATGATTTACATAATAATTTATCCAGTGATTTTTGCTTACGATGCTTATGTTGATGCATTGGATATAAATAAAATCTAAAACAAAAAATGGAATCTCAAAAAATCGCAACAAGGGAAGGGTATGGAAAAGCATTGATGGAACTTGGAAAAATAAATCCAAAAGTCGTAGTTGTTGATGCTGATTTGGGGGACAGCACAAAGGCGGAGCATTTCGGCAAGCAATTTCCTGAAAGGTTTTTTACAATGGGCATTGCTGAGCAGGATATGATAGGCGCTGCTGCGGGCCTTTCTGTTTCAGGCAAGATTCCATATGCAAGCACGTTTGCCGTGTTCAGCGAAAGGGCATTTGAGTTTGTAAGAAATATTGTTTCAAGAAATAAATTGAATGTGAAGATTGCCGGAAGCCATGCAGGAATCACAACAGGAGAGGATGGAAAGTCAGCACAAGCCATTGAGGATATTGCAATTTATCGTGCCCTGCCAAACATGGTTGTTTTGCAGCCTTGCGATGCCGTTGAAACAGAGAAAATGGTTTTTGCGCTTGCAGATTATAATGGCCCGTCTTACATGAGGCTGCACCGAACTGCTTATCCTGTGATTCATGATAATAATTATAGATTTGAGATTGGAAAAGGGGAAATTTTAAGGGAAGGAAAAGACGCTGTCATTTTTGCATCAGGAACAATGGTGCATGAATCGCTGAAAGCTGCAGACATTTTGAAGAATGAATACCTCGATGTTTATGTTGTGAATATTTCAACAATAAAGCCAATTGATGCAAATTTAATTATTGATTTAGCGAGGAAAACAAACTGCGTCATAACTGCAGAAGACCATAATGTAATCGGCGGCCTCGGAAGTGCTGTTGCAGAAGTTTTAAGTGAAAACTGTCCCTGCATAATGAAAAGAATCGGAGTTTATGATAAATATGCAGAATCCGGCAAGTCCGATGAATTGTACAAAAAGTACGGCTTGGATTCGCAGTCAATCGCAGAAGAAGTAATGAAGATTGTAAGCAAGAAGAAATAAAGATTAATATTATTATAAATATTATAATAAATAGGCGAGGCGTCTCGATGTGGCAATCGGAGAGGCGCCGAGCACTAAATATTGTGAGAAGCACGGATTTAAGAAAGAATAAATTAAATATAATTAAGCATTTTGTAAATAATTTTTACAAATTAAATATCCTTACTTATTGCTTGCCTAGACAATAGGGCACGTCCAATAAACATAACACAATAAATTTAATTTTATAAAAATAAAATGGAAAACTGGATTATTTACGGATTGATTGCATCTGTGTGCTTTGCAGTACAGACAATTATCTATAAAGTTGCTTTCCAGAAAGGCACTTCAACTCCGTATTATGCAAGCTTTATATTTGCTGTAGGAATATTGCTCACTTTCGCTGTTTTTCTTTTGTTCAAGCCCAACTTTAGCTTTGAATGGAAATCCAGCGGGCTTTTGCTTATTTCAGGAATAATTTGGGCTGTTGGTTTTATTGCTGTTGCAATTGCGATAGCTCAGAAAGCCGATATTGCAAGGCTTGCGCCAATATATAACACAAATACCTTGCTTGCAGTTTTTATGGGAATAGTTTTTTTAAAGGAAATTCCGGACACTTCACAGATGTTCAGGGTGATTGCAGGCGCTGTTTTGATTGTTTTGGGTGCTGTTTTGGTTAGCATTTAAATTAAAGGAAAAGATTAAAAACAGGGTTGAATTAATTTAATTAAAATGCAACTTTTTATTGATAGTGCAATTACTGATGAAGTCAGAAAG
This sequence comes from uncultured Methanosarcinales archaeon, assembly GCA_964396095.1. Taxonomy (GTDB): domain Archaea; phylum Nanobdellota; class Nanobdellia; order Woesearchaeales; family GW2011-AR4. Next base: position 3,681 of record CAYNCK010000057.1, read on the forward strand.
GCAGCTGAATGGGGAGTTTTAGATGGATGTACAACTAACCCAACATTGGCCGCAAAAGCTGGAAAAGATTATAACGACGTTCTAAAGGAAATCTGCTCAATTGTAAAAGGGCCTGTAAGCGCAGAAACTATTTCCTTGAATGCAGACGGAATGTTAAAAGAAGGTATTGCTTTCTCCAAAATTGCAAAAAACATTATTGTCAAAGTTCCAATGACAGTTGAGGGAATGAAAGCGTGCCAGCAATTGACAAAAAAAGGAATAAAAGTAAATGTAACGTTATGCTTTTCCGCAAACCAGGCTTTGCTTGCAGCAAAATCAGGGGCATTCATCATAAGCCCTTTTGTCGGCAGGCTTGATGACATTGGAGAAATTGGAATGGATTTAATCAGGGATATCAGACTGATTTATGACAATTACAAATTCAAAACCCAGATTCTTGTTGCTTCTGTAAGGAACACAAACCACGTCCTTGAATCTGCAAAGATAGGAGCTGACATTGCAACAATTCCTTATTCTGTATTTGAGCAGCTGTTCAAGCATTCTTTGACAGATGCTGGAATAAAGAAGTTCTTGGAAGATTGGGGGAAGGTACCGAAGAAGGAATAATAAGGTTTACAAAAAATTCTATTAATAATACCATAAAACTATAATAATAAAGAGTTAGGAATTAATCTGTTTCAAGCGCGATGCCTACTAGGATTACTCCAATCATAATATGGAGTATATTATCAGCAAAATTAATGTTCAGTAGAGTCTTCATGACGCTTCCCGCAAAAAACCCCAGTATTCCAAGAACAATGTAAAGTAATCCGATCCATTTGTTATAGTGCTTTGCAAGCTTCCCTTGCGCATAAATGCCTGCAAACAATCCCAGCAATCCTGTGATTAGATGTGCAGATTCATGAAGCAGGTTCACTCCAAATAAAACAAGCAAACTAGAATCTGTTAAAAACCCGGCAATGCCAAAAAATGTCATGGTAATGCCAATCATCAATGCAAATGTTCTTTGAATGCTTACCAATTTAATCCTGCCTAAATCAGGAAATTTATTGCATTTAAGCTTTTCCAAACAAACTCTTTACATTAGTCTATATCTTAAATATATCTTCTACATAGGACCGAAAACCTTAAATACTTATAAGTATTTTTACGTACTTATGGAGATGATATAAATGGGACTAAAGCAGATAAGCCTTACAATTCCGGAAAACCTGTTGCATGCATCTAAGGAATATTCCGAGCATTTTGGCTACAAAAATGTTCAGGAATTTATTTTGGATTTGGTAAGGGATAAGGTCGTGCTTCAAAATATCGAAAGATACAGGAAAATAGACGAAAGAATGAAAAAAGGAATTGGTGTAAAGAAATTCAGCCAAAAGAGCGCTGTCGGATACATTAAAGGAATGTAAAATGCCTTATTCTGTTGAGTTCAGCGCTGAGTTCGATAAATCAATGAAAAAGCTAAAGAAAAAAGATAAATCCACATTTTGGCAGATACAAAAGAAGCTTGTTGAAATCATAGAAAATCCGGAGCATTACAAGCCGCTGAAAAACGTTCTGGCAGGGTATAGAAGGCTGCATTTCGGAAGCTTTGTGCTGATATACACAATAGAAGGAAACATAATAAGGATTATATCCTTAGACCATCATGACAAGGCTTATTAGAGATTATTGTGAAAGTCCCGAAGAAGATATGAGAAAAATTTATTTGTCAGCGTTTACGAATTTTAAAACATTTCTATACCATCGAATGGTTTCTGCGCTATATGGTCTAAAGAATTTTCTAAGAGGATTAGACAAAATTTCATTAAAATCCGGTAAATCTGATGGATGCATGAGTTCTTCTGGTCTAACTTGCTGGCCTATTAAATATTTATTTCTAACTTTAGCAGACTCTGAACCTCTACCAGTAAGAGTTTCAATAACAATATTTTTACTACCATATATTTCAAAATGATGCATCTCTTGAGATGAAGCCTTGTCAATTGAAACAACACGGCAAAAATGATTATCAACATGAAACAAAAGATAAATTGGGACAGGTCTATTTTCATAACTATTAAAGTAAAAGCTATAACCACAGGCACGATTCCATTTAGGATAAAACGAAGCAGTTTGCTCATCAAGAAATTCAAAAGAACCTACATTACGACCAGTTAATTGTGCGAATGCCCTTGCAGTTATATCATCAATTTCGGATTGCTTGTATGGTGTTGCATCTTGACACGCTATTATTTTTTTGTTAATCCTAGAGCTAATTTTATTAGGTCTTATAATATACCTTGAAAAATCATCAATACTTTCAGGAAATTTACCAGTTTCTTTTGCTGCCAAATAAACCAAACGGGCCAAATGCCTTGCATCAAGAATTGGACCGTAAACTAGTGGCTCAACGTTACATATTGCAGTAAGGGTTGGATCCAAAACAGCAGCCCTTCCGGGAAATAAAGCTTGTTCACCAGTTTTTGTTGCTGGATTCCAATGATACAAGATGAACTTTGCAGTGTCAAAGTTAGGTTCACGCTCCGATTCTAAAATTTGCGTCAATTCCATTCTTAGCATTTTATATCACTATTTGATAACTACTTAGATACTTTTAAATATTAGTTACTCCTGCAAGTAGTAGTATGCTGAATGAATTGAAGCAGATTGGATTGAATGAATACGAAGCAAGAGTTTACATTACTTTATTGGAGCATGGCTCCATGAAAGGCGGTCAAGTATGCAAGAAAAGCAATGTTCCCCACGGCAAAACATATGAATCCCTAGTTTCATTGGAGGAGAAAGGATTCATAACTATAACTCCCCTTAAGCCAAAAATTTTCACTGCTCTGAATCCTAAAATTGCAATCAACCATTTGCTAAACCAGAAAATTACAGTTTTTAGGCATATCCAAACTCAATTATCTGAAAAATTGTTGCTTCAAAAGAAAATAAGGCAAGATGATATAACGGAAAAAATACAGATTTTTGCAGGAGCACGAAAGGCATGGCCTTTGTCATTATATCTGTTTAATAATTCAAAAAAAATTATGAGGCACATGTTTACATATGAAGTAAGGAACTATGAGCAGGACAGGGCTTTAATGGAAGCTATCAAGCGAGGCGTAGAAGTAAGAAGAATAGCAGCGAAAAAAACTCCTCAGGGGCTTAAGTGGATGAAAGAAGATGTAAAAAAGGGCTTGAAAGTGCGCTATTACCCGGTTGATGAGATTAGATTGGAAATAAAGGATAATGACCAGTCAATGTTATATTTTATTAATCCTAGAGATAGTCGGGACAGAATAATCTTGTTTTTTGATCATGGATATTTTTCCAATATGCTAGCAAAATTTTTTGATGAAATATGGGAAAAAGCAGAAATAATAAAATAACTCCAAACAAACCTTTTAATACCCTTTTCATTCTCATTCTGTTATGGCTCAGCAGTTGAATCTAAAGGATGCGAAATCGCACGAATCAGCGTTTGACAGAAAAGTAAATGATCTCGAAGAAGAGTTATCCACAACCAAATACAACAAGAAAACCCAAGGCCACATCGGCTTGGTCAAGGCAAAGCTTGCAAAATTAAAGGAAGATTACCAAAGAAAAGCTGCAGCAAAAGGCGGAGGCCAGGGTTTTTCAGTAAAAAGAACAGGTGATGCAACTGTAATTCTAGTCGGCTTTCCAAGTGTAGGAAAATCAACTCTGTTAAACGCAATCACGAATGCAAATTCCCCTGTCGGGGCTTACGCGTTTACAACATTAACGTGCATTCCGGGCCTGATGGAATACAATCATGCAAAGATCCAAGTTTTAGATGTGCCGGGCATCGTTGAAGGCGCTGCAACAGGAAGAGGCAGGGGAAGGGAAGTCTTGGCGTGCGCTCAAAGCGCTGATTTAGTAATTTTGCTGGTTGACATTTTCAATCCGGAGCATCTTCCTGTTGTAAAAAATGAAATATTTGAAACAGGATTAAGGCTGAACCAAAAGCCCCCGCAAGTGAGGATTTCGAAAAAATCAAGAGGTGGCATTGATGTCGGAGCAACTGTTCACATGACAATGCTCAACAATGATATAATAAAAAATATCCTGAAGGAATTCAAGCTGGACAATGCAAGCATTGTGGTACGAGAAGACATATCCGATGACCAGCTGATTGATGCAATTGAGGGCAACAAGAGGTATGTTCCGGGAATTATTGTATTAAACAAAATAGATATGGTTGAAAAGGAAGAGTTGGAAAGAGTGATGGGCATTATCGAGCCTGACATCTGCATCTCTGCAGAGCAAAAATACAACACCGAGGAATTAAAGGAAATGATTTTCAATAAATTGGAGTTTATGAGGGTATTCTGCAAGGAACAGGGCAAAAAAGCAGACATGAATGTTCCTTTAATCATGAGAAAGAACAACACATTGAAAGATGTATGCATAAAGCTTCACAAGGACTTCGTCTCAAGGTTCAGGTTTGCAAGAATCTGGGGTAAGTCAGCAAGATTTCCAGGCATGGTTATCAGAAAACTGGACTATGTCCTGCAGGACAACGATATTGTTGAAGTGCATGTAAGATAAGATTGACATTTTATATAAAGATATGCGTCTTGGATATTTTATTGATATCCGTTTTTTATTTGCAAAATTATTAAGTTTTAACGCAAACATTTATAAACAACTTAAGCATACAATAAGATAATGAGAAGGATAAAAAATATAATTTCAAGTATTGGATTTGAGTTCTACAGATTTTTTTCCAGCTTCAGGTATTTCTTTTTTTACTTTAAGTATTGATTAGCTTATTTTTTAAAGCTGATCTCATTGTTTTAACATGATAAATTTATATACATAATATGAAAAAACAGGCGAAAGGTGAAAACATGATTGTTGTTATGAAGAAAAGCGCAGACAAGAAGGACATTGGCAATGTGCTGAAAAAAATAAATGAAAATGGGCTGAAAGCTCATATGTCAAAAGGAGAGGAAGTTACAATAATCGGGATTATCGGCGACGAAAGAAAAGTCCCGCAGTCCCAGATAATGGCAATGGAAAATGTAGAAAAGATAATTCCCGTCCTTGCGCCTTACAAGCTCGTAAGCAGGGAATTCCATCCCCATAACACTATAATAAAAGTCAATGGCTTTGAAATAGGGGGCAATGAAATTATTGTCATGGCAGGCCCGTGCTCTGTTGAAAGCGAGGAGCAGATAATTGAAACAGCAAAATCAGTAAAAAAATCAGGCGCAAAGATACTAAGAGGCGGCGCTTTCAAGCCAAGAACTTCGCCATATTCATTTCAGGGGCTTGGGGAAGAAGGATTAAAGCTTCTTAAAAAAGCAAAAGAGGAAACAGGATTGCCAATAATCACAGAGGTCATGGATGTAAGGGATGTCCCTTTAATCTGCAAATACGCAGATATTCTACAGATTGGCGCAAGAAACATGCAAAATTATAATTTATTGAAAGAAGTTGGAAAATGTAGGCATTCTGTTCTGCTGAAAAGAGGATTGTCAGCTACAGTGAATGAATGGCTCATGAGCGCAGAATACATAATGTCAGAGGGAAACTACAACATCATACTCTGCGAGAGGGGTATTAGGACATTTGAAACCATAACAAGGAATACTCTTGACCTGAATGCAGTGCCTGCTGTAAAGGAATTAACTCATTTGCCTGTTGTTGTTGACCCAAGCCACGGGACAGGAAAATACTCATTGGTTGCGCCCATGAGCAAGGCAGCAATTGCAGCTGGCGCAGATGGGTTAATACTCGAAGTTCATCCGAACCCAGAAAAATCTGTCAGCGATGCTGATCAGACTATAAGCACAAAAAGGTTTGCAAAATTAATGGATGAGCTGAAGCTTGTTGCAAAGGCAGTCGGCAGAGAACTGTAATGGAAAAATGCAGTGTTAATCTAAAAAATGAATCTGATAATTCATACGATATTCTGATAGGAAGCTGGCTATTGAAAAGCCTTGCAGAAGATTTGAAAAAGAATTCTGCTGCAAATGAGTATGCAATCATTACCGACTCAAATGTTGCAAAGATTTATGGGGAAAAACTGTTAAAGGATTTTGAAAAAAACAACTTGCATGCTCATCTGATAGTTTTTCCTGCAGGAGAAAAAAGCAAGACAAGGGCAACAAAGGAAAAAATAGAAAATCATATGATGAATCTTAATCTCAGAAGAGACACGTGCATAATTGCTCTTGGCGGGGGGGTTGTCGGGGATGTTGCAGGATTTGTTGCAGCAACCTACATGAGGGGAATTCCCTACATGCAGGTTCCCACTACATTGCTTTCAATGGTTGACAGCTCAATTGGGGGCAAGGTTGGCATTGATACAAAAGACGCTAAGAATGTGATTGGAGCATTTTACCAGCCGAAAAAAGTGGTTATTGACATAAGCCTTTTGAAAACCTTGCCAAACAGCGAGATATCAAATGGAATTTCAGAGATAATTAAGCATGCTCTGATACGGGACAAGGATTTTTTTCATTTCATTGAAAAAAATATAGACAGGATTATGAATTGCGATGAGGATACATTAATCAAGGTGATTAAAAGAAGCTGCGAGATAAAAGCTTTTGTTGTCGCAGAAGACGAAAAGGAAAAAGGAATCAGGAAAATACTGAACTATGGCCACACAATCGGGCATGCAATTGAATCTTCTTTAAACTACAAAATAAGCCATGGAAACGCAATCGCAATAGGAATGTCTTACGCTGCAAAATTGTCCGCGAGGCTTGGCTTTTTGCATGAAGGCTCTGTTATAAGGCAGAATAATCTTTTCCAGTATGCAGGGTTGCCGCACAAGCTTAGCCACCACAAGCTCAAGCCAAAAAAAATACTGGAGCATGTGCAGTACGACAAAAAAATCCTGAACGGAAAGATAAATTTCATTTTGCTGAATTCTATAGGAGATGCTGTCATTTCCGACAGCGTTTCAACAGATGACATCAAAAATATCCTAGAGGAAGATTAAAATGCTGGCAGCAGCAATAACTGCAAATACTTTTGATGATGCTGTCGCTGACATTTCAAAAGCCAAAGCCGCTGACCTGATTGAATTAAGGCTGGATTATTTAAAAAATCCAGATGATGAAAATGTTGGAAGGCTAATCAAGCTGTGCAAAAAGCCGGTTATAGCAACCTGCAGAAGCAAGTTTGAAGGCGGATTCTACACTGGCGGCGAGGAAAAAAGGTTAATTATTCTAGAGGCTGCAATAAAAGCCGGGGCAAAATATATAGACATCGAGCTTGATTCAGGAACTGAAACGATAAAAACCATAATTAAAAATAAAAAAAATGCAAAAATAATAGTTTCCCATCATAATTTCAATGAAACTCCAGACAACCTGCAGGAAGTCTACAATAATATTAAAAATATCAATCCGGATTTTATCAAAATAGTCACTTTTGCAACCTCCGTAACAGACAATTTCAAATTGTTTGATATAATTAAAACTGCAAAAAAGGAAAACAGGAAGATTGCTGCATTCTGCATGGGAACCTATGGAAAATCCAGCAGGATTTTAAGCATTATTCTTGGCTCTGAAATAACCTATGCATCAGTTGGGATAGGAAAAGAATCTGCAATAGGCCAGTTAACAATTGACGAGTCAATCAATGAGTACGGAATAAAAAAAATAAACAAAAACACGAAGATCTGCGGACTGATTGGAAACCCAGTTGAGCATTCATGGTCGCATATAATACATAATTTAGGATTTGGGAAGCTCGGCATTAATGCTGTTTACATGAAGTTCCAAGTCGACAATTTAAAGGAGTTTGTTGAATATTTCAAAAAACAGAATGTACTTGGCTTCAGCGTCACAATTCCGCATAAGGTTGAAGTAATGAAATATCTTGATGATATAGATGCTCATGCAAAATCCATCGGGGCAGTCAACACAGTTGTATCAAAAAATAAAAAACTGATTGGGTATAACACTGACTGCCAAGGGGCCATTGCTGCATTAAAGGCAAAGACAAGCGTAAAATCAAAAAATATTGCAGTGATTGGGGCAGGAGGCTCTGCAAGGGCGATAGTTTACGGATTGAAAAAAGAAAATGCAAATATAACAATATTTAACAGGACAGTAAAAAATGCAAGATTATTAGCAGACGAATTTAACTGCCATTATTGGCAATTGAAAGATATAGGCAATTTCAATTATGATATTTTGATTAACACAACGCCAATTGGAATGCATCCTAAATCAGGCGAAATACCCATAAGCCCAGCCTCAATTAGAAAAAATACTATTGTGTTTGACATAGTATTCAACCCTTACAAAACAAGGCTTTTGCTTGAGGCTGAAAAAAGAAAATGCACCATAATTCCAGGATTTGAGATGCTGGTAAACGGGGCCATAATGCAGTTTGAGCTTTGGACAGGAAAAAAAGCGCCTGAGCAATTGATGAGAAAAAGGGTCATGGAGCACATAAAAAATGCTGCCGATTAAGACAAGAAAATACCTCAATGCAGTGATTGAAGCGCCTGCATCAAAAAGCTACACAAACAGGGCTTTGATAGTTGCGGCTCTTGCAAAAGGAACTTCTGTAATCAAAAATCCGTTGTTAAGCGACGACACAAAATATATGATTGACGCATTGAAGCAATTTGGAATAAAAATTGACGAAAAGAAAACAAGCTTGGTTGTTCACGGCTCAAATGGAATATTAAAAGTTCCAAAAGGAAAAATATTTGCAGGCAATGCAGGAACAACAATGCGTTTCATAACTGTATTTGCAGCTCTGTCACCCGGAACTTCAGTAATAACAGGTGATACCAGAATGCAGCAGAGGCCTATCCGTGATCTTCTTGATGCATTAAGCAAAATCGGAGTAAAAACCGAAAGCAATGATGGAAATCCCCCTGTCAAAATTTACGGAAATTCTTTTACTGGAGGAAAAATCAGCATAAAAGGCAGCGTTAGCAGCCAATACCTTTCAGCAATTCTTATGTGTGCACCGTATGCAAAAAAACCCGTCACTATAAGCGTTGCGGGAAATCTTGCTTCAAAGCCATATGTTGACATCACAATTGATGTAATGAAAAAATTTGGCATCAATATTGAAAATTTCAATTACAAAAAATTCACAATAAAAAACAATAAAAGGTACAAGTCCAAGAGTTATGTTATAGAAGGCGATGCCTCAAGTGCAAGCTATTTTTTTTCCGCTGCGGCCATAGCAAAAGGAAAGGTAATGGTAAAGAATATAAACCCAAACTCCAAACAGGGTGATATAAAGTTTGTTGGCATCCTGAAGAAAATGGGGTGTGGTGTCAGAACAGGCAAAAATTTTATTGAGATTACCGGGCACAGCCTAAAAAGTATTGATGCTGATATGAACGAAATGCCTGATATTGTTCCAACGCTTGCTGTGGCAAGCCTTTTTGCAGACGGGACAACAATGATAAGAAATGTTCCAAATTTAAGAGTCAAGGAAACTGATAGGCTAAAAGCTCTTGCATTTGAGTTGAGAAAAATAGGCGCAAACGTCGAGGAAATGCATGACGGATTAAAAATAAAAAGGCGAAGGCTGCAAAAAGCCATAATCGAGACTTACAATGACCACAGGATGGCAATGAGCTTTGCAACAGCTGGCTTGGCAATCAGTGGCATACGAATAAAAAATCCGAAATGCGTCAGCAAGTCATTTCCAAATTTTTGGAAAAAATTCAGCCAATTATACGAAAAATGAATATAACATTAATCGGTTTCAGGGGAACGGGGAAAACTACAATATGCAGGCTTCTTGCAAAAATCCTTGAGAAGAAGCTGATTTCCACAGATGAGGAAATATCCAAGAAGACAAAAATGCCTATAGGAAATTTTGTAAAAAAATACGGCTGGGACAGGTTTAGGGATATTGAGTCTGAAGTTATAGAATACATAAGCGAGCTTGACGAGTGCATATTTGACACTGGCGGAGGCATTGTAATGAGAAATGAAAATATAATAAACTTGAAAAAAAATTCGTGGGTGGTCTTGTTGACGGCAGATATAAAAACAATAACGAACAGGATTAAAGGCACCAAAAGGCCGGCTTTGACAAAAAGCAATTACCTGGATGAGATAAAAGATGTATTGATGGAGCGTGAGGAAAAATACAGGATGGCTGCTGATTACACGATAGACACCTCAAGTTTGTCGCCTGAAGAATCATGCAGCCTGATAGCGCACTATATTCAGATGGAGCTGCATTAATATGAACACGTTTGGCAATTTATTTACGATTACGACATGGGGTGAGAGCCACGGAAAAGCCATTGGAGTTATATTAGATGGATGTCCTGCAGGCTTGCAAATTAGTGAAAATGACATCCAGAAAGAGCTGGACAAAAGGGCACCTGGCCAAAGCGAGGTTACGACACAGAGAAAGGAAAGCGACAAAGTGGAGATTCTTTCCGGGATTTTCCAGGGAATGACAACGGGAACTCCAATCTCGATGATAATCCACAACAAAGACGCAGATTCCTCAAAATACGATAAAATAAAAAATCTTCTTAGGCCAGGTCATGCTGACTTCACGTACCAGGTAAAATATGGCATCAGGGATTACAGGGGCGGAGGTAGGAGCTCTGCAAGGGAAACGGCTGCGAGGGTTGCTGCAGGAGCAATTGCCAAAAAGCTCCTTTCAAAATTTGGAATCTTAATCATTGGTTATGTCAGGGAAATTGCAGGCATAACTGCACAGAAAATTGATTACAAGGAGATTTACAGAAATAACGTGAGGTGCCCCGACAAGGCTGCTGCAAAAAAAATGGAGCGGGCCATTTTGAATGCAAAAAGCGAAGGTGATTCTGTCGGTGGTATTTGCGAGGTTGTTGCATTGAATGTTCCTTGTGGATTGGGAAGCCCGATTTACAACAAGCTGGAATCAGATTTAGGCTCCGCAATTCTCGGAATAAATGCCGTCAAGGGAATTGAGTTTGGCGATGGATTTAAGCTTGCAAGGATGAAAGGCAGTTCCTCAAATGACGAATTCATTGTAAAAAATGGCCAAATTGCAACAAAAACAAACAATCATGGGGGAATTTTAGGAGGGATATCAACAGGCATGCCCATTATTTTCAGGGCTGTTGTCAAGCCTGCATCAAGCATCGTTATAAAGCAAAAAACGATAAACTACAAGACGATGAAACAAGAAAATATATCTGTTGAAGGCCGTCATGATCCTGCAACTATCGTGAGATTTCCCCCAATAGCAGAGGCAATGGCTGCGATTGTATTAGCAGACCATATGATAATGGCCGGAAAAATTAATCCAAATACGCTGCTGAAGTGATTTCTGCATGAATAAATTAACAGTTGGAATAATCGGCGGCACAGGCCATATGGGAAAATTTTTCAAAAGATTTTTTGAAAACAACAATTGTAAAGTGTTAGTCTCATCAAGAAAAACAAAATTGTCACCTGAAAATTGCGCAAGGCAGTGTGATGTGATATTAATCTCCGTACCTATAGAAAGTACAGTTTCAGTAATAAAAAAAATCTCGCCTTATGCCAAAAAAGGCTCTTTGATGATTGACACAACTTCCATAAAAACATCCCCTGTGAGCGCAATGCTGAAATATTCAAAATCAGAAGTAATAGGAATGCACCCTGTTTTTGGCCCGAATACAAAATCCCTAAAAAACCAGATAATAGTGCTTTGCCCTGCGCGGACAAAAAAATGGATTGGGTGGATTATAAAAATTTTTGAAAAAAATGGGGCAAGGATAAAAATAGCAACTCCTGAGAAGCACGACCAGATGATGTCAATAATTCAGGCTTTGATCCACTTCAGCGCATTGGGCATTGCAGATGTCCTGAAAAATTCCGGGGTAACTTTAAAAGAGACAATGGAATTTGCAAGCCCTATTTACAGGATGAATATGCTGATGATCGGAAGGCTACTTAACCAGGATGCAAATTTATACGCAGATATAGAGATTATGAACACCAAAGACAGGGGGCTTTTGAAAAAATATATTGATTCGGTAAAAAAACTTCAGGGCATAATAGAATCAAATGACAGGAAAGCATTTCTGAAATATTTTGATGAATGCTCGGGCTTCTTTAAAGAATTCTCAAAGGAATCAGAGGAAGCAAGCGAATATCTTATAGAAAAAATGGCTGAGAAGAAAAAATGAGAATAGCTGCATTAGGCCCGGAAGGAACCTTCAGCCATGAAGTTGCCTTAAGATTTAACACAAATGCAAAAACGGTCTTTGCTGATACAATAAGGGATGTATTTGGGATTGTCAGCAATAAGAAAGCTGATTTTGGAATTGTGCCGGTTGAAAATTCCATAGGAGGGAGTGTCGGGCAGACTTTGGATTGCCTTATAAAATACAACCTCATCATCAAGGCAGAAGAAATCATAAGGATTGCACACAATCTTGTTGGATTTGGAAAAATCAGCGACATAAAATATCTTTACCTTCACCAGCAGACTTATGAGCAATGTGAATCATTCATTAAAAAAATCCTCCCAAATGTGGAAGTTATAATGACTTCAAGCAACGGGAAATCCGCCGAGATTATTACAAAATACAAAGACAAGTCAAGAGCTTCAATTGTGCCAATAATTGCCGCCAGAATCTACAGACTGAAAGTTCTAAAGAAAAATGTACAAGACAGCAAATTCAACACGACAAGATTTTTTGCGGTAGGAAAAAATGGAAATAAAAAAACTGGCAGGGACAGAACCAGTATTGCAATAGACCCACAGATAGACAGGCCAGGATTGCTTCATGATATGATTGGTGAGTTTGCAAAAAGGGGTATAAATCTTACAAAGATTGAATCAAGGCCTTCAAAAGGAAAACTTGGCCGCTATGTATTTTACATAGATTTTGAGGGGCACATCACAGACAGAATTGTTGCGGCTGCCATAAAATATCTTGGCATCTCTGCAAAAGTAAAAATACTCGGAAGCTATCCAAGAAAATACTAAATCACAATATTACATTAAAATGGAAATAAAAAAACTTGCAGAAAGCCTGAATCCTGCCGAAAGAAAAGTCCTGAAGGTTTTGGATAACTTTAATTCTTTGCATGATATAATAGAGGCTACCGGATTGAAAGATGTAGAAGTTATGAGGGCATTGCAGTGGATGCAGAACAAGAATATCGTAAAACTAAATGAAGAGTCTAAAGAGATTGTCTCGCTTGATGAAAACGGGCTAAAATATTTGAAAAATGGATTGCCAGAAAAAATTTTGCTTTTGGCATTGGAAAATCCACTATCAATAAATGAACTGGTTAAAAAAACCGGGCTTAGCAATGAGGAAATTTCCATTTCTCTTGGAGCTCTTAAGTCAAAAGCGGCCATTGAGATAAAAAAAGGCAAGGACATTGATGTATCAATAACCGAGCAAGGCAGGCACATTCTCAAAAAGGGTTTTTTTGAAGAGCAGTTCCTTAAGGAAAATTTTCCAAAAGAGATTGGTTCTCTTAACGAAGAGGAAAAGCTTGTGCTTGAAAATATGAAAAAAAGAAAAAAAATAATTAAAATAGATCTGTCAAAAATAATAAAAGCTGAATTGACAGAAACCGGAAAAAATTTATTAAAAGAGAAAATTGATAACAACCTTATTGAAAAGCTGACTTCTTCACTGATAAAAAACTCATCATGGAAAGGCAAGAAATTCAGGCGCTTTGATGTTAAGATTAATGTGCCATCAATTTTTGGAGGAAGGAAGCAGCATTACAGAAGATTTCTTGATGAAGTCAGGCAGAAATTCGTGTCGCTTGGATTTACGGAAGCAACTGGGCCTTTGGTTGAGACTGATTTCTGGGACATGGATGCCTTGTTCATGCCGCAGTTTCATTCAGCAAGAGACATTCATCAGGGGTATTACATAAAAGAGCCTAAATACTCAAAGAATCTTCCTGAGGATATTGTCGCTAATGTAAAAACAGCGCATGAAAACGGGTTTGGCACAGGCTCAAGAGGATGGCGCTATAATTTTGATGTGAAGAAAACGCACAGGCACATTTTAAGAACTCATGACACTTCAATTTCGGCAAGGAATTTGGTTTCTAAAGAGCTGAAAATTCCAGGAAAATACTTTCAGATTTCCAGGTGTTTTAGGTATGATATTGTTGATGCAACTCATTTGCCTGACTTCAACCAGGTGGGGGGCATTGTCATTGAAGAAGGCATAAACTTCGGCCATCTGAAATCTTTGCTGAAAATGTTCGCAAAAGAATTCGCAGATACCGAAGAAATAAGAATTAAGCCAAGTTATTTCCCGTTCACAGAGCCGAGCGCTGAACTCCAGGCAAAGCATCCTGAATTTGGTTGGATTGAGCTTGCAGGCTCGGGAATTTTCAGGCCGGAATTAGTAAAACCTTTAGTTGGGAAAGAAGTTCCTGTCATTGCATGGGGAGTTGGGCTTGATAGGCTTGCAATGTTCAAGCTCGGTATAAATGATATAAGGCACCTCTTCTCGCATGATTTAAAATTTTTAAGAAATGCAAAAATGATTTAATGAAAAACTGCACAAAAATTTGCCCAAAATGTGGAAACATTGATTTACCTATAGTTACAGGATTTGCACAAATGCTTGCGCCCATTCCTGAAAAATGCAAGAAATGCAATTACTCGGGACTGTTTCCTGAAATTGAAATAAGTGAAATCGAAGAATTCAGAAAAGAATTGAAGAAAAAATAAAATGCCAACCATAACCTTTTCATTGAACGACTTTCAGCATTTGGTAGGGAAAAAACTGGCTATAGAAGAAGTTGAATTGCTAGCGCATTACGGGAAAGGCGATATTGAAAATTATGATGAAGAAACTGACGAAGTCAAAATTGACTTTGGCGACACAAACCTCCCATATTTGTGGAGTGTTGAGGGATTTGCAAGGCTTGTTAAAGGAATCCTTGGACTGCAGAAAGGTATTCCAGAAATAAAACTAAATAAAGGTGATTATCAGGTTATTGTTGACAAGTCTGTCACAAAATTAAGGCCGTATATTTCGTGCTTTGCAGCAAAAGGAAAAAATATTGATGATTATTTGCTGAAGCAGATAATACAACTGCAGGAAAAATTCTGCGAAGGATACGGAAGAAGAAGGCAAAAAATTTCAATTGGATTGTATTCCTACAAAAGGGTTGCTTTTCCTGTACACTATAAGGCTGCTGATCCAAAATCAATTGAGTTTGTGCCTCTTGAGTTCAAGGTAAAGATGAGCCTAAAGGAAATTCTGGCAGAGCATCCAAAAGGAAAGGAATATTCATGGATTCTTGAAGGATTTGAAAAATATCCTGTTCTTGTGGATGACAGGAACGAAGTTCTCAGCTTTATTCCTATAATAAACTCAAATTTTGCCGGAAAGCTCGAAGTCGGCGATGAAAACATATTTTTTGAGGCTACTGGAACCGACGAGGAATCGGTTAATCTTGCTGCAAACATTTTCTCGTATGCTTTAAGCGACAGAGGATTTCAGATTTATTCTGTTGAAGTCAAATACCCCGACAAAAAAATTGTATCTCCTAACTTGAAGGTAGATTCTGTTGAAATAAACCCCCTCCAGATAAAGCAGCTGTTTGGACTGGATTTAAAGGAAACTGAAGTAAAGGCATTGCTTGAAAAAGCTCAATATAATTTTAAGAATTACGAGGTTTTTGTTCCTCCGTACAGAAAAGATGTTTTGCACCATTGTGATGTAATAGAAGATATTGGAATTGTTTATGGCTTTGACAAAATAAAAGAGCTGCCGTTGACAACCTTCACGATCGGCTCAGCATTAAAAATAAATGATTTCATAAATAAGGTGAGGGAGCTTGTTGTCGGCATTGGCTATCAGGAAATCGTTTCGCATATTTTGTCTGACAAGAACACATTGTATACCAAAATGAATGCTGAGGATTCCGGAACAGTTGAGATTGAGGAGTACATGTCTGAGACTTTTTCAGCTGTAAGAAGCTGGGTCATTCCAAATCTTATGGAAGTTTTCTCAAAAAACAAGCACGTCGAGTCTCCGCAGAAAATATTTGAGGAAGGATTGGTAAATGTAAGAAAAAGCGATGTAATAATTGAGTACAGCAGGATTGCAATTGCAAGCTCGCATGAAAATGCAAATTACACCGAGATAAGGCAGGTGCTTGACTATATTTTAGACTGTTTCGGATTAAGTAGTGATTACGAGGAAGCAGAGCACAGCTCATTCATAAATGGAAGGTGCGCAAGGGCAATAGTCAAAGGGAAAAAAGTTGCTTATTTAGGGGAAATTAATCCTCAGGTTTTGGAAAACTGGGGTTTGGAAATGCCGGTTTCAGCAATGGAATTAAATGTGACGGAGTTGTTTGAAGCGATGGAGAAGAAGTGATGATTATTTTTGAAATGTTCTCAAAATTGTATCTATCGTATGTTTGTCTTCTATCAATTTAAATTTATCCAAATCCCTTTCTAAAACCCTCCGTCAGGAAACATTTGGAGTAAATTTGGTCTTGTTGGCAGGTTTAATCTTAATTCCCCTTTAATACAAACAACGACTCCTGGAACTATTTGCTCTTTTATATACCATTCCCTATCTTCATTGTAACCAACATATTTTAATCTGGTATATTCTCCTTTTCTTTCAATTTCTAGTCCCATATTAACTAAGTAGTAGTATAGAATTTATAAACTTTTAGTTATAATTTTTAAAAATAGAAATATGTTTATGTATAACATTACTGAAGGACAGCACGATAACTTAAAGTTAAATGAGGATACTAATATATATGCAAGGATTCATGGAGACATAACTTCTGACAAACCTATTACTATCACAATTGATGCTAGTGCAAAGCAAATTCATGGCAAGATTGAAGCACCCCTTGCAACTGTGATACTTAAAGGCGGATTGTTCAAAACTTTACAAATATCCAATGATGTCATTGCTCACAAAGTAATCAAAAAAGGCAAAGTAATTGTTTACGGAGAAATTAAAGAAGTTTAAGTATTTAAATTTATTAAAAAATAAAATAATCTTATTCTTTCTTCTCTTCTGTTTTCTTGGCAGCTTTCGGCTTTTCCTTTTTCTCGGCAGGCTTTGCTTCTTTAGTTTCTTCTTTCTTTTCAGCCAATCCTGCTTTTTCCTCAAGACTGCTTTCTTTCTTTTCAGCCTTCTCTTCCTTTTTCTTTGGCTTGAAAATGTCCTTTAATTTTTTCTTATCTTCCTTCTGCTCCCTTAGCTGCTCTGATGTTTTTCTTTTTGCTTTAGGCTTCTGAGTTTTAGGCTTTGGCTTTGTAGTTCTTGCCTCAATTCCAAGTTCTTTAAATGATTTAGAAACATCTTCGTGAGAAGCATTCTTCTTGATCTCAATTTTTTGATTTAATGGCTCTACATGCAGGATATTGCATTTTCTCCTTCTCGTCTCTCCATCTATCAAGACAAAAGTATCATCCAGAATGTCAACAATAACACATTTTTTGCCTGCATCCCTGCCTGCAATCTTAACGCATAATCTTCCTATCTCAATCATTTTGTCCTCCGATCACCTAAAAACGAATGGCGTCGCCGTCCATTCAAGTGATTTCTTTATTATTTTATTGCCTATCACGAATATTTTTAATATATGATTTGTAACGCCCTATTATATTGAAATTTTTTATTTTATTATTAAAAATTATTGCCTTGCCATATCTATCATCTTCTGCCTCATGCATTTGCTGCATAACACTCCGCCATAAGGCCTTTCCGGCCTTTTCCTTGTCTTTGGCATGTTCCTCATTTTGTAAGGAAGCACCCTAGGGATACCCTTTAGCAAATCGCCGCAGCTTGAGCATTTTGGAGTTTTGGGCTTCCTTTTCTTGTAATGAATTACAGTTCTTCCGCCCGGTACTTTTCTGTATACCTTCCTCAGGCTTCTTGACCTTAATCTTGGTGCTGGCATGCCCTTAAGGAATAATTGAGTATTTAAAAAGGTTAGCATAATCTTTATATATGAATACTTCAATCGAATGAAGGTAAGTATGCTCAATATTTCAAGTTCAAAAAAAGGGGTATCTCCGCTGATAGCTACAATTCTACTTATAGCATTTGCTGTTGCGCTTGGATCTGTTGTGCTGAACTGGGGACTGAATTTGGATTTGGGAAAATCCCCCGACAAATGCAGGAACGTTGAAATAAAAGTAAGAAATATAGATGGCTCTGAAATATGCTTTGGGGGTGTTGGGCAAAACGGCTACATTAATTTCATAATTGACAATGTCGGGGAAAAGGACATAAGCGGCATTGCAATCTGGATTATAGGCGACAAGGGCACAAGGCTTTTTGACCTTGATGATATACTAATCAAACGAAGCGCATTGTTTGAAAAAAAGGACAAGTCTATCACTTATGATTTTACTGCTTACGGGAACCTGAAGAAAGTCCAGTTTATTCCAAAGATAAAGTCTGACGCAATAGACATATGCACAAAGAACTCAATAGAAGTTACGAAGCTAGGTGCTTGCTCTTAATAAACTTTTATCAATTTTCTCATGCTCATTGTAAAAATAATTGAAGAAATAATATAAGTGCCGAGCCATCCAAACCAGTCTTTGTATCCAATTGGAACAACAATTTGTTTTTTATAATTTATTTTTATTGACTTGATGCTTCCTTCAGTTTTCTTAATTGGATTAATATATTTCTTGCCATTTGTTATCAAAACAGAAGTTTGCTGCTTCTCATTAATGTAATCAGTTTCAAGAATGTACTCTCCTTCTTTTCCTTTCATTGTCCACGTTGCCTGGCTATTTTCAATGTTTTGGCTTTTGCCATTCAACAAAGTTATTTCTTCAGGCACAATAAGGCTTGCCTGCCCGTTTGCATTTTTGTCAAAAAAAGCTGTTACTGAAAAATCCTGCTGTGGTTTTATGCTTTCATATGCAAATGTCGAGCTCATCCAGCCAAAAATCAGGATTATCGGAATAAAGGTTATCAATGTCGGCTTGAGTGAATGAGACATATACTTCATGTTCAATTCCATAGCCTTTTTCTGCACGCCCATTGCTTTTGCAGGCTCGCTTCTTAATTCCTTTATCTGCTTTTGATAATCTTTCAAATCCTCTTTTATCTTTTTCATTAAAACCTGGTCTGTTGTGTATTTTGTAATCAAAATTACAATCAGAGAAATTGTCAATGACATCAGTACAACTGTGAGCAAAATAGGCAGCTTTAGCAGAGGGGCAAATATTACATTAAGAAAATCATAATAAGCCAATTTATCCTCCCATAAACTTCCTAAGCATAGGGTTCATGTCCATCATGTGCTGCTTGGAGATATCTTCGTAAAGCTTGTAGACAATCATTACTGTCAATAAAATTCCAGTTCCCCTGCTTAATGAGCCTGTCAAGTCAGCAAGTGATGCCAAGAATCCTACAGTTATTCCACCCATTATTGTCAGAGGCCAGATGTATCTGCTCAAAAGTCTTTCAAGTACCCTTTTGTCTTTCCTGAATCCGGGAATCTGCAGTCCGCTGGAAATCATCTGCTGTGCCTGTGACTTTGCATCCATGCCTGCTGTCTGCACCCAGAAAATGCTGAACACAACGCTCCCTACAATAAAAAACAGCATGTAGAATGATGCCTGCAAATACGGCCTAAATCCAATTAAAAAAGTATGCTGTTGTATTATAGTTCGTACAATGTCTGGACCCTGAATCCAATAAATAAATCCTGACACAGGCTGCCCTTGTGGACTAAAAGACCCCAATAGCGGATAGCCAATATTTTGCAGCAGCCTGCCCCATAGCTGAAAATTAGCGACTAATGCGGCCACCAGAATGACAGGAATATTTGAAGTGTAAACAAAAGATAATGGCCATCTTATGCCTTGTCCCCTTACCATGCCAAATGAAAGCGGAATTTCAACTTTCATTGACTGTGCATAAACAGCGATGACAAAAACAAGCAACGTTGCCAAAACAGCAGACACCATTATCAGCGCTGTTGATACATCTCCGTTTACAAGGCTAATGAAAAATGCAGGAATTGCCCCAGGCGGGTAGCTGGAGCCCGGAGGCACAATCCAGTTAAATGCCTGCAAAAATATGCTCTTGCTGACTCCTGCTGCAATGAACAAGCTGATTCCTGAACCAAACCCCCACTTGCTTACAACCTCATCCAAAAATAATATCAGCATCCCTCCCAAAAATAGCTGAAATATTAAAATCAGCTGAAGCTGAAGATAGAATCCCGTTCCCTTAAATTGCTCTGCTGGCGCCAATCCTCCCAAAAATACGTAGATTGAACTCTCAAAAATTATGAAAAACAACGACGCAAATTTCTGTGTGCCTTGAAATGATTTCTTCCCTTCTGAAGTTGTAAGGTCAAATTTCCAGATTCCTGAGCCGTTAAGCAGCTGCAGCACAATTGATGCCGTAACAATGGGGCCTATCCCAAGTGAAATCAAAGAGCCGAATTCTGCTCCAAGAATTATGGAGAGTGTCTCAAATCTTTGCAGTGCATTTATTCCCAGCCCAAACAAAGGTATCAATCCAAGGACAAAAAATATGATTAAAACAATCCCTGTCCATTTTAGCTTCTCTCGAAAAGACAGGATTTTCTGCGTAGGTCCTTCAACTTCAGGAAGATTTGATATAATAGTTTGCCAAAGAGACATTTTAATCCAAGAAAATCTGGGGATTTTTAAAGTTATTCCTTGTTCTCAAGGATAACTTCCCCTCCAGCTTTTTTTATTTTTTCTATTGCCGTTTTTGAAGCGAATGGAGTTTTAATCCTTAGCTTTATTGAGACTTTGCCGTCCCCAAGCAGTTTATTGTATCCGAGCTTTTCAAGCTCAATGGTATAATAATCACTTTCTTTTTTTACAAGATTAGATGAAATAAAATTATTTAGGTGCTGTTCAATATCATCTATATTAATGGGATTTATTTTTACCTTTGGTGTTTTGCTTATGAAGCCGTATTTGCCGAAATAGTGGGGGTCCTTCCATATGCTTGGCTTTTTTGAATCTGCTCTTTTGCCTGTACCTGCCATTCCTGCTCCACCTTGGTGACCTTTTCCACGATGCTTTTTCTTTGCACCCCAACCGTGAGTTTTGGAACCCCTTTGCCTTACATTTTTTTTCCTTTTGTTGACTGTCATCAAACCATCCTCTTAATCAATTCGTTGATTGCAACTCCCCTGTAACCAAGAGCCCCGCCGTCCTTGAAAGTGTTCTTTATTCCTTTTCTTCCAAATCCTTTTCTAGGTGCATTTAATCTAAAATATTTTTTAATCTTTTTGCCGTCCATCACAAAAAACTCATTGTATTTTATTTTACCAAAAGAATCTGTTTCCCTGCCTCTGAATTCTTCCCCTCTTTTTCCTACAAGCAGGTTGAATGTTTCATCATCAATCTCCCCCCAGGTTATGTAGTCCTTGACTTTCCGCAGCATTCCTTCGTTGACATCGCTGTTGATGAGCACACAGCAAAAATTTTTTTTGTAAAGCCGGATCATCTTAAGCGTATCTTCTATTCTGCTTCGGATGCTGTGTATCCCCCTTACCCTTATTGCCGCCAATCGTGCCGGTTTTTTTTGCTTTGGTATTTCGTCTTTCATTTTAGCGTATTGCACTGCCTTCTATGATTTTTAATGTTTCTTCGTTTTTTTTGTCAAGCTTGAATTCCATCAGTTTTTGCAAAGCCTGAAAGCAAGCACTCAGAAGATTGAGCTTGCTCCTTGTCTGCCCTTCTGTTCTCGACCAGACATCCTTGATTCCGGCAAGCTTCAGTATTTTCTGGCACTCTCCCTCAACCATGAGACCTGTGCCCTTCGGCGCAGGTATTAAAGTTATTTCAGAAGAGCCGACTTTTCCAGTAACCTTGAAAGGAACAGTATGCGGGTCTCCGCATCCGCATCCCCAATCGCCGCATCCCCTCCTTACTTTTATGACATTAAGCTTTGCCTGCCTTATTGCCTTTTCTCTTGCAGGGACAGTTTCTTTTGATTTTCCGTATCCAACGCCAACATAACCATTTCCGTTTCCTACAACTGCAAAAGTTGCAAAATTCGGCTTGTTTCCTTCCTGTGTTTTTTTCTGAGTTTGCTTGAAAACCCTTTTTTGTCCCCCACCAAATTTTCCTTTTGACTGCCCAATCATCAATAAATCAGTTGTAAGATTGGGCAGCAATGCTTCAACTATCTCTGGCTCGAGTATTTTAATTCTTTTGTCCAGCGCATAGTCAATGCTTGTTACTTCACCACTTTTCACTTTCATTCCAAGTGATGTTCTAGCTTTCCATGTACTTTTCTCAAACGGGTCTTTTTTCTTTACCTCTTCAACCAAAACCTCTTCTATCTCTTTAATCTCACCAAGCTCCGTTGCCAGACCTTCCTGTGGCTTCTCAATTATGGCTTCATCATCTGCTAGTTCTGCTACCTTAGCCTCTTCTTCTTTCTCTTCCACTTTTTCTTCCTGTTTCTTTTTAGCCATTTATCTTTCCTTTTATTTCATTGAAATGCTTCACAATATCTTCAGGGTTAAGTCCGAGCTTTAAGTAGTTTGAAAATTGCCTTTGATATTTTGATTTTTCATTTTTTAATGCCTTGGCATATTTTGCAATGTGCTCTCCTGAAATTCTTTCTTTTGTCGGCAGTATTTCCTTATCAACAGGAATTTCCAGGCCTGCATCAATCGCTCCTGCAAGCGCTGCATAAAGCTTTGATCCTTTTGTTGAATTATTGAATCCCAAATCCACAACAGCTTCTTTTATGCCCTTCTCCTTTGCCTTTTTGCCGGCAAGAAGCCCAACTAGATACGCGCTTGAAATGTTGCTGTTGTATCCTTTCCATCCGAGTTTTGCAAGAGTTCTCGAGTTTATTGTGAAAACAACATTGTCACCTTTCGGGCTGTACTTCACAAGAGATACTATGAAATTTTTTAATGATTTCCTTATTACAAACCTGCATCTCCTTGACATAAGTATTTTTAATCTCTTCTTGTAATATGTCCTTCCCTGCCTTTTCCTCCTGAAAGGCACCGTTATAACCTTAACTCTTTTCATTTTTGATTATGCCCTTTTCCTGTGTATAAAGCTTAAGGTGTCTTATGCTCCTGAAAAATCCCCCTTTGCTTTTCATGTACAGATCATGATAGTCTGAAGATATGATTAACTTGCTGTCCCTCAAACTCTTGATAAATCTTCTCTGCAGCCTGATTTTGTTCATCCATACCCTTTTGGGCGGCGTTCTCGCTGTTTTCTTGCCTTTTCTGGACCCAAATCCTTTTTGCTTGCCTAAGCTTTTTTGCTCCTTTCTCCTTCTAGCCCAGAATTTTGAAGTGTTGTTAAGCCTTTTCCTGATGATAGCGCCGTTATTTACCAGTCCTCTTATGTCAGCCTTTGTAATTGCTTCCTTGATGTCGTCCAGCTTGAGAGGGTCGAACCTAACTCGGTTTACACCACATTTCAAAACCTGCGCCGCTAACCTTTTTTGTACATCGAGCATTTTACGTCCTTTTTGTCAGAAGCTTGTCTTTTTCCTTTTTCTCTGCTTCTTTCCTTGATTCATCATTTGCCGTATCAGTATCTTTTTGAGCTTGTTCATGCTTTTGCTCTTTGGACTCTTTAGGGGATTTTTCCTTCTTTTCTTCTTTTTTAGTTTCTTTTGATGACTTTGATTTTTTTGAATTGATGAAATCTTCAATTTTCTTTATATGCTCGTCAATATTAATGTTCAGGACTTTTACATCAAGTTCTTTTGCTTTCCTGAATATTTCAAGCTTTTTTTTTGTTCCAACGCTTTTTGACACTATGATCCCTTCCCTGTCTTTTTTGATTTTAACAACATCATTTGCTGAAGCAACATGTATAATCATTAAACCTGTTGAGTGAAGCCCTTTGACGATTGCTGGACTCTTGTATCCTGGAGATGGCATTTTTCTTCTTCCCTTGAAATGATGCCTTATCTTAGAATGAAGCCCTTTCGGCTTTCTCCATTTGTAGTTTAATTTCATCCTCTTTGGATTGTCCTGCCTGATAAATTCCGGCTTTCTTTCTTTCATAATTTTTCTGATTTCCAGTAGTTTCTCGATCATTTTAGCTCCTTGCCGTCTTTGTTGGTTATATAAATGCCGTCCTGGAATACCCTTGTATCAAACCCTGGCCTTCTTGTAAGCTGTTCAACATCTGCACTGACCTGCCCTGCAAGCTCCTTGTTTATGCTCGTTACATGAATAATCTCCCCTTCGATCCTTACAGCTACCCCTTCCTTTAATTCCAACGCCCTTGGAACTTTCTCGCCGAGAAAATTTTTGATGGTAAATTTATTTCCTGTTACGCTGACATTCATTGGGAAGTGCCCTGAGCATATTTTCAATGTATAAGTGTGTATTTGCTGGCTCCCCCTAATCATATTTTTTATATGCGCAGCCAATGCCCCTGAAATTTTTTTGTCTTTTTTTGTTTCCCTGCCTGATTCCAGGATAATTTTTTTATTTTCAATCCTTATCTGAACCCTGTGCTGCTTGAATTCCCTTTTGACTTCCCCGATTGGACCTCTTACAGTCATGGTGTTGCCGCTTGAAGTTGCCTCTACATTTTCAGGCACTTCTATTACAGTTACAATTTTCCCGGATTGCTTTTCTTTTGCCATTTAGTAGCAGTAAGCTATCAGTCTGCCTCCTAGTTTCTTTGATTTTGCATTATAATGCGTCATAATTCCTTTTGTAGTTGAGACAAACAAAACCCCAAGATCTTTTGCAGGCAAAAATCTCCTCTCAAATTTTTCAAACTGCGCGTTCTTAACACTGTATCTTGGCTTTATGACGCCGCACTTATTGATGTTCCCTATCAATGTAAGGTTTATGTAGTTGCCTCTGCTGTCTTCTGTTTCCTTGAAATCCCCAATGTAATTATTTTCTTTCATTACCTTGAGCAGTTCTTTGATTGTTTTTGAGACTGGCTTTATGAAGCACTCTTGCTTCCCTATAGCTTCGCTATTAAGTATCAATGACATTACATTTGCCAATGGGTCGTTAAGCATTTTTTCACCTTAGTTGTATTTCTTGAAACCTATATTTGTTGCAATTTCCCTGAAGCATGTTCTGCAGACCCCGAGGCCGTATTTGCTGATATAAGCTCCTGGCCGTCCGCATCTTATGCATTTTTTTGTTGATCTTCCATATTTTCTTGGCTTTGGTGCATTATGCTTGATATATTTCTGCATCTTTGCAGGCTTTGCCCTAAGCTGCTTGAATGCCTTCCTGTAATCACTGTAGGTCATTATTATTCTTCCCCCACTTTTGTGCTAAATTTGCTTGCCATGAAGTTTATTGCTTCAAGCTTTGAAATCCTGTGCCTAGGGGGAATCTTTCTTGTAAGTATTTTTCTCCTCTTGATTCTGTAGCCGGGCCTTTCAAGCGTCACGCATACCTCAAGCCCCATGATTCCTATCTTGGGGTCATATTTGACTCCCTGAATTCCGATGTATTCATGAATTCCAAATGCAATGTTCCCGTAATCGTCAAACTGGCTTTGCCTGAGCTTGTTCTCGACAGCATCAAGGAGCCTGGGAAGAATCTTGATTGCTGTTTCTTTTCTCAAAGTTATCTTGCACCCTATCGGCAATCCTGGCCGAAGGCCCCATTCCTGGATTCTTTTATTTGTAATTGTCTTTACAGGCGTTGCATTTGTAATCATGCTGAGCAGCACCATGCCTTTCTCAAGCTTTGCCTGCTCTTTTCCTGCGCCGATGTTCAGCGTTACTTTCTCAACCCTTATTTCTTTCATATTGTTCATGTTTATTCAAGAATAACCAATGGCTTTGAATCCCCGACTACAAATGCGTACTTCTTTGATGTTTCTATCAAATTGCCCTTGCTGTCCTTGTAGATTATTTTATTCTCAATTATATCTTCCACATTTCCAATGTCGCCTGCGTGCTTTCCGCCTGACAAAAAGATTGTTGATTTCTTGCCGAGCTTCAGGTGCTTTGAGATTTTTTTGCTTGGTATCTCCAATAGGACTGTGTCTCCGACTTTGTATGAATCACCATCAACCAAAAGATTTTTACCATCGTATAAGTTCAGCTGCAATTTTCCTCTTACCATTGTCTTGCCGATTATTTTGCAAGGCTTTGTAGATGCATCTTCCTTGGTTATTTTTACAAGACTCATTCTGCTTTTGTTGTTTAGCACAACCCTAAAATATTCGTTTGTGCTGGAAAATTCCAAAGTATCAAACATGCCTACCGGAAACCTAAAATCTTTTCTGACCTTGCCGTCGATTTTTAATTCAAGTTTGTTCAGTATTTTTTTGACTTCCCTTGTTGTTGCTGCGTAATTCAGGGTTTCTTTCAGCAGAGTGTTTAATGGCATGCCATTTTGCAGGCCGTGCGGACCAGGCAAAGGTTTTGTAATATACACTGAGCCCTTCCTTGGAATATTCCAAGCCTTGGGTGATGCCATCCGCTTAAGGTGATCTTTTCCCATTTTATTTCCTCTCAAGCGATTTTTGCCTGAGCTTATCGTCAAGATTTAATTCCGTTATCACGAGGTTTGACGGGTGCAACGCGATTGATTTTTTTGAGCCATCTTTTTTTGTCATCTCTGCTCCTGTTACAAAAACTCTCAGATTTTTCAAGTCAATTCTTTCAACCTTATTTTCAAGCTTCTTGAATTTTCCCATTGTGATTTTTACCTTGTCCCCTTTTCTAAGAGTAATATTTCTTTTGCCAAATTTTTTCCTGAGTTCTTTTGATAAGTGCGAGCTTGCGAGCCTGTGCTTTATGTGCAGCATTGCATTGAACCTATATTTTCTCTGCTTTGACGGCTTTGTGCTCGCCTTCCAATCTCTTGAAAAATCTTTCATTTTAAACCACTATGCTTGCTATTTTTGCAATTCCGGGCCACCGTTCGCAAGCTTCTTTAGCGATGGCTCCTTTGAAAATTGTGCCTTTTGGATTTCCCTTGTCATCTTTCAAAACAACTGCAGCATTGTCCTCAAATTTTATTCTTGTACCGTCGTATCTTCTGTACTCTTTTTTTTGCCTGACTATTACGGCAAATACAACTGTCTTCCTCATGTCAGGCCTTCCATTTTTAACTGACGCCATAATCAAATCACCGACACCACAGCTTGCAACTCTGCCTTTGCGGGTTTTTGCCCCCATTACTGTGAATATCTTGAGTATTTTAGCTCCTGAATTGTCGCATGTATCAACATGACAGTAAAGCGGCAACGCTTTTGTGACTCTCGCCTTGACAGGTTGCATTTACTTTGCCCCCTCAGCAACTTCTTCTGATTTCTTAGGGCTCTCAACCTTTGACGCTTCTCTTGCTTCCATCCTTTCTTTAAATCCTTTTTCTACACCAACCTTCCCAATTATTGCAAAATTTTTTGTCTTGCTTAATGGCCTGCATTCCATGATTTTCACTTTGTCGCCGTCTTTTGCATTAATACATTCAGGATTGTGGACTTTAAGTTTTGTTCTTCTTTTCTCGTACCTCTCATACTTCGGTAAAAAGTGCAGCCTGTCGAATTCTATGACCACTGTCTTTCTCATTTTTGATGAAATGACTGTGCCGATAAACTGCCTGCCCCTTAGACTCAGCATTCCGTGGAAAGGGCAGGTTGCATCGCTGCATTTCTGCTTAGGCATTTCCAATCCAATTCCAATGTTTCTTGTTTCGTTTTTTGTCATTTTATGATTATGATTTGTTATTGATTTATCTTAGCTCAACGCTGCTTGGCGCAAACCCATAGTCAATCAAAATCTTCCTTACTCTTTGTTTGTGTTCCCCTTGAAGCTCTACCTTTTTTGCCTTGACAGTGCCGCCGCATGCAAGCGCAGACTTAAGCCTTTTCGCAAGATCCTTGAGGTCAATTTCCTTGTCGTCAATTCCCTCTATAATTGTGTAATTTTTGTTGAATTTTTTCCTCTCAATGTAGACGAGTATCTTCTGGCTTTCCTTTGCTATTGTCTCACATACGCAGAGCTCTTTTACTAAACCACACGTAGGGCATATTTGATTCATTCCTTTTTGCTTCCCCCTTTCGGTTTTGACTCCTTTACGGATTGTTTTTGTGTTTTGCTACTACTTACAATTTTCAAAATCTTCTCATTTTTTATAGTCAATATTTTTGCGATTGTCCTTCTCATTTCTTTTACTTTACCCGGGCTTTTTGGAATAGTACCTATTGCTATCTGTGAGTTTACTTTCATTAGTTCCTTCTTAAGCTCAATAGACTTGTTTTCCAAGTCCATCTCACTCATTAGCCTTAGTTCCTTCGCTTTCATTTTTCTTCTTCCGCGAGGAAATGTTTTCCATTTCCTGCGCCCCAGAAATCTTTGATTTTCGTGGGCTTCTTCTCTTTGGCTTTTCCTGTTTTTGCTCTTCAGCAGCCTCTTTCTTGATTTCTTTTACTTCTTCAACTTTGACCTCTAAATTTTCCACCAGCTCTATGTCGTCTGGAAGCTTCAAGTCAGGTGGCATTATGCTTACTTTAACCCCCACTATTCCTGTCTTGAGCTGAGCCTGACGGTTGGATTTCTTAACCCCGTTTGCAATGTCACCGCATTTCTTCAAATATCCTGAATAAAATCTCCACGACTTGGCTCTTGCACTTGGCACTTTTCCGCTGATGATTATTTCTATTCCAAGGGCCCCTGATCTCATGACTTCCGTCATAATCTTGTGGCCGATTGCCTTAAACTTTTCCGAGCCGAATTTTTCAAGTGCATCGACAATTTTTTCACTGACAATGTTTGCATCAAGACTCGGATTTTCAACTTCGCTTATCTCTACCTGTGGATTTTCAAGGTCAAATTTTTTCTTCAGTGTCCTTGTAAGCTGCTTGATATTCTGCCCTTTCCTGCCCACAATGAGTCCCGGTCTTGACGAGGATATTATTATTTTTTCACCAAGAGGTGTCTTTACCATCTTTGTATGGCTGTGCCCAACATTCTCGAGGTTTTGTGTTATATATTCTTCAATCTGGAATTCCTTTATTTTCTGTGCTACGAATTTTCTTTCTATCATTATCAAATCACTCTTTTGCTTTTTTTTATTTTTTCCTTATTTTCTGTCTTTGATTTTTCTTCCAAAATTATCTCTACATTCGTCCTTTTCATTCTTCTTCTTGAAAACCTGCCATAGTGCCATGCCTTGCCTGCATTATGCGCACTTACATGGATTATGATGAGGTTGGGTGTGTTTAACCCCTTGAATTGTGCATTTGCCTCAACTGATTCAATTAGCTTGATGAACTCAATTGAGGCTTTTTCAGGATATCTTCCAGGGCCAATTTTTGTTTTATGAGCAAGGTCAAAATTATATCTTGTGAATGGAATGGCTGTTTTCTTTTGTATCACTTCTTCCAACAGTTTTCTTGCATGGCTCGGATTTTTGTTTTTGATAAACCTGCATATTTCTCTGCTGAACTTCATTGAAATCGGCAATGCCATGCCAACTGCCCTTGCCATGTGCTCATTATTGTAATCCTTGAATGTGTAGCCTTTCATTTTTATTTCACCGATAAGCTAGCGCTTGATCTCGTAGCACCTATTCCAGGCGCGCTGTGCGCAACTTTTTTCCTCGTCTGTGCAAACTCGCCAAGGCAGTGGGCAATCATATCAGCCTCTATGGCAAGAACTACAAATTCTTTCCCCTGGTGGATCCTTATTATTGATCCAACCATTTCAGGCAAAATAATCATATCCCTACAATGGGTCTCAATATTTTTCTTGCTGGATTTCATCTTCCTCAGTAAGGTTTTTTGCGGCTCTGTAAGACCCCTCTTTAGGATTCTTCTTTGCCTTGAAGGAAGCAGTTGTGCAAGCTCAGGCATGCTCAATTTTTTCAATTCTTCGAGCGTTTTTCCCTTATAGGTGAATTCTTTTTTTGCCATTGTTGTTGAATATTATTTTACCTCTTGCGCCTTCCTGTTCTCTTAGGTGCTATCTTGCCGACCTTCCTTCCAGGAGGTGAATTTCTTGCTGATTGTGTTGGAATGCCTTTTGCATGGGAACTTCTTCCACCAAAAGGATGACTTACTGAGTTCATTGAAGTGCCGCTAACCTGGGGCCAAAATTTATTCTTAGCTCTCATTGCAAACATCCTGTTGCCTGCTTTGAGGAAAGGCTTTTCTGTCCTTCCTGCGCCTGAAATAACTCCAATTATGGCTTTGCATGCCGGCATGAACGTCCTTCTTTTGCTTGATGGCAATTCAACAACAATGGCATTTTCTGTTTTTGTTATGATTCTTGCAAATGCCCCGCTCGTTCTTACAAACTTCCCCCCATCTCCGGGGTTTGACTCGATGTTATAAATTGATGTTCCCTCAGGGATACTTTTCAATGGAAGTATATTTCCTGACTTCATCTCGACATCGTTGCCTATTTCAATTCTGTCTCCAACCCTAATCCCTTCCGGAGCTTGAAGCAATCCAGTCTTGCCATTGCTGTATTTTAATTCTATTAGAGGAGCGCTGTGTCCGCTGCTGTGAACAATATCAGTAACATCTGCTGTGACTATTTCGTTGTTGTCAAAATTTGTGAATGCTGCTTTCCCTTTGTATCTGAAGCTCGGCGCCCTGTACCTTGGACTTCCTTTTCCTCTCTTCTGCTGAATTAGACTTTTTCCCATATATTACCAACTCCTTTACATCAGCCCCATTTGTGTTGCGATGTCTATAGCGGGATTTTTTGATGAAAATTTCACATAAGCTCTTTTTTCCCCTTCTGGGCTTACAAATGTGTTAACGCCATCAACAGATACTTTGAACATTTCCTCTATTGCGTTCCTAATTTCTTTTTTTGTTGATTTTTTGTTAACAACAAATATTAGCTTGTTCTCAGATTCCATCAGCCTTATCGACTTTTCTGTCGACAATGGGTATTTTATTATTGTGTACGGGTCCATTTCAATTAAACAATTTTTCTTTTTCTAAAATATTTATTGCTTTGATTGTCCATAAAGTAAGCCTGCCCGGCTTGCCGCCAGGAGCAAGCAGTTCAGCGTTCAAATCCTTTACATTTATTACATCCATTCCAGATATGTTTGAGACAGCTGAGTTGAGCTTGACTGTGTTTGCAACAACAAGCAGCGGCCCTTTTTTCTGCCTGTATTTTCTTCCTCTTAATTTACCTTTACCTGGCCTTATTGTTTTTCCGTTTATTCTGTCAAGCTCTTTTTCAAGCCCTATTATCATGAAGGCTTCAATTACTTTTTTTGTCTTGTCAAGAGATTCAAACTGGCTGTCCAAAACAAATGGATAGTTCTCAGG
>CAYNCK010000058.1:0-2155 GCA_964396095.1 uncultured Methanosarcinales archaeon
CACAAAATGTCCCCTCTGTGTAACAATATCTTTTGAGACTGTGGCTGCAATCGCGCTTCTTATCGATTTTTTCCTTTCCTGCTCATTAATTTTTTTCTTCCATATTCTTTCTATCTTTGGTGGATGCGCCCTTCTTCCGCCAACAGTTCCAGGGGCAAATGCGCCGACCCAGTTCATCCTGGTTCCCCTTCTTGTAAGAATTTTTCTAGGAACCCTAGAAATTCCAAAACCATAAGATGTTCTGTATTTTCTCCTTCTCCTTGAAAGTTTTGCAGAAGCCCTTTTTCCAGCAGTAGTGCTTGCAGCATAAGGCTGCCGATTGTTGCTCTGTACAGCTATGACTGCCCTGCGTATTAAGTCAGGCCTGTATTCTTCGCTGAACTGCATCGGGAGATTTATTTCACCGACTTTTTTATTTGTTGTATCTAATATTGAAAGTTTCATTTATCTTCCCTGTTTTGATTCTGTGCTTATGTATGTCACTTGTGGTGCTTCTGGCATGACTTTTCTTGGTCTAATTGAATCTGTAAATCTAACAAGCCTCTTTTGCGAGCCGGTTATTCCGCCCTTGATTAACATGAAAGAGTTTTTAACAAAACCATAATGAACATATCCTCCTTTAACATTTATCTCATCACTCTTATTGCCTATCTTTACGAGCCATTTATTGTACTCTGTCCTTAAATGAAACCCCATCTTTCCCGCATGGGCAGTCCTCCACATAATTTGTCCTTGTGCCTGCCACGAGCCAAGTGACCCGGGGTTTCTTCTGCTTTTTTCTGATTTGTGGTGCCTAAGTGTGATCCCAAATCTCTTCATAGGGCCTTGAAACCCTTTTCCCTTTGAAATTGAATGGGTATCTAATTGTTGCCCTTCCTTGAAAACTTCATTGACAGCTATTTCCTTTCCTAGCTTTTCCTTCGCATAATTCAACTGCTGGTCTTTTGTACCACCGATTGCAACTTCGAACATATCAGGTTTTTTCTTTCCAATGTTTGTCATCTTTGGCTGCGTATAGCACAAAAGCCTGACAATATCATAATCATCTGGTTCTTTTCCTTTCTTTTTTGGGGTTGTAAGATTTCTTGCAACTTCCTTATCAAGAGAATCAGCAAACAATTGAGCAACAAGTTTTGTTCCGTTATTTGTATTTTTGTAGAACATTATAGAGGCAGTTTTTAACGGTGGGCATTCAATCACCGTAATCGGGCACGAAATTTCTGTCCCTTTGGTGAGTGAGCTCTGCCTATTGTCATTAATTATCAGATGTGTCATGCCGACTTTGTACCCGGCAAACCCTAGCAATCTTGGCTCTTTTCCTGCCGGCCAGTTCCTTATTCTCGGATAAGAATATCTGGACCTGACTCTAGGCCAAAACTGCATGCTTCCTGATCTTGGTTGTCTTGTTCTTGGCATTTTCGATAACGCAGACTATTGTGTCTATTGTTTGATTACGCAAAAAAGCCTTTTATTGACTACTTTTGTAGAAAACAGTTTAATCAACTGTACTGAAAAAGCAATCTTTTCAGGCTTGTTTTATCCCTTATGTTTTGAATAAACACAAGTGTACGTCTAGAAACTTATGATGATTTATAAAGGTTGTGGAAAAATGGGTTTTGTGTAGAAATGGTGAAATTGAAGATTAATTAACAAATAAAACCGAGAATTCCTATTTTGAATAGGCCATTTCAATTTCTTTTGCAAAAGGAGTGTTTACCCAGATGCCTACATCATATGTTGGGTGGACTTCGTTGTCATCCATTACCATAAAAATAATTTCCTTGCCGTCAACAATGCAGAACCTTGCCCTGTTGTTTTTGTGAACTATCTCTGCAAATTGATTTAACTCTTCAACGAGCTTTTTTGTATTGCTGTTGATTTGCGTGAGAATTTTTATTTTTACATTTCTTTTCTTCAATTTTTTAAAAATGCTTTTGAATTTGTATGTTAAATCTCCAAGCTCGTTTTCTGATGTAGAAATAAGAATAGATTTTTGTGAGTTTTTCAGCATATACTCCAAATGATTATACAGATTATGCCTGCCCCTTAATGAGCCGGATAAATCAGACGGCTCAACTAATTCGACACCTTGCGTATGCAATGTTGAAAGCTCGTTAATGACATCTGTGTTTTTCAGATCAGTCAATTTCTTGAT
>CAYNCK010000059.1:0-12037 GCA_964396095.1 uncultured Methanosarcinales archaeon
GCAAAGCTCGGAATATTTTTGTCATTTCAGTATCCACAGGAAATCCCGGGCGTTTCAGTATCAAACTTTTTGAGGACAGCTTACAACGCGGTCAAGAAGGTCCAAATCAGCGTTCCTGAATTTATCAAGCTGCTAAAGGAAAAGATGAGATTATTGAAAATTGACGACGCTTTTGCCAGAAGGTACCTAAATGAGGGATTTTCAGGAGGGGAAAAGAAAAGAACAGAGATATTGCAGCTTGCAGTTCTGCAGCCAGACATGGCAATTCTTGACGAGACCGATTCAGGATTGGACATTGATTCCCTGAAGATAGTTGCAGAAGGCGTAAATACTTTGCTTGGGCCAAACATGGGAGTTTTGGTTATAACGCATTACCAAAGGCTGCTGAATTACATAACTCCTGACAAGGTTCACATAATGGTAAAAGGAAAGATAGTAAAGAGCGGCGGAAAAGAATTAGCGCACGAGCTTGAGGCAAAAGGATATGATGAATACATTGGAGAGCCTGAAGTTGAAGCATAAAGGTGACTAAAATGAACAAAGAAGCAGTAAAATTTTTTGAGGAAAAACTACAATACGAAATAGACCCATATTCGGTCAGGCACATTGTCGATGAAAAAGACGAGGGGTATTCAATAATTGATGTAAGGGATAAGGATTCTTACAGTAAGGGACATATTCCCGGATCTATCAATATCCCCGGCAGCGAAATAGAGGGCCAAATCGGAAAACTTGCCAAGGACAAAACTTTAATCTTCTATTGCTACCATATCACATGCTTCGCAGCTCCAAAAGCCGCGTTAAAATTCGCTAAGCATGACTGCAATGTAATGGAAATGGTTGGCGGGTTTGATGAATGGCAGAAGAACGGGCATCCAATAGAAAAGTAAATATTTTTTAAAATTAAAACAATAAGTACCAATCAATGCAAAAAATATATAAAGATAAGTTTTAATAAAATAATCGGAGGAATAAAAAATGGAACAACAAACAAAGGAACTTATTGTAAGCCTGACTGAAAAGGCCGCTAACAAGGTAAAGCTGTTGCTTGAAAAGGAAAACAAGAATAATTATGGCTTAAGGGTAGGCATTATTTCAGGAGGATGCTCCGGATACACTTATGACATCGGTTTGGAAAAAGCATCAAAAGCAGATGACATTATTCTTGAAGATAAAGGGGTAAAGATATTCATGAACAATGAAAGCATTGCATTCATGAAAGGCTCGACAGTCGATTACGTTGAAACGCTGCAGAACTCAGGCTTCAAGATAAACAATCCAAATGTCAAGAGAAGCTGCGGATGCGGGCACAGCGTCGGATAGGTTTATTAGGCAGCCAAAAAGTTTATATATAAGTAATATATAATTAATATATAGGTGATTATATATGAAAAATGCTTCTACAATCCAGCTAGATAAAAAAGTTATAGTGCAGCTGCAAAAGGCAAAGGAATACCCGAGACAGACATATAATGAGCTTCTTGGTAAGATGAGCAGGGTATTTATTACAATAAAGCAAAGAAACCAGTATGACGAATTCCTGCACAAAATACAGCAGCCAAAGATGAAAGAGCTTTGGGATAATAAAGAGGATGAGGCATGGAATAATGCCTAAATTCGGCGATATTATTTTAGCTGAAATGCAATTTGTTGATACCCTTGAAGTCAAAAGCAGGCCGGCACTTGTTCTTTTCGAAGAGTATGGAAATATTGTTGTTGCTGGAATAACAAGCAACACGGAAATGAAAGGAATTACTTTAATGAAAAAAGACGGCGCAGTCAAAGACAGTGTTATAAAGCTTAATTATATTTTTACGATATCGGAAAAGATGATTAAAAAAAATCTTTTTTCAATTTCTAGCTATAAGAAAAAAGCCATAATTGCTGAATTCATTAAGAAATTAGTATGATTTATTTAATTCCTCTAAACGATTCTTCAATTTCATTAGGGTTATAATTGTTCTTAATCAAAGCGCTTTTCATCTGCTCTTTGGAATATCCTTTTTTCAAGTTTGAATAAGCCCAGTTTCTCAAAGTTGTTACCCTGTGCACGTTTCTTTCAGCGAAAAGTTCTGCACGGTGCCTCTTTCTTCTCATTTCATGTGAACCGATTAATATTCCAACCAAAACAAGTGGTGAAGCAAAATAAATCCAGCTGAGGCTGAATAATTTTCTGCCGGGCTTATTTGCCAAAGGCACAGGCTGGCTGAAAAAGCTGTTGTCTCGTGACAGTTCATCGTCGGGAGAATTTAATAATTTAATAGCCTGCACGGTTATTGTATTGCCTTCAATATCCCCTTTTACCCTTACAGGGGTGCCTGAAGTGACGGATGGAAATTGCCTATCTGACTGAAGTTCGTATCTTTTTGTGCTTGTCCGCAGATAATATATAAATTTGGAATTTTCAGGATTCTTGAAGTCATCGACATGCATGACTTCTAATTCTCCGTCAAGAACTTTGTCATTTGAGTTTTGTTGCCTAGTTTGTGCAATAACAATCGGAAATAACAATATTAAAATCACAAATTCCGCAAAAATTATTTTTTTATTTTTCATTTTATTATTTTGATGTTTGTTTGATTGTAATCGGGGAGCCTTGCAGCTCAACAAGAGGGCCGTTCCAAGTGTCGGTTGCATAACCATGAACAAGCTCTATATCATTATAACTTTTAATTGGAATTTCAAATCCGTGGTTTGGACCATAACCTGCATCACTGGCATCTTTGCTCTGTCCGTTTGCCAAAACATCCCGTCTGTCAAAGTAATAGTTCTGGTTTATTGGATCATTTACCGTTACAACAATATTCACCGGTTCATTCACAGTATCAGGATCTGCTGCCCATCCGAAAATGTATAATTGTTTATTTCCCTTATCATCTTTAAATTCGCTTCCCTGGAGGACACCAACCGGCTTTTTGTTATCTGCATTAAAATGGCTAATCTTTACAAGAGCGCCGTCTTTTGTTACACTCTCAACTTGGATTTCATAGTCATTTGCACTGTCTTTGAATGTTTTGCCCGGCATTAATGAATATGAATCTGTAATAATTAAATTTGTTTGGTAATCATATGGATTGGATGGGACTGCGGCAATATGCAATAAGACCCCGGAATACATAGAATCAAATGAGCCTGCATCATAACCTATTGGCTGCCTGAATTCAAGAGAATAAAATACAGGCATATTATAAGGTTCAAATTTTTCGCTGAGATAAGTTCCTGCCACGTAAAAAGGATGGCCTGTTTTCCATGGCAGCTTTATTTGCTGGATGTCACCTTTTGGGAGCTTTTGTTCCAATGGCTTTATTAAATATTCGCCCTCGGTTGTTGTTATGATGTTATCCTGATCAAGCCAGCCCACCTCTTCCTTGTGAGGGGCATTAAAATATTTTAAGCCTCCGCTTCCCATAATATCAAACTGGTCACCATATTCATTGCTTTGGCAGTTCAAGCAACGCATTAAATTCGCATGATTTGTTCCGAAATTATGTCCAAGCTCATGCCCTACCACCCCATCTGTAAATGAAAAATCCGTCGATACTGAAGCCCTAACTGGACCGTCAGGACTTTGAATTAATCTTGTTCCTATATCTGCGTAACCTGCGACACCACCGCAATCAGAAAGCCACGGAACGTCAAGTATGATTCTGTTATAATCAGGAAAGTAAACATCTTTATCTGCTGCCTTCATAGCCTCTGCCAGCAATTCATCACCAAAACAATGCAATTCAGCCGGCAGTTTGTATTGGCCGACTACTTTGCCAGTGAATGAAACTTTTCCATATGAATTTTTATCATAAAAATCA
Source organism: uncultured Methanosarcinales archaeon (assembly GCA_964396095.1). Lineage (GTDB taxonomy): Archaea > Nanobdellota > Nanobdellia > Woesearchaeales > GW2011-AR4. Next base: position 3,807 of record CAYNCK010000059.1, read on the forward strand.
CCAACAGTTCCTTCAACATTGCCAAATATAAGTTTTTTAGCGGTTTCAACATCTGCAGACGGCTGCTTGTCACCAATCTCAGCCACAATAACTAATGTTGATTGCGGGCCGATGGCATTCTCATGACAGTCTTTGCTACAAATTCTGTCATTCTCCCACATTTCACATTTTCCGTTGCCGCATACCGGCTTTATGCAGCCTGAAGTATCGAATTTGCAGTACTGATTGCATTTTAAAGTTCCTCCAACATAAGGCCATATGTCGCTGCAGGATTTTGTCTGGTCTGGAAATTTGTCAGCATCGCACTGTTCACCATTCTCGTCAATTTTTCCGTTGCCGCAAGTTGAAAGAATGCACTCGGAAAAATCATAATTGCAAAAGGTTTTGTCGCATTTTAGATTGCCTCCTTTGAATAATTCAATATCGGTGCACTTTGTGTATGTCCCAAGATTATTTCCATCACAAAATTCTCCCCTTTCTATGATGCCGTTGTTGCAAACAGGATTGACGCAGTTAAAAACAATTTTTTCATCTTTACCATCGATAACAGTTTTAAACTGCTCATCACTGCATGAGCTTGACCATGAAATTGTATCTCCATTCTTTCCCTGAACGCTTAAATCGCAGCTTTGGGTGCCGTAGCATATATTATCGCCTGAACTGCATTTTTCTTCTTTTTGGGCATTATTAAAAACACATTCAACATTTTCATTAATTAATTTATTTCCGCAGCTTCCCCTTACATTAAAAGATGCCAACTGGTTTTTGCATGATTCTTTTGCAAGTCCCTGCCACTCGTCAAAGCTTTTGCAGGAAGAAGAATCTAATTTAGAATAAGCGGTTCCGTCAGCGCATGTCCAGAGAGAAAATTTAAAGCTTTGTTTGTTTGAGTTTTCGACACAAGCCCCGTCTTTGCAGCCGTTGGGGCATTTGTAATATTCATACTCCAAATATCCATCTTTGCCGCAAAATCTCTCATTTAAGTAAATCCCATTTGATTCGTCGCAGTCATCAGACAAAGTTTCAATTGAACCGTTGGAATATAATTTTCCTGTAACTTCTCCTTTTTCATTATAATTAATTCCGCCGTCAGAATCGATACAATTTTGGACTATTTGCCTTTTGTTCACATAAAATTCCTGTGAAGCCCTAATCTTGGAATTTCCAAGTAAGTCGGTAACTATGGCTGTAAACTTGTGATTGCCAACATCATATTTCTGAGTATGAGAACATGAGCCCGAACTGCAGATTTGTTTCTCTTCACCATCAACTAACAATTTTATATTTGTTACAAACTTTGAATTGGTTGCATTTGCATCTATTTTTACAATGTTATCCTCGTAAATTGAAGAAGCAGGCGATACGTTAATCTCGATTATAGGATCCGTTTCTAACGGTATATCTTTATATTTTGAAATTGATTGGGTGTAAACATCCGATAATTCACCTGACGGCTTTACAATCCAGTAGCCGGGACATTGGCTTTCTTTTGGCGGTATTGGGGCTTTGCATTCATTATCATAAAGCTCCCAATATAAAACATAAGGCGCGCCCCAATCAAGGGCCTTTTTAATTTGATTATCAACAAAACCTGCCTGCCCGATTGCCCCTACATTTGGAATGAAAACTGATGCACCTAGTTCGCTAATATAAACATTTTTGCTGCCAAACGATTTGCTGTCGGGGGCTTTCTTGGCAAGATATTCAAGAGAATTGGCCAATGTGTTATCGTCGGGATTAAGTGACTCCCATGCAGAATATCCGTATAAGTCGCAATGAGTGCGGGGCAAAATGTTGTTAACAGCAGATTTTTTGCCGGCCATGCCTTTTACAACCATATTGACTTCACAACCATGATAAAGTTCAACGCCAGGATTAGGATTATCTCTTTTTGCATCATCAATTGCATTTTGGATTGTATTCAGATAATCAACGCCATTTTCTATGGCGAAATCATCAGGATCTGAATTTTTATCCTGCTTATTCGCAAGAAGCTGATGGTCCATTTCATTTGGTGATTGTATAATGAATGTTTTTCCGCTATTTTTATATGTGCTAAGAAGGTATTTTGAATATTCATAAAAGTCGGCGTAAGTTTTATCCAGCTGAGTTTGAGTAAATCTTGTCAGTGCAATTCCTGCTCCGTTAGCAGCCGACAGGTCCGCAGTGTCGCTTGTGAGGAAAAAAGTTTTAAATGGCAGATTGAAAACTTCTTTGTATCTTGGATGGCTTGCGAATTGTAAAATTCTTGAATTTTCAGATAATTGGCACCAGTCTAATGTCTGATACTGGCCTTTTGGATGTGCATCATTTACCTGCCAGCACACTTCAGGAGAAACATAAAGTTCAATCCCCTGAAATCCTAATTCTATTGCTTTTTTAGCGCCTTGCACAAGAAAGCCGTCACCAATTTGAGGATATGTTCCTGCAACGTGAACAACAGCCAATCTTGGATCTAGCAAGGACGAATTGTGTAAATTTGTCCCCACATTTGATGTATAATTATATATCTTGAAATAATCAACTGAACCCATAAAGGAGCCATAAAATCCGTTTGAATCAGCAGCTCCGTTTCCTAACCGAACTCGCGCTTCATTTAGGGATGCACCTTTTCCTGTTGTTGGTGCCGAATTTGAAAGGATTCCATTATTATAAATGCTGATTTGATTTGAGCCATATGTTGCCTGAATTTTTTGATATTCATTAAGCTTAATCTTTGTGCATGTGCTGAACTGTCCGCCATTATTAAACAGCCAAAAGCAGAGGTTGCTGTCAGGATAAAGCTCAAGCCAGTAAGAGAAAAGCTTTCCTGCAATGAAAGCGGATTTATCTGTTGGAAGGCTGCTCAGTTTTAAATTTATCTCCATCGTTAAATCTTCGTTTAGGTTAAATAATTTGTTTGCTGGCATCTCGACATAAGAAGTTGCACCATTAAATTCAAGAGTATTTGTCCCATCTTCTTTTGGAATCCATTGGACATTGGAAGTTTTTGCCTCAAAATTTCCATTGCTTATTATATCAGAGTTCGTGTATAAGTGGCCATTTCCTTCCCTAAATTTATAGGATGCGAATGGAACGTTTTTCTTAAGCTTAAAAATATAAATTCCGGTTTTAGAATCTGTGTCGACATTTTCTATCTCTCCTAATCTTCCGAATAAAAGGTATATGTCCCCATTAGTGTCTTTAAACAATCTTTGATATTGGATGGAACATTGTCTTTTATGCCCCCTTAAGATACCATTAACGTAATTTTCCGTTTTTAATTCAACCGGAATTCTTGAGCCCCCAACCATGCCAATTTCTTTAGAGCTGTATGCGATTACGGCACCATCATTGTTCATGCTTGTCCAAGAAGTAGATTCAAGATTTGGAGAACGCAGCAATCCATAAACCCAATTTTGATCAGGTATGCATCCAAGATTCTTATCCATAGCTTCCATTAACATATAGTAGTTTGTATCGTCCTTTAATATAGTTCCAGCACCGCCACCTACGCATCCTTTAGAATCCCAAGGCACATTCCATGACTGGCATTTGCTCTTGTCAAAAATCGGGCCGTCATTTACAGTTTCCCAGTCGACCCAATTTTTTGTCTTTGCAACTATTCTTATTGCATTGCCGTCTGATTCCCTATAGCCGTGAAATGTGACATAAAAATAATCCCCTCTTTTTTCAGCAATTTCAGGCGTTCCTTCTTGATTAAATCCCGGAGCAATCTTATCTAAAATTTCTCCGCTTTTTATAATAGGATTTTTTGAATCCTGCACAAAAATTGCTGATGGGGTTTTGCTATTAAGTGTTGCATGGCAAATATTCCAGAGAGCATCATTAGCCATGCACTGATAGATATACTGCCATGTTCCTGTGTCAGAATCAAAATAAGCATCACCATCGATGCTTGAGCATTCATTTGGAGTTCCCTGTGTTGGCTCAATGACTGTGGTTTTGCCTGACCATGTTTTTCCTTTATCTTTTGACGTTCTTACAACAATTCTTGCAGCATCTCTTGCTGCGGCTTCGTTGCACCATTTGGGCTTGTCTATCAAATATTCTCTCGTAAACATATACCAAACATTGTCCTTTACAACAATATCTGTTCCCATATTTTGTGCTACCCAAGCTGTACGCCCATCAGTAGGCAAAATGAATTTATTCTGAAATTCAAAATATGCTTTTCCATCCCAGAAATCCTGCATGGTTGCAGGAGCCGATTGTGCAAAAGAAATGCCTGAAAGAATTAATAAATTAAGCAAAAATAAAATAGTTAGTGCATATATTTTTGTGATACGCATCTTTGGTTATCATGAAATAAAAATAATTTATGGTTGTAAAAATTAAATAAAATAATTTTTATTTTTTAATTGGTTGCTTGCCTGATTTAGGTAAAATATTATTTTAATATTTAATTCCCCTGAAAGCTTCTTCAATTTCATTGTAATTATAATGGTTTTTAATCAATGCATTTCTGATTTGTTCCCTATTAAAGCCTTTCCGCAAATTTGCCATTATATAATTTTTTAAAGATAATGTCTTGTTTTGATTAAGCTGGCCCCTAAGTTCCTTGTGCGCATTAACTCTATTAAATTCCATGAAGGATAAAAAACCAATGATTAAAATAACCGGCGCTGCAAGATAAATCCAGCTTAAATTGAATTTTTTCTGCGCAGTTTGGGTTTCTGATGCCGAACCAGATTTAGGGACTGAAGTTAACGGAATTTGTAAAATTAATTTGCCGTTTTTGTCACGTATATTTATTTGCTTGGCATTGCTGAAGTAAGGGACAGTTAAGGCAAACATGAAATCGTCAGCTGAACCCTGGGCATTGTTACTTATGCCGCTAAATGCTACCGCGCCGCTTGGAATAGCAAACTTTATTGATTTAAGCACTTGATTATCCAATGATATTATCTCCAGAGAATAACCTTCAACAGGCTGTGAGCTGTAATCCGGAGCAATTCCTTCTGCTGTTTGCATATTAACAAATGACAATGTTTCAAGCGATGCCTGCCTTTTATAGTTAAGATTGATTTCATAAACTTTATTGCTTTCTTTGGCTCTTGCAGCCATGCCAATTGCCAGAATAAACAAGATTAATGTTATTATGAATTTATTTTTCATTAACTCACCCTAAACAGATAATTTTGATTGGAAGATAATGAACCAATCTTTACATGAGAGTAAAAAGTTCCTGTTGGCCAGCCCGCAGTATTGTCTGCAGTAAGCGGAAGCTCAAAATATCCATTGGAGTTTGTTCTTCCCCAGTAAAAGTCAGTAAAATATTTTGTTCCATCAAAGCCAGTAATAGTAACATAAATGTCTGAATCATGGGGGGCATTTGTTATTTTGGCTGATGCTGCATAACCTTTCTTAATGTCAGAAATTCCTCCAGGAGAATTGCCTATAAACAAAAGATTGGGTGTTGATGCAACAGGTAAAGGAAGAACATAAACTGTATTGCTTGGCTTGCTTTCTTCCTTTTTGCCATCATTATAGTATTTACCTGCTGTAATGTAATATCCATATTTTACATCAATTTTTCCAGGCTGGAATTTATAATTTTTATCTTTTGTACTATCATACCATGAAAACTTACCATCATCCTGATTTCTGTAAATAGAAAAAAATTCACTGTCAGTACTTTTCCAATATAAGTCTACAATTAATTCATTCTTAATTGTAATTGGATTTAAAAAATTTGTAGTAGATACGGTTAAATCAAAAGGCGGCTGAGGAGATGGTACTTTAATGCAGTTATAGGTATCAAATATACAATTACTACTGCATTCTAATGATCCGCCTGCGTAACCTAAAATTGCGCATGTTTTTTCATTTAAATTCTTACCATCACATAGTTCATTGGCATCAATAATTCCATTTCCACATGATGCAACAGGTAAAGGAAGAACAATTTCTGAAACCTGTTTGCCTTGTACACACTCCTTTGTCGTTCCAATGAATAGTTTCTTCCAGTCCCTTTTTTCTGCAACCTCGCATCCCGGTGTAGTTCCGCATTTTTCAACTGGCACTTTAGGGCAGACAACACCGCCACCGCCGCCACCGCCGCCGCCGCATTTTCCATAAACATTAAAGAATTCTACATTATTTGTGCAGGAATCTTTTGCATAGCTAAACCATGTTTCCAAATCCTTGCAGGAATCTTCTCCGCCTTGCGATTGCGCATATCCATTTGAGCATCCCCAAATTGCAAATTTGAAACCACTCTGCTGAGGTTGGCAGTTAAAATAAATTGTTTCATCATATCCATCTAGAGTTGTGTATTGATAACCACCACATGTGCTTTTCCAGGTTACATAATCGCCTTCATTGCCTGAAATTGTTTCGGTGCAAGAGCCGATTCCCGTACAGCTTGCATCGTGGTCTGTTGAAGAGCATGATTCTTCTTTCGTTGAGCCGTCAAAAACGCAAGTATATTGCTCTTTGATCAAAGTTGGGCATTTTTGTTTCATTCTGTAATAAATTATAGCAAGTGGGCTTATAATATCATTAAATGCATCGTTTGATGTTAAAGTTATTGCTTCTGCATACAAATTTTTAAATTTAAGGCCGCAAATTGTGTTTTTATCAACTAATTTACAAAAAACATAATCCACTAATTTAGCATTGTCTGGAAGAAAGTCTTTACCTTTTTGGCTTTGATAATTAAAGTAATCATCAGCATTTTTTTTGTCTTTGAATCTTGCAAAATTTATAAAAATTGGATTTTTCTTTCCGATATAATCTTGGTTTACGTTCAAAAACTGCTGGCCATACTCTTCAGGAGGTACAAAATTTGAGGGTATATCTTTCGGCGGTTTTATAAATGAAAACCCGCCATCAATATAACTCGGGTCAACATCTTCAGGATTTAATTGGTAATCTTTGATAGTTTTATAGCAATAATTTCCGCAATCCTGAGGGCAGGTTCCAATTTGACAAGTAGTAAGGCCTTTTTTGAAGATGTCTGATTTTTTCTGTGATTGCAATGGCGGTTTTGAAGTTTTTCCGGTTGAATAACATATGTCTGGTTCACCTTCCTCGCAGATGTTGTTGCCGCAGACCGGTTTGCTTACGCAGTCCTGCGGACAGGTTCCTTGACGGCAAGGTTTCTTAAGGCAAATTTCATCACCTGCTTTGCAAGTTGGACAATTATCACCTTCCCCTTCTTCGCAGATATTGTTGCCGCATTCCCCGCAAACTAAAGTTCCGCATGTAGGGCAGCCATTTTCATCGGTGCCGCCGACATAATTGCATCCGGCAGGGGGAGGCGGGCATTCACGCATAGGGCATTTCTTAATGCAAGCTCCGTCTTTGCAGCCGTTTGGGCACCGGTAACCAGCTGAATAAATCAATCCGTCATCTCCACAATACTCCTCTATTAGTTCCTTTCCAGCACTATCTTGGGAGCAGACATCGCTTGCTTGTGTGCACGAATCACCGACGCATGATTTAACCAGACCCTTAGCGTAATAATCCTTTCCGCCATCAGAATCTTCACATTTAGTTTCTTTAACACATTTGGAAGTGTCAAAAATGCAATTTTCCAGACACCCTAAGCTTCCACTAGCATATCCTAATAATTGACAAGTTTTTCCATCTAAATTAGTTCCATCACAAACTTCCGTTTTCTGGTTAATAACGCCATCACCGCATCTTGGCCCATTCGGATAACAATTTCCAGCTTGGCAATTTCCATAAATTGGATTTTCATCTGAATCAGATCCAAGAATGCACTTGGAGCCTTCCTTTTTTACAAGATTGCATGCAGCTTTCCCAATATCGTTAGCAGAGCAGTCATCAGTACAGGGATTATTATCGGAATGGCAGCATATTGGTGCTGAAGTCCTTGCCCCTTGTTCACAATAATTTATATTAGTTTTCTGGGCGCACGTGCATCCGTATTGGTCAACAACAGTACTTAGTGAGCCGGGGCAATAATCTTGAGAATCAGGAACTCCGTCTTTGTCAGCGTCAGGTACAGCTGCAAAAGACAGAGAAGCCAATAACAAGATCATTAGAAAAACTAAATAAACCCTCTTTTTCATTACGGAATGTATTCCTTAAAGAACTAGTATTTAAATGTTTTTTATAGCACGGCTCTGTAGAAAATGATAAATACCACAGCAGCCGTTAGGCTGCTTGTGGGGGAAATCGAGGACACGATTTCCCATGAAAAGGCAAGAAAGACTAGTAAATAAAATAAGACGTTTGATTAGGCAATCAGGATTACCAAG
>CAYNCK010000060.1:0-14717 GCA_964396095.1 uncultured Methanosarcinales archaeon
ATTTATAGGAGATATAAAAAACTTAAACGTGGTTAACCATAAAACTCCTTTTAAGAAGAAATAATACAGTAGATTACTTGGGGGAACTAATATCAGTATAGAGTAAGTTTACGTTCTTAATGACTGGTTCAAATCTTTAAAGCATTTCCTCTGGAAAGGCGATTAAAATCAGAATAAACCAAAACCTTTATAAACTCAAAGTAAATTTATTTACCTTATGGTAAGTATTTATACCTATCTGGAAATGTATCTTGATGACTTAAGAAAAGCTGTAAGCCTGAGCGAGTTTGAAAGGCAATTCAAAACACCGCACCAGACAGTTAAAAGCCGTCTTGAGAGCCTGGTAAAGGCCAAAATACTGCTGGAAGACAAAAGGGCAAGGTTCAGGTTTTACAGGCTAAACCTTCACAACCCTTTGGCAATAGACTACCTTTCCTTATGCGAAAAGGAAAAGGCATTTGCTTTTCTGAACAAAAATGCCTTGTTTAGCAGGCTTCACAGCACAATAGCGCCTTACCTAAAAGAAAGCAGTGTCCTTCTATTCGGCTCGGCAGTTGACTCAAAACAATATGCTGATATTGACTTGTTAATAATCTCCAAAGGCAAAGGGATAATAGAAGAATTAAAAAAATTTGAGAAGACTTATTCTGTTAAACTGCACATAGTACATGCATCAGAATCGGATTTGACAGAAACTTTAATAACAGAAATAAGGAAAAAGCACATAATATTCAACAATCATGACTATTTACTCAGGATAATTTACAAAAATGAGCTTGGAATGGTGTAAAAAGCAGGGAATGAGATTGATAGAGCCAAATAACGGGCTGGCAGAAGAATACTTCAGGAATGCAGAAGAAACATTAAGAGTCACAAACCTGATAAAAAATTCCGGCTCAAATATGTGGCTTGCAACTCAAAAATATTATACAGAATACATGGCAGCATATTCCATTCTGATGAAAATAGGAATAAAGTCGGAAATCCATTCCTGCACAATTGAAGTCATAGGGCTTCTTGAGAAGGCTAAGCTTCTGGATTTCAATTTTTCAAAAATACTTGATGATGATAAAAATCTTAGGATTGACAATCAGTATTACTTAAAAAACAAGCCGGTTGAATTTGATCCAAAAGCCATGGGAAGCATATTATTAAAAATAAGAAATCTGCTTGACAGTTTGACTGAAAAGCAGATTACAACAATAAGAAACTTAATAAAAACTGGCTAAGTCCATTGCTGCTGCAAAATATATTTTCAACCAAATTCTTTTTATATTCCAAAATCTTCAATCGTGCGGAATAATCCAACAAGAAAAATCACGAAAAAATTCTCTGGATAATCAAAACATTTATATAAGTGAATGCACATAAAAGGATTATGCCGAAGCAGGAAGTAATACAAATTTCAAAAGATGAATACGAAAGCATGAAAGAGACAATAGAAATACTTTCCAATAAGAAGTTAATGGCAGGAATAAAGCAGGGAATAGAAGACTTAAAGCTGGGAAAATATGTAGCCTTTGATGACTTTAAGAGAAAGCATCATCTTTCATAAACATTTTTTCTGTGCTCTATTTCTATTACAAAAACAACTAACTTGTTTTCTTCAATTTGATAAATAATCCTAAAATCAGCTGTCCTGTATGTCCATAACCCGGCCAAGTCGCCGGTCAAGGGCTTTCCGTAATATTTTGGATTATGGCACAAATTTTCCAGATGTTTAACTATTATTTCAAAATTCTTCTTGTCTTTCTTCTTAATCTTGTTAAGGCTCTTTTCCGACCTGGCAGACAATATTAGGTTATACATACAGAAAAATCAACCTAGCAAATATTTAAATTTTTGTTTTATGGAAATTATGACTATTTCAACCCAATCTTTTTATATTCCAAAATCTTATCGTTAAAATATGCAAACCAAGCCAATCGTCATCGGAGCCTCCTGGTTTCAGGAAGCAAGCTTCTGCGAGCAGAAATTATTTCTGACAAAAGTAAAACGGATTCCATTGGTTGAAACCGAGCCGATGAAAGAAGGAAAGATAATCCATGAAGGCAAATATGAAGATTTCGCAAAATCAGCAGAGCCGACAACCTGGGAAGATTTCTTTAAAAGTGATAAACTTGTAACATCAAGAGAAGTTGAACTTCAAAATATTTCAAACAATGTTGTGCTTTTGGGAAGGATTGATGAATTAAGCTGCGACAAAGACGGCATTTATGTAACGGATGACAAGCCAAATGACTATGCTTACATTGGAGTAAGGAAGCAAATATGGGCATACTGCCATTTACTGGAAAATAATTTCAGGAACTTAATCACAAAGCCCGTTTATGCTGTATTAAAAAATCGCGACAACGGAGAAATAGTGTGGAAAGAAAAATACACCGGAGCGCATAAAGAGCAATTCTTATTGGCAATGCTGAGGTTAAGGGACGTTTTGTCGGAAAACAGAAAGCCTGAGCCGACAAAAAACCCAAACAAGTGCAAAGTATGCCAGTACAACAAGGTTTGTGAGTTTTCTTTGGCGAAAGGGTAACCTAAACGAAGATTGTCATAAAATTATGAATTCTTATTAGGATATTTAAATTTACTAATATAAAAAATCGAATCTAAAATTTTAAAATAATTACATCATAACCCTTTGCAATCGTCTCGGGCATAAATTTGTAATTGAAGAGCATTCTTTCCACAGAATTCCGAGAAAAAGGCTCGCCGTTGATGTTTGCCCACCTTTCAATATCAGACATTTTAAACGTTTTTGCCAGAAACATGAATTCCTTAATGCATTTGTCCAATGGCCAAACCTGCCCCATCTGAATTCCGTGATTTCCGGCTTTCTCAATTACTTGCTCTGTGTCAATTTGAAAATCAATGTCATCTTTTCCAATTTGATAATGCCTGAAGCAGTTTATAGCCTTATTCCAGTTATGGGTTCCGTGTGCATAAGAAGTATAGTCAACAAGAATAACAACCCCATGCTCAAAAGATTTTCTTATGCTGCCAAATAATCCATCAAGTTTCATTTGAACTGGATACATCCCATTAAAATCGTCTTTGTCAATATTCGACAGGCTTTGAAGTCCACTAATCTTTTCAAATAATTTTCCATCATATTGCAAAGGCACGAAAACAGGTAGAAATCTGATTGATCCAGCATCGCCGGCTGAAAGTTTTTGTTCAAGTGTTGCTTTTGTTATAACGCCAGTAATCCCGAAAGCAGATTTTAGCAAATCCAAATCAAGTGAATGCTCTCCGTTGCCGCTGACATCATACGGAACCAATTTAACCGAATAAAGCCGGCCATCAAGTTTCACTATGGGTTCTGTCGGCATTGCGTCCAGTATTTCATTGGCATAAATTATTCCGAACGGGGTTTTTTCCAGATTGAAATCCGCTGCATTTATTTTTTGAATTTGTATTCTTCTGCTTAGCATTGGGTTTCGCATCAGCTCAGAAAATTCTGAAGCAAGCATCTCCAAAGATTTTTGGGTTCTGTCAGAAACAATAAAATTGGATTTATCCCTTATGGCTGCCGCATGCATTGAATATTCAGGAAATTCAAATCCCTTATCTGTTAAATGTTTTATTAAATCATAGTCAAGAAACCCCCTCCCTGCGCCCAGTCCCAAAAAAGTTGGATTTGGAACATAATAACCAGCTGAGCCGGCATAATTTGCAAAAGCCAACTCACCAATAACTTTGCCAAAAAGAGGAGACAATATTTGGGGAAGCAGAGGCATACTCTCAGTGAATTCTACAACCTGCTCAAAAAATCCCTGCGGATGGTATAAAGTAGTTTCCTGAAAATCACTAAATCCAATACCCTCATTTAATGCGGCTTCAGCAACCTGTGGATCCGATGTTCTATTTTTCCCAAGAAATTCTTCAGCGCTCTTTCTGCCTTGAAGTATATTTCCATGAGGATTTAATTCATGCTCAAATGCACTTAATAATTCTCCGAAATCTCCCAATGAACTCATTCAAACTCCCAAGAAGCCAAAAGAGGCTCTTAATATTTGCACCCCTTTAATAGCAAATAAGTATTGTCATTTTATAAATGTATCCATAAATTTTCCAAAACCCAAAACTTTAAATATTTCCTATTAGCTTGAATTACTGGAAAATGGTAATCGCAAGAATAAGGAAGTTTTTTGAAAGCCATAAAAAGAGGCTTGCAGAGCGCAGAAAGGAGAAAGACAAGCTGGAATCATTTAAGGAAACAGAGGAGATGAGGAAGGCTGAAGAGTTAAAGAGGGAAGCTGACAGGCTGGCTCAGCTGAAGCAGTACCAGACTGCAATCGAGGAATACAACAAGGCATTGGAATTCTACCCTTACAAGGGCAGCGAGCAGGAATTGTTCAAGAATGCAGCTGAATTTCTTTTCAAGTGCAATTACAACATAGCGGCATGCTATTCTTATCTTGATAATTTTGATGAAGCAATAAGGTTTTTTGAAAAGTCGCTTTCAGTCCAGCAGGCAGAGGATGAAAACAAGGTAAGGGCTTTGATGGGCAAAGGAAGCGTTTTTTACAGGAAAAAAATGTTTGTTGAAGGAAGATACAGCGCAGGGGCTTATCGGATTTCAATGGAAGCTGACTGGGAAGTGAGCGACAAGAAAATCGACGAATACAAGAAGGAAGACCAGAAGAAAAACTACATTAAGATGGCTCATGACTGCTTTGCAGAAGCTGCTGCTTTGGACAAAAGCCATATCGAGGCGTGGTACAGCAAGGGCCATATGGAATTCCTGATGGGCAAGATAAAAGAAGCCTTGCAGTCTTTTGACAATGTTATAAACCTCAACAAGAATTTTGAAAATAAGGAATCTATTCCTTTGTTTGATGAGATAAAAAAGGAAAGGGGCGTTCAGGTCAAAGCCTCTGAATTAATGGAAAGAAGCGAGAATACCGATTCAACTTTCAAGACAAAAACCGGCCATTTAGTAAAGACAAGGGCGGAAGTGGAAATTGCAAACTTTTTGTTCGACAACAGTCTTTTGTTCCAGTATAATTCTGTTGCAACATGGGCTGACAAGGATGATTTCAGGGCGTCATTCTACATTCCCAAATTAGACCTTTACATAGATCACCATGCATATGACTATCTTAAAGAATACCAGAAGGTAATGAAATTAAAAATCAAGCAGTACGAAAAGCACAAAAAGAAGCATGTTTACCTGGGTTCAGAAGACGAGAAAAACATACAGGAAGCTTTGAAGCTCAAATTGAAGCCGTATATTATATTGTAAGAAACTTTTTAGGCCATAAAATTAATTCAAATTGGATCACAGGAGCTCTTTCTTCAAGAGATGCAACTACCTCCTCGAGTTCGGAAACAAGAAGTATTTCTCTGGTTCTGTTTCCTGGTGGAACTGTACTGATTACTTTAATTTCTTTTAGACCGCTTTGAAGAAGTCGTTCTGAAATTTTTCCTGGTAAATCCGATAATTTGCTTGAAGAGAAGGCATAACCTGATTCGGTTGGAAGATTATACTTATATTCATAAGCCCGTCACTTAACCTCTTTCGCAAATCAATGTACCAATCATTCTGTTCCATAAGTAAAAAGTAATCTACATGAATTTATAAATATTATTAGAATTGGGAATTACTTAAAATTTTAATAATATAAGAAATTATCTTTTAGCTTCAGTTTGTGGCCGGCGTAAATATTCATCTATAGAATATTTTGGTGTACGCCCCATTAATCCGCATGCTTTTGGGTCTTGCAAATCTTTAAAAAAAGCAAAAATTGGATGATTCTCTAAATACATACCCAATGGTCGTTCAAGCTCCATTACAAACCCACATTGGTGAGGCGCTGATGCAGCTATATGATGCGGTCTTTCGATAGATTGTACATTTACAAATACGCCTTCAGTTTCATAGGTTGGTGTTGACCAACTAGTTACCCTTGTAAATCCGCATGTTTCCAGTATCGAGGCAATGTCTTCCCACTACCCCCAGCTGCAAAAAATTCCTGTAAGATAATCATAAGGCAAGGTAATTATGAATTATATTAAAATGTTTCTAAAACATATTAAAATTTTTTAGCCCGAAACTTACAGAATACGAAGCCAAAAAATTGATATTTTATTGTTACCACTAATAGAACACTACAAACGAAAGATTTATATATGGATATAACAGCTCATTATTAAAATGGTAGTTATAGCTCAATTATATGATGGAAAAAGTTCAGTTGTATTCAATTATGAGCCAGGATTAGAACAGAGAATAGCAGTAAAAATACAAACTTCTGAATGGGCGCCTAAAACTGATCCGTTATTTAACACATCAATAGATGTGGTTGCTAGTGAAGGTCAAATTGGTAAAACCGAACATATAGATTTAGAGTACATACCTGGTCAGCTGATTGGTGAGCATTCAACAAATACTTATGGGAAAATGCACGTGCAAGGCCAATCTGAGACTTTGCCTGAATTGCTCCCGGTTATCGAACGGCTAATTGCGGAGGGTGATTCAAAGTTGGCTAAATCATACATTCAGAGAACATCAGATTCTTCTCATCAAAAAGTAACCGAACAGGAAGCTTTGGCGGTTGTTAGATATTCCAAGAACGTATTAACTGATCTCGTTAGGTATATGCACCATAAATTTGAAGAAACTCTTGTAGCTTAGAAGATTCATTGCTAGGCATATATCTTAATTAATTCTAGTCTATTTTTAATTAAGTTGAATGAATATCAACCACTGGACATCTCCGCGCATAATATTTAAAGGGGTTCTTAAATAAAATCCGGGATGATAAAAAAAAGCTTTATTTTCCTCGAAAGAATCGGAAATAGGCTTGAAAAAAATATCTGGAACAGCGGAATTCATGACTGGGACAGCTTTCTGAACTGCAATAACATCAAAGGATTGTCAAAGCACAGAAAATTATATTACGACAGGAAAATTCTGGATGCAAAAAAAGCCCTTTATAATTTTGACTCAAATTATTTCCAAAATGTTTTGCCGCAGTCTGAAATGTGGCGCTTATATGACTTCTTTAAGGAAGATGCTGTGTTTCTTGACATTGAAACAACGGGATTGAGCAAGAACTATGATGACATCACAGTTTTCGGATTGTACGATGGGTTAAATACAAAAATAATGATAAAGGGAATTAATTTGGATTATGGCATACTGAAAAATGAATTGAAGAAATACAAATTGATTGTGACTTTCAACGGCGCTTCATTTGATTTGCCTTTCATTGAAAAAAGATACCCTAATCTTCTGCCAGACATACCAAATTTTGATGTAAGATATATTTCAAACAAGCTTGGATTAATCGGCGGGTTAAAAAAAATTGAAATGGATTTAGGAATAAAAAGAAGCAACATTGTGGAAAATTTCTATGGAGGCGACGCATTGACATTATGGAGAATGTACAAATCAACAGGAGATGACTATTATTTAAATTTGTTAGTTGAATACAATGAATATGACATAATCAACCTGAAAATTGTTGCTGATTATTGTGTTAAAAAATTTAAAGAAACCCTATTCAATAGCCACTTTCTGCCCGAGGCTTTGCCCAGGCATTCCGGTCTCAAAGATAATCCTTAAAGCGCCGCTGTTGCCGTGGGCTGATGCTACTTTTCCATTAATCATTTTGCCTGCAGAAGTTTTCCAGACAACTTTTTTGCCAACCATCTTTGCAGCCTGGTCTTTTGACTCAACTCCGCTGACTTCCACAATCATGTGGTTGCCTTTCTTCACTCTTCTTGAGCCCCTGAAGTTTACAATTACGCCTTCCATGAATATTATGAAAATTATACTGTTTTAAAAAGGTTTGTGTTTTATAATAATAAAATTAGCATATTAATAAAAATTATTTTGTTTTGAGCTTCTTATCCAATGCCCAATAAAAAATAATAGCAAAAATAGTTAAAAATAATCCTGCAAAAAATGCAAGCGTCTTGTCGTAGCCTTTATTCTTTGCAATTTCCCTCAATAAAAAAGCAGATATAAGTGCTAACGCAGCTCCTATTAGTAAAATTTGCATAATTAGTTGTGAATTATAATTATCTTATAAACTTTTTGTTAATGTTAAGTATACAATAGCATAACTATAAAATGTATGCGATATTATAATGTAATCAAAATTATTAAAAGATTATTATCCAAAATCCTAACGATTTAAGCCTTAAAAACTATTCTAGCAACCAAAATACAATATGTAAAGTGTATACTTTTAAGGTACTTTACAGTTAAAAAATCACAAAACATTCACCAGAATAATAGGAACAAGCAGGCATGCCATTGCATTGCTCCTGCTTACTTCAACAATATTTGGAATCAATCCAATTGATGTTGCAACAATGAGAATCAAAATTCCAATAAATCCGGAAAAATAAAAAACCATGAAAGCAACAAAAGATATTATAGCAATGCTCAAAAGAGAATAATTCATTTTATTCATAATCGAAGAAAATATTTTGCTTATAAACAGCGTCAGGAAAGTTGCAATGCCTCCAGAAATCAATGCAATTGCCAAAAATAAAATAAGCGTATTCAGATTTATGTTTTGCAGAAGCTGCTGAACAACAATAATGGAACCGTTCCTTGCCTTTTGTATGGTGAACAATGTTACAAGGGACAAAATCATTGAGCAGGTATTAATTCCCCCAACCATAATTAAATAATTGAAAACATCGATTTTCCCGACAATCTGCCCTGCAACAGCAGCAGCCTGAGCAGGACCAAGCCCTGGAAATATTGAGACAAGCGAGCCTGAAAAAACACCGGAGCCGAGCGCCTTGGCCGTGTCTTTTGACTTGACGTTTATCATTTCCGTTGTTCTTTGAATCGGAAGGGTAACTCTTTTTGTAAGGCTCAGGAGCAAAACGCTTACACCAAAAATTCCTGAAAGCATCGGCAGCAGCGGCTCATTTAAGTTCGGCATGTTCAATATAATTATTCCAAGAATTCCGCTCATAAAGGCAATAGCAGTAGCCCAGAATTTTTTATTCAAATTTTCCTCTCTTAAAACCATCAAAACAATAACAGCAATCAATATCCATGCAATATAATTTTTTAAATAAGTAAAAATCAGCGGAACAACAATAATCAGGATTGGAGACAGCGCAATTGTTATAATTAAACACAATAAACTGCCTATAACGGTCAGCTTAACCGCCTCATGCCCCATTCCTTCAAGAAGCATCCTATGTGCAGGTAAAACTGCCAATGCGGTGTCGTCAGCAGGGGCTCCAAGGTAAGTGGCGCTTATGAAATCCGTAAATGTATGGGTTATTGACATCGCAATGATAAAAGATGCAAGAACAACTAGGTTAGTATAGCCAAGAAGAAAAGGAGAAACTCCAAGCAATATAGTTGCAACAAGGTTTATGTGCAATCCTGGGGTGATGCCCGTAATGGTTCCCATTATGCAGCCCAAAAAAATTGCAATTATTATGACAAGAAATATCATTTCACCACCCTAATCCCGTCAGCAATAATTTCGTTTTTTCCTTTATATTCCTGCAATTTTCCTATAACCTCAACAGAATCTCCCCTTTTCAGGCTTAGATTTTTGTTGTCGGCAAAAACAACAATAGAAATGGGAATTTTCTGTTCCATTTCTATAAAGGCAACATTCTGCTGGTAATTAATTTTTTGGATGATTCCACTAACCTTCACCTCATCCCCGATGTTTTTGTTTGAGAGTATATCCGGCTTGTAATCCTTCACTTCAATCTTTTCAGAAATAAAATATAGAACAAGCAAGCCAACCAAGGAGCATATCAAAGCTATTTTCAGCAAAGTTGTCTCTTTCATTTTTTGATTTAGATTATAATTGTTTTATTTTTTATTTGTTGTTTATTGTTTAGCTTTTTTTGATGTTGTTTAAGATTTTATTGTATTTTATTTATTGAACGTGCCCTATTGTCTAGACAAACAGTGATTAAAGATGTTTAATTTGCAAAAATTTATTAGTTAACTTTGAATTATTTTTTAATCAGTTCGCTTCGCTCACAGATTTATTTTATATATGGTAAATTTTAAATCCGTGCTTAGCACCATATTTTAGTGCTCGGCGTCTTCCCTATTGCCAAGTCTAGCCACCTCGCCTGTTTATTTCATTATTTTTTCTTCCATATAAATTATTTGCCATTAATACAATCGGGAATAGTAACCTTTAAAAACTACCAAATATATACAAAATTGGGATGGTTACTCTTAAGTTCAGTTCAACGGCAGATATAAAAGTGCCTGGCAAGCTTATAGACCAGGTTATAGGGCAGGATGAGGCAGTTGAAGTTATAAAAAAGGCTGCGCAGCAGAGAAGACACGTTCTTTTAATTGGCGAGCCGGGAACAGGAAAATCTATGCTTGGCCTTGCGCTTGCAGAATTATTGCCGATGGAAAAACTTGTTGATATTATTTCTTTTCCAAATCCAAATGATGAAAACATGCCGTTAATAAGAACTATTCCTGCAGGACAGGGAAGGGATTTGGTTGCAAAAGCCAGACTGCAGAGCATGACAATGTTCAAAAACCAGAATATTGTTGTATTTGTTATTGTCTTGGTTTCAATGTTTGCCCCATGGTGGGTATGGGCATATTACAGCAAGTACAGCAATGTCGTGGCAGCGATAATGACAGCTGCAAGCCTTGTTGTTGGAATGCTGGTCATAATTGGGTTCACATTGACTTTGAACCTTGGAAGAAGAATGGAAAACAAAGTTAAGATTCCAAGGGTTATTGTTGACAATTACAAAAAAAAGCAGGCAACATTTAACGACGCAACAGGAGCTCATGCAGGGGCTTTGCTTGGAGATGTCCTTCACGATCCTTTCCAAAGCGGCGGTTTAGGAACTCCTGCGCATGAAAGAGTTGTCGCAGGAATGATTCACAAGAGCCATATGGGAGTATTGTTTATTGACGAGATTGCTACTTTGCAGCCGTCAACTCAGCAGGAATTATTGTCATCTTTGCAGGAAAGAAAATTTGCCATTACAGGCCAAAGCGAGAGAAGCGCAGGGGCAATGGTTAGGACAGAGCCAGTTCCTTGTGATTTCGTTTTAATTGCAGCAGGAAATTATGAGACAATAAAGCATATGCACCCTGCATTAAGAAGCAGAATATCAGGATACGGGTATGAGATTTACATGAAAGAGACAATTCCGGACACGGAAGAGAACAGGGACAAGATCGCTTTTTTTGTTGCCCAGGAAGTTACAAAAGACAAAAAGATTCCGCATTTCAGCAGGGAAGCAGTTGACGCAATCATAGAAGAAGCAAGAAGAAGGGCTAACAGGAAAGGGCATTTAACATTAAGATTAAGGGAGCTTGGCGGCTTGATAAGGGCGGCAGGCGACATGGCTCTTGAAGAAAAATCAAAGCTCGTAATGAAAAAGCACGTTGTCGGGGCAAAAAGAATTGCAAGAACCCTTGAGCAGCAGCTTGCGGACAAATATATTGAGCAGAAGAAAGAATACGAAATAATTGTAACAACAGGAAAAAGGATTGGCAGGGTAAACGGATTGGCAGTAATCGGCGTAACCCCCCCTTATTCGGGAATTATTTTGCCGATAGAATCTGAGGTAACCCCGGGAGGCAAAGAAAGAGAGATAATCGCAACAGGCAAGCTTGGCGAGATTGCAAAGGAAGCAATAAAAAATGTAAGCGCTATAATTAAAAAATACTTTGGAGAGGATCTAAAGGAAACTTATGATATTTATGTGCAGTTTTTGCAGACTTATGAGGGTGTTGAAGGGGATTCAGCGAGCATTGCAGTCGCGACATCTGTGATTTCAGCATTCAAGAAAGTTCCGATAAGGCAGGATTTCGCGATGACTGGCTCATTATCGGTTAGAGGAGAAGTCCTTCCAATCGGCGGAGTGACTGCAAAAGTAGAAGCGGCAATCGAAGCTGGAATTAAGAATGTCATTGTGCCCAAGACAAACCTGAAGGATATAATAATCGACAAGGACAAGATGAAACGCATAAATATAATTCCGGTTGAAACAATTCAAGATGTTCTTAAAGTTGTTATGGACTGGAGCGGCAAGCAGAGTATTCTTAAGAAGATTGTTGCTGCGGATTGAATTAAATATATTGTAATATTTTTCTAAAACCCTAAAATATTTATAATAAATGATTATTTTAAGCAATATGGGTCTTTTTTCAGATAAAGTGATTGATGCAGTCGAAATAGCATTCGCCAGGGATCTTGATATTAAAAAAATACCGCGTGATGAGTTGAATTCTTTTCTAAAGCCATTTCTGGCCGGTTTTGAGTCAGGACGCGTTAAATCTAGGGATAACGGATCAGTTCCATATCAAAATGATTATATTCAAATAATGATAGACGGCTTGCAGTCAGTTGAAAATCATAACAGCTTGGATTACTATTCACTTGAAGAAAAAATCAAGAATCTTGGATTCGTATTTGGCTTCTTGGTTAACTATATTAAAATTCATCCTGAACAAGCCACAATATCTCTGACTTTTATCCAAGTACTCAAAAATTTTCCGAACTTGCAGAAATTCCTTGTAGGATTGGAAGAAGTTGCTAAAATGATTGAAAGGCTTAAGAAAAAACAAGAAGAAAAATCCAGAAGAGGCAATATCAGGGAATAAGATTATTTCCAACCTACGACAACATCGTCCGTCCTTTCATAAGGCCTTATGTCAATTTTATCATAATCTTTTGTTGAATTCTTCTTTGCCAAAATCCCGAGCCATGCTATCATTAATCCATTATCAACAAGAACATTATTTGGAGGCGCAAAGAATTTTCCATTTCTTTCACTGCACATTATTTTGCACATTTCCTGCAGCCTTTTGTTGCAGGCAACCCCACCACCAAGAACTAATTCATTTTTTCCTGTATGTGCCATTGCCCTTTCCGAAACCTCAACAAGCATTGCAAATACAGTTTCCTGCAGGGAATAAGCCAAGTTTTCTGTCGAATATTGCTTTGAATCAAATTTTTGTTTTAAATTTGTCAATAATCCAGAAAAAGAAACATCCATTCCCTTTACAACATAAGGAAGCTCAATATAATTCCTGCTGTTCAATGCAATCTTTTCAATCTTTGGGCCTCCGGGAAATCCTAATCCGATATATCTTCCGAATGAATCAATGAAATTCCCAATTCCCTGGTCCAGAGTTTCTCCAAAAACCCTGTATTTGCCGCCTTCATAAGCAATGACCTGTGTGTTTGCCCCGCTTGCATACAAAAGAACAGGGTTCTTTGCCTTTGTCATTAATTTACCTATTTCAAGATGCGCGATACAGTGATTAACTCCAACAATCGGGATATTATTTTTTTGAACAATCTCTTTTGCTTTTCTCATTCCAACAAGCAGGCATGGCGCAATTCCGGGTCCCTGTGAAAAAGAAATCAAATCAATATCTTCAAATTTTAAATTTGCATTTTTCAATGCATCTTCAACAACTTTGTCTTTTGCATTTTCATGATGAAGTTTGGCTTCAGTTGGATGAATTCCCCCGGACTCTGTTTTATAAGCATCTGAAACATTAGCAAGAATTCTACCTTTTTCATCAATTATCCCGCAGCCGAATGTGTGCGCTGTTGATTCAATGCCTAGACAGATCATGGAATCAAAGAAAAATATGCAGATTTAAAGATTTATCGAAATCATCTTTTTTTGATAAATAAAGCAGAGCCAATTATTAAAATCCCCCCGAGTAAAATATTCCAGGTCAACCTCTCATGCAGTAACACAACAGCAAATAAAATTCCTGTAACAACCTCAAGATAAGAAAGCAGTGAAAGCGTTGATGCCTTCAGATGCCTAAGCCCAAAATAATATGGGATATAAGCTAAAAATCCTATCATAAATGCATATATAATTGCAACAATGGATTGATGTACAGTCGGAAAAGGAGCATTAATGAACAGGAACGGCATGAAAGCAATGGCTGGCATGAAATTATGGAAAAATATGATCTCAAAATTGCTGTGGGTTTTACTCAATATCTTGAATATTATAATCATCAATGCAAATAATACAGCGGAAACCAGCATCGATGAAATTCCTATAAAATCATTACCAGAAAATGTCAGCTTATTTCCTAAAAAAATGCATATGACGCCTGCAAAAGACGAAGCCATTAAAATTAAATTTCTTATTAAAATCTTTTCTTTCAGAAAAATTGTGCCGAAAACTGCAACGAAAATCGGCCACATATAAAACACAATTATAGCATTGGCTATTGTTGTATGGTTGAATGCAAAGAAATAAAAAAGAAATCTATGACAGAAACCAAAGATGCCAAAAGAATAATCCTCAAGTCAGCTCTGAATAAATTGATTTTTTTAATTCTAAAATATACCAAAAGAATAATCGTCGGGATAAAAGCCCTGAAAAAAGCTATTGTGGTAGTTGGTAAATCAAGGTACTTGATGAATATCCCTGTCGAACCCCATATAATTGTCGCAAAAATAACTGCAATATAAGGATTAAATTTTGGCCCGGCCATTACATTAAATATTTTCTGGTGTTTATTTATATATTTCTATTTTAAGCTCTGTTAATGACTGAAAATCAATAACCCAACCGCCCCAAGGGGCGGGGTATGTTTAAAAATCTGCAAGCTTTAATTGGTTTATATCTTCTCCTTGTTCTGAAACATATTTCTTTATTCTGTCAAGCCCTCCAAACTCGCTTACTGTGTCAATGTGACCTCCATCGCTCCAGAATTCTCCTCCCCATAACTCTTCTTTGATGTATGG
>CAYNCK010000061.1:0-1557 GCA_964396095.1 uncultured Methanosarcinales archaeon
AAAAAGAGATAGTTTTGGTCTGCAATATGGGATCAACTACGCAGCCCGCATGCACGATTCTTGAATCAATGGGCTACAAAGCGAAAGTTCTTGAGCTGGGCATGGTTGGGTGGAATGCAGCCAGATAATTAAACATTTAAATACCTGTGCAAAACCACTATAAATAATGGAATTGCCAAAAGTATATAATCCAAAAGAAGCCGAAGAGAAATGGCTTGAGTTCTGGGACAAAGAGAAAATTTATGCATTCAATCCTGAAAGCAAAGCCGAAATTTATTCTGTCGACACTCCGCCCCCTACTGTTTCCGGAAAAATGCACCTGGGCCATTCATTCTCCTATTCTCAGCAGGATTTTGTTGTAAGATTCCACAGGATGCTCGGGAAAAATATTTTCTATCCATTTGGGGTGGATGATAATGGGCTTGCAACTGAAAGGATGATTGAAAAAATGAAGAATGTAAAGGGCCAGTTTATGCCAAGGCATGAATTTGTTAAATTATGCTATCAAACAGTAGAGGGCATCAGGGATGATTTTGTCCGTGATTGGAAAAGAATCGGAATAAGTGCAGATTTCAATATCTTCTATTCAACAATAAACAAACATTCACAAAAAATATCCCAAAAATCATTTATTGAGTTGTACAAGATGGGCAGGCAGTACAGGAAAGAAGGGCCTACAATCTGGTGCCCTGAATGCAGGACTGCAATCGCGCAGGTCGAAATGAAAGACGAGGAAAAGACAACAAATCTTGTTTACATAGAGGCGAAGACAGAAAGCGGAAAACCATTGGCATTTGCAACAACAAGGCCGGAGCTGTATTATTCATGCGTCGGCATTTCCATTAATCCGAATGATGAAAGATACAATGATTGCATTGGACAGAAAGTCATCATGCCCCTGACAAATGCTAAAATTGAGCTGACCACCGACGAAATCATAGACCCTGCTTTCGGCACAGGCGTTGTGTATTTCTGCAGCAGCGGCGACGCCCAATTTCTCGACTGGGAGACAAGGCACAATGTTGAAAACAAAATTTATATCCTTAACTTTGACGGCACAATGAACGAGAAAGCCGGGCCTTACAAGGGCTTGACAATAGCGGAGACAAGAAAAAAAATAGTCGAGGATTTAAAAAAAATAGGCGCAGTAAAAAAAGTTGAGCCCATAAAGCACGCTGTCAATGTCCATGAAAGGTGCGGGACAGATGTCGAGTACATGGTTTCCAAGCAATGGTATATCAAGTATCTCGATTTGAAGGACGAGTTCATAAAATACGGAAGGAAAATAAAATGGCACCCGGAGCACATGCGCTCGAGGTATGAAAATTGGATTAATGGCTTGAAATGGGACTGGAATGTTTCAAGGCAGAGGCATTTTGGAATTCCGATTCCGGTTTGGTACTGCAAAAAATGCAGTGAAATAATTGTTGCGGATGAAAAGCAATTGCCAGTTGACCCGTTGGTTGACAAGCCGATTCATAAATGCAAGTGCGGCTCAGACGAATTTATAGGAGAAAAGGATGTGCTTGACACGTGGGCGACTTCGTCATTGACGCC
>CAYNCK010000062.1:0-25289 GCA_964396095.1 uncultured Methanosarcinales archaeon
GCTTCTCTTATTGCCACATGGCAATTGCAGAAATTGAATATTAAGAAGGAATTAACCAGGATGTTATCCGCAAATCTGTGCTAAAGAGCTAAACAAATACAAGGAGTATAATTTTAAACTATTTCTAACATATTGGTCAAATGCAGGAGTATTGGCAAAAACTCCAAGCATAATTTTAGTTATTAAAGTATCGCTAGGTTTATTCATTTCTCCAAGAACTTCAACAATTTGTTGTTTACAATTTAATAACAAATTAATATTCTCATCATCGTACTTATCTACATCAATTTCCCATAATTTCGGATTCATTTTTGAAATTGCAATAATCAAGGTTTTGTAATTCTTAACACTTTTTTCAAGAAGAAAAGATGACCCCCTCATCATACCCCAACT
The DNA here is from genome assembly GCA_964396095.1 of uncultured Methanosarcinales archaeon. Taxonomy (GTDB): domain Archaea; phylum Nanobdellota; class Nanobdellia; order Woesearchaeales; family GW2011-AR4. Next base: position 394 of record CAYNCK010000062.1, read on the forward strand.
AGCTAAATAAAAACCTAATTGTAGACAACTCATTTGGATATTTTTTATATAGGCTAATTCATTAATTTTATTTCTCTTATAAAATGAATAAAAGTAATTATAACAAAAATCAAAAGAAGAATATCTTTCATCAGGTTTTCGTCCTTTATTTTTTCCATTTCCTTTTAAAAACCGATTGATAAGAATTTTAGTGTTCATGTCGTAATCCGGAATTGCCTAGAAATATAAATTTATTGAAAATAATCTATAAAAAAAGATTAGAAATCTATATCTTTGCCTTGACTATATTCTTAGCCCCGCATGCAGTGCATTTCATGTACGTTAATTCACCCTCTTTCACAATCTGCGTGTCAGGTTTGCCGCACTCAAGGCAAAGCACGAATTCATTTGCATACTGCCTTATCTTGTCATTTATTCTTGATGCGGGCACTTTTGTTCCGAGAATCAAAGCGCCGCTTTTCTTTATCTCGCCGGGGGTAGCCAGCTCTTTTAGGACAAATTTCAGAAGATGAAGAACATCTCTTCGGAGCAATGATGCAATCTGGTTGAAATTTGTGAGGATTGTTCTGTTGCCTTGTATATGTCCCACAACTTTCGGAATCTCGAACCTTTCCTTCAGGAATACAGCTTCAGGAAGGTTCTTCCTGACGTCCTCAAGCATTTTCTTGTAATCCATATACTTAATGAAAATACCCTTATTTATAAATTTAATGCACTAAACCACTTTCAAAAAATATATAAATGGAATGCATAAGTGGCAGCGTATGGTAGTCGAGGCAATATTATACCCTATCAAGGCTGAAAAAAAGCCGTGGGTGATGTTCTTTCTTGGATTATTCTACACATCGATTGGAATACTGATTTCATTGTGGATTTTTGCAGACCAGGCAAGTTTAATTATGGTATTTATGATCACAATGGCCGCACTCCCGATCTTTTATAATACAATGAAGCTTGAGGAAAGCAAGGACATGATTATAGACACAGAATCAGCAATTCTGAAAGAGCATAATAAGGCAATTTCATTTTTCATGTATTTGTTTATAGGAATCACGATTGCATGCGCTGTGTGGTATGTCTTGCTTCCAAACTCAACTATTAACATTCTTTTTGACAAGCAGGTCGGCACGATACAGACAATAAACAACCATGTTTCAGGAAACGTAATATACAACTTAAACGTTTTCTGGAAAATATTTTTCAATAATTTCAAGGTCCTTGCCTTCTCTGTTCTTTTTGCCCTAATTTATGGCGCGGGCGCAATATTCATACTTTCATGGAATGCAACCGTTATAGGGGCAGCAATAGGAAATTTCATAAGAACAAATGTAAGCAGCTACACAAGCTCGCTTGGACTGCTTGAAGCGGGAAATTATTTTCATGTTGTATCGCTCGGAATGCTGAAATATTCCATACACGGCATTCCGGAGATAGCTGCTTATTTTTACGGAGGGCTTGCTGGAGGCATACTTTCAGTCGCTCTAATGAGAAAACATTTCAAAACAGAAAAATTCTCAAAAATAATGGTGGACTTTTCAGAGCTTATAATGATTTCAGTCGGATTTCTTGTTGTTGCGGCATTCCTTGAAGTTTACGTAACTCCAATTTTGTTTTAGACTTTTTTCCTAAACTCTCAACAAACCTTAAAAGGTAACCGTCTGGGTCTTTAACAAGAAACTGTTTTAGCCCATATAATTTCCCCTTTACTTTATACCATCTATCGAATGGCTCAATAAAAATCGGATAATTTAATTTTATTAATGAGTTCAATAAATGATTTATATTCTTAACAGTAATTTGCAAATGAATTCCACGTCCGTAAGGGTACTCCAATTCTCCAGTATTCCATTCAGGAGTTTTTTGCTCAATCATAATCTGAGTTCCTTCTAAAGACAGGAATGTAAATTGAGATTCTTTTCTTTCGTATTCTAATTTAAACCCTAGGGTTTTTGTGTAAAAATCAAAACTTTTGGTAAAATTAGAAACTCTTAATTCCGGAATTAATGCATTAAACTTCATAATTAGAAACAAATTTGATTTAATTTAAATATTATTCTAGAACCTTAAGTCTTCCCGGGCTTATCTCAAATACATCGCCGTTTTCAAGCAGCTTTTTCACAATTATTTCTGCCTTATCATTGTTGGATTTCTTTATAACTTCGTCAATAAAAGCGCCGTTTCCACTGTCAAGGCCTTTTATGAAAGAATAAATCTCCTCGTGCAGATTTAGGGTGCCGGATTCTTCAATATTAGCCTTATCTTCTTGCTTAGGGCCGGATATTTTATCAGGGATATTGATAAGCTCAATTTTTCTGACATTAATCCATTCAATATTGCTTATCTTTTTAATTATTTCAGGAAGAATATACCTCTCCCCGTTAAAATCCCTTATTTTCCCGATAACGTTCACAAAATCCCCCACATCCGCTTTTAAGAATGCATTTTGATTTTCAAAATTTCTCAACAGTATCTTTCCGGTGCCGTCATCAATGACAATGCTTGAGTAATTTTGTGCAGATTCTGGCTTGACAACAACTATGGCTATTAAGTTGACTCTTGATACTATATAACTTCCAACCCTAACATACCCGGAAAATGTATCGGCTTTTTCAAAATCAGCCTGCAAAATATCTGAAATTCTAAGCTTGTAAGCAACCTGCCTTTTTTGAAATTCTTTTTGCTGCAGTTCAGCCATTTCAAAACCCCCAACTAAATATTTAATCTATGTTTTATTATATCCTTGAAACAGAGCCCCTTCTCGGCTCGAATATATCTCCTGAGCGCTTCAGCCTCTCAAGAGCCTCTTCAATTTTGTCCTCTTCTATTCCCCTGTTTTTTGCTTCAGTCATTACATCATTAATTGGAATAACCTTTCCAATCTTGTTTTCAAGCTCTGCAATTATATCTTTTAAAACCAGAATATGGCTTCTTGAGGATGCTGCAATTCCTGTCGCAATCCTGTCGATGTCCACCTTTCCCGTTTCCCTGTCAAATCCAACCTGCATCAGGCAATAATCAAGCAGCTCAATTGCCTTTTTCGCATCCTTTCTTGTAACCCTGTCGTCTAATCTGGATCTTGCTGAAGCCTCGCTAAGCCTTACAAGAGCCTCAAGCTGCCTTGCAGAAATGGGAATTGCTCTTATTCCCTCTTCGCCACCACCACTTTTTCTCATCTTTAAATAAAATTCCTTAATCTCTTCCAATGCACCATCAGTCAATTTTGGAAAAATTTTTTGCCGGGCATAAGCAACATATTTTCTCAGGATATTAGTTGGTATTTCCGGCTCGTTAATTTCAGGGCTTTGATGCAAAGTTAAGATATGCTTTGCCATTTTTTCGTCCCTTGTCTCTTCAGGCACATCTTTTATCGGGAATATCAGGTCAAACCTATTTATCAAAGTTGGCGGCAAATCTATCTGGTCCGCGACAATTCCATAAGGATCAAACCTTCCAAACTTCGGGTTTGCTGCAGCAAGCACGGTTGTCCTCGCAATCAATGTAGCTTGAATGTTTGCCTTTGATATGCTCACTGTCTGATTTTCAAGAGCTTCATGCATTGCCGCCCTGTCTTCATTGCTCATCTTGTCAAGCTCATCAACACAAACAAGGCCGTCGCTGCTCAGCACCATGGCTCCTGCTTCAAGAGTCCATCCGCCTAGAAATTCATCCCTTACAACAGCGGCAGTTATACCAGCTCCGCTTACACCTTTGCCGCTCACATACCTGCCTTTCGGTGCAATAATCATTATTCTTTTCAGCAAGGCGCTTTTTCCGCTTCCCGGGTCCCCTACAAGCAAAATATGCATGTCTCCCCTGCTTACAATCTTGTCCATCCTGACTTTCCTTAAACCACCCATCAGCTGGAGCAGTAAAGCCTCCTTTATTTTTTCATAGCCGTAAATTGAGGGAGCAAGGGAATTCACTAATTTTTCATATCCTTTTGGGTCATTTGCAATTGCTAAAATTTCTTTTTCCTCATCTTCGTTTATTTTGACTTCGTAAAAAGTGTCCTCTGACGGTTTTACATAATTAGCCTCAAGCATAAGATCGGATTTTGTTGATTTAGCGCCGCTTCTGGATATTATCGGCATTTCTTTCACAATCCCAACAACCCCAACCTTGCTTCCTGGAGAAGTTCTTTTTTCGCTTAAAGGGCTGACAAGATCGTCTGTCAAAAGAACATTTATCCTTTTTGGCTGTTCACCGCCCTCAAGATTCTCATGAGCTTCTTCAATGACAATCCCCTGCGCGTCGACCAGATCCTTGTCAATCATGACAAACTTGCCTTTTCTCCCGCAGCCGCACCTGCTTGGCTCTTTGAAAGTTTCTTCAAGCTGCAATACGTTCATTACGTTGCCGCAAATCGGGCATTCAAATCGTGCTGATATTACCTTTGGCCTTACATTAGATTTCTGTTTTATTATGCCATCAATAAAAAGCAGCCTGTTTATGTGCTTGCTTCTAATATCCCTGATCATGACGTGCTGGCTTAGGGGCAGATTATGAAATCTAATTTTGAAATTTCCCAAGCCTTCAACATCAAATTGCTCAATTGCTTTTTCAATTGCTTTTATCGTCTCTTCAGGAGCATCCAAGAGCTCTGTTGCAAGGTCAGGGTCATATTTTGAAAGCTCTGCAAAATCAACAAGAAGAAACCTGTTGCCTTTTCTGGCATTCTCGAGCAGAGAATTATAGTAATTGCTATCAATAAATTCCTGAAACCTCTTTATCTGCTCGACAGCATTTATTTCCATGATACCCTCTTTGTTTTCCAGCCTTAAATAGTTTGCGCGGAGATGTCCAGTGGTTCACTGGTAAAATTAGATAGTATATTTCTAAAAATATTGCGACTCAGTATAAGGGTTACCTATTGTGCCTTTAGCAGCGCATATTTCAAAAATCATTAAATCTGGTAATAAATTGTTGTGACTTCCGAGCATGCTCAAAAACTATTCATAATCATTGAAAATTGTAGTTTTTGACAGGTCTCAAAATTTTTATTTTCTAAAATTTGATAAAATTGAAAAATAAAATCAAGCCTTGACTCTTTTCAAATTCTCAATCAATTTGTCAAGAGCTGCATGAACTTCTTTCTCGCTTTTTGTTCCTGTGCAGACAATCTTTCCGTTGCTGAAAAGGAGGAATGTCGCTTTTGCAGCAGTAAGCTTGTATACAAGCCCGGGAAACTGCTCAGGCTCGTATTCTGTGTTCTCAAGCTTCATAGCCAAAGTGTTGAGGTTTAAGTCCATGCCAACAGAGCCGGAAGCCACAATGTTCTGGATTTTAATTTCAGGCTTGATGGTTATTTTGATATTTATCTTTTCAAGGCTCTTTATTATCTTCTTTATGGACTCTTCAACCTTGTCCATTGACCTTGCGCCTGTACATACAACCTTGCCTGAACTGAATATCAATGCAGATGTTTTTGGCTCTTTAATTCTTATAACAAGCCCGGGAAACTGCTCTGGGTTATATTCCGTATTGCTAAGAGTTGCTGCCATCTTTTCAAGCGGAATTGCGTGCATTAAAGATGTAGAAACTACTATATTGACTACTTTTATATCTCTTTTGGTTTCTTTTTTAACCATTTTAGATTCCTCCAATTAAAATTATTTATTTCAGCTGAAAAAGCCCTAAAACACCCCCATAGCAAATTTAAGGCTTTATTTCTGCTTGTTTTATATATTTTCTTTATAAATACTTATAAACCCCGTTTCTTTATAAATACTTTTGTTTTTAAACAGTATTATTTCAAAATAAATTTTGCATATGCTATGCTACCTTTGTTTCATGTGGAACAATAGCTTTAAATAAAGACTTTCAGTATTAGCAAATATGTTTGCTGATATTGTTTTGCCAAAAAATAATGAGAATGAATTTGCAAGAATAGCTGAAAAACTAGGGTACCAAAAATTATATTTTCTTTATGAGCTTAATGATTATATCAGTTTGCAAAAGAGAGCCGATTTTGAGCAAATCAAAAAAATTATCGGCATAGATGCAGGAATCCTTGCAAATATTAAAAATCTTAATTCAGCTTCTTCTCAATCAAAAATTATTGCTGCAAAAAGCTCTGACAATGACCGGCCTTTAATCGAAACCAAAAAAATAAAGCTTATCTATGGCTTCGAGGAAATACTGAAAAGGGATTCCATGCACCAAAGGGCATCAAGCTTAAATCATATTCTCTGCGATATTGCAAGAAAAAACAACACAGCAATCGGCTTTTCTTACAGCTCTTTATTTGACAACAATATTCAGGCAGCTTCTCTTTTTATGGGAAGGATGATGCAAAACATAAAAATATGCCAGAAATACAAAGTCAAGACAATGATTGGATCGTTTTCTTCTAATCCATATGATTTAAGGGCTCCGCATGACATAATGAGCCTGTTTTCTTTGCTTGGAATGGATGGTAAAACTGTAAAAGAGTCAACAAGTATGAGATTATAGCAGATTGGCTCCACTATAATTTCTTCAAAAACCATAATTCTCAAAAAATCCATTAAAATCGAAAAGCTTATATACAAATAACTTAATTAATTAAACATAAACTAATAAGTTTGCTTATTAAGATAAGTTATTTAACTTAATTACAAGAATGGCCAGGATAAACATAGAGATTGACGACGAAGTCCACAAGAAGGCCAGGCTAAACTGCGTTCTGCAAAACAAGACTCTTATTCAATACATAAATGAAGCTCTGAAGGAAAAAATTGAAAAGGACAAGGCTAAAAAATGATAAATAAAAAAAGAGGTATTGGGAATTTCAGAAGAATTTTGATATTGTCTATCTTAGTTGTTAGCCTGCTTTCTTTCAATGTTTTTTCACAGATTGTGAATGGAAATACTAATCCGGTTGCTTACGATTTTAGATGTGACATAACTGGAGACACTTGTGGGGGCACTTGTAAAAAAGCATTTAGCATACCTACAGACGCATGCACTTTGAATGTTATTTTAAAAGGCGCAAATTGGGATGACGAAGGTGGCACAAGCACCGACACAGGATTCCAATGGTCACATACAGGTTGCAAATGCAAATGTCCAGATGATAAGGGAGGTGATAATTGCGCTGGAGAAGACCAAAAACTAAATTTGAACGTTAAGCTCCCTGATCCTTTAGGGAATCCTATAGCTGTTTCAATTAATGCAATAAATTCATGCAAAGGCCCATTAGGAATAATTATTGCGCATTATGTTGTAACGCAAGCCCAATGCAACGATGGCTACAAATGCGACTCTTCAACGGGAACTGTACAATGTGTTAAAGATTCATCATCGACAAAAGAAAAAACTACCTGCTATGGCAAAGATGGAAACAAGCAAGACCCGCAATCATTGACACCGGATAACTTTGGAGTTTTTGTGACTGATGCAGGTGTGGAACAGGCAGATGGAGATGCATCGAGCGGCGCATGCAATTGCATCAAAAACTCAGTATGGGATGCTACAGCTAAATGCTGCGGCGACGACACCTCAGATGGAGGCAAAATTGTATCTGATAAATTTCTGTGCAATGTTAAATCTGATGGACCAAATGAATGGCTTTTAGCAACTACTGCGGGCAATGTAAGGTATGTTTCAAGTGAACATGCAGAATATTTATCGACAGGATCAGCATGGAAAAAATGTGATGGTCAATTTTGGAATCAGCCAGTTGGGGACAGGGAATATATTTGTGTTGGACGGGGCAAAGGATCAATAATTCAATGCCGCGGAGATGCAACAAGCATATCTCAGGCTGATGGTGGGGTATTTTCAACAGGACAAAGCATAAAGCCAAGTGATTTTAAAAGTGAGCCTATAATAAGTGGCTCAGGCGCATCAGTTCCGGCATCATCCAATACAAATACTTATTACTGCGCGTCAAACAAAAAATTTGTCAATGACTTAGACAGTGTAAATTATCAATCGACTTGCGAGAAAGCAGGATTTGCATGGACAGGAACAAAATGCTGCAGCGAAGATGATGATAACACAACAATATGCCAGCCTTATTCAGGAGGATGCCCTGAAACCCAAGGATGCATACCGCAAGAAGGTGAAGGGTGCTCAAAAGTTACAGAATATTACAATGACGAAGGTGCAATTGGGGGTTGTTGGGACAGCTCTTTAATCAAGCCGGGCGTTTTTGTGAAAGGAACGGATTATTCTGTCATAAATTTTAATGGAGTATTTCACGGATGCAATATTAAAGATTCATTGAAGCAAATAAAAGATAAGCAAGCAAGCGATTTGATAAAAAATCATGCCTTCTGCTCAAATGAGCCGGTTAAGGGATATTATTGCTCATACTTTGGAACGTGGAATTTGACTAATGGCAAAAATAACACACATCTAACTTTTATTCCATCAACTGGTACAGGGGCATTTTTCAGGTCAGATGGCACACCATATTTTACATTCTATCCGAATGACGGAACTCTTGTAGCAAACCGTGATGCTTTTACATTCACATTGAATGATGCGCAGCCTGGAACAAAATTAATGGCAGACATTAAAAAAGACTTGCAACCGATTGGATCAAGGCTTACAATTTGTGAAGTAGGTATTGGCTCGACATCATGCACAAGCTCGGCTGTGCCGCAAGTTAGTGATTTAGGAAAATATACAGAAGATATTTTCATCAACGCTGAAAAGAAAGGAACAATAAATGTTGAAGTTGTTGCAAACAATAATGCAGACCTTTTCAAATCGGGGGATGTTTTGCCTTATTTCACTTTCACTCCTAACAATGGAGTAATGCCTGCAGGCAGAGGTCCGTTCACATTCAAATTGTATGGAAGTGCAAATGATAAACTATCCGTAAATATAAATAAAAATGAACAGGATATAGGCTCAGTTTCTGTTTGCCAAATACCGAGCGGCTCATCTTCATGCACATTTACAGCGTCTCCCAGGGAAAGTGACGCAGGATTTTACAAAGAAGATGTATTAATTAATGATATAAAAGCTGGATCTATAAGCCTCCTTGTAACTTCTTCTGCCGCAGAATGCTGCGCAAAAGAACAATGCTGGGACGGCAACAGATGCGTTGATAATCAAAAATCAGATGTTACGTCTGCGCCGATTTATTCTGCGAGATGCATTGATGGTGTATGGGTTCCGTCAAAAATAAAATATATACCTGATGGCAGCAAATCCGGATACTGCGGAAAAGAATCGCAGTGCCTTTTGAGCGTAGAGCAGGTTGCAACAGAAAAATGCATTGATTCCGGCACATACAGGCAGGACAATTACTGCGAAGACGGAAACTGGACTTCAAGGACAAAATTGCTTGCGCTTAAATTTTTAAAAATAAAAAATGAATTGGGAAATTCTGACTTCAAGCTTTTTTGCGACAACAAAACAAATACTTTGAACTATTTGGAATATACTATAGGCGATTTGCCGGTTTCAGCAATACTTGAAAGTGATTTGGGAACAAACAATTTTTGTGTTTTAATCACTCAGGGCAAAATAGTTTTGGGTTCAACTACAAATCATGAGCTGAAGAATGTTCGGGATAAGGGAGTTTTGGGAATCGGCAATTGTGACAATACGCAGGCATTAGTTGCTGATGGAGAATATCATTTCTGTGATCCATCATCAAAAAAATTGTGGTTCAATCAAAAGCTTAACAGCTTTATATTTAGCAATAGCGGAGTTGAAATTAAATCTCAAACAGAGCAGGCTTCTCTTATCAGGAGCTTAATTAAAAATATTATAGACAAGATAAAACGCATAATAGGGGCTGTTCAGCCGGAACAGGTTTTAGATGACACTTTCATTAAAGGCATTACAAAGTTCGACAGGCTTTACTTATCTAAAGAATCAGGCAAAATTGTCAGAGGCTCAATAGACGGCCTTGCAACCAGTAATATAAATGCAGTTTTTGAGTATCAGGGCCTAAATTTTGACATTTGCCAATTTGTGAGAAAATATAACCAAACTAAGAAAATGGACTCAAGAGACGACAAGTCAGGCATGGCATGCAACAAAGACAGCGATATTTACTATGTTTTAGCCCAGGGCAATAAATTCACACTTGTAAATCCAGATACAATATGGACAGACATGACATCAAAGTTAAGACTAAAATGAGCATACAAAAAAAGTCACAAATCACGATGCTGATAATTGTCGGGCTGTTGATTTTCATAGTTGTAAGCCTAGTTTTGTACCTTTCAAAATCTGCAATCAAAAAGCAAACCCAGCAAAACATCAAGAAAATACAAGGAACCCCATTTCAAGTAGAGCCAATTAAGGAATTTGTGACACAATGCGTTGACAAGTTGGCAAAGGATGCACTTATAGATCTTGGTGAGCAAGGTGGTGTCATTTACAAAAGCCAGGGGGGAACCATACCTGATCGCTACCCGGAGTTGCTAGGGGAACTTTTTATCAAAAATGGTAATTATAATGTTGCGTTCAACATACAACCTCTGCAACGAAATTTTTTAAGGACAGATTCAAAAGGAAATAATTATGCAGACCCTCCCCAATACCCATGGATTCAATTCCCATATGCTGATTCAAGGTTAACAACAACCACTTTTACCGGTTACTTCGGCAAACCAACTTTGCCACCATTGATTGGATCTGAAGTTTCACAGTCCTTTCAGTTCCAGATTGAAACCTTTGTAAACAATAATCTGGCGGACTGCACTGACTTCAAGATTTTTGAAAATCAAGGGCTTGAAATATTACGCTCAAAGCCGAATACGACAGTGACTATTGGGAGCAGCGATGTAAGAATTCATACAATATATAATTTGAAAATCACAAACCCTACAACAAAAGAATTTGAGGAGCTTAATGACTTCACAGCTAATCTTGATGTAAGATTGAAAGATCTATATTTTTTTACAAAAGCGCTTATAGACAATGATATAAATGATATTTCTTTTAAAATTGACGATACAAGGAACAACAGAAACTCTTTCGAAGTTAAAAAAAGCAGGAGTGTTTACTCTTCATCAACAACAAAAGGAGATTTAATAACTATAACAGATAAAAAATCAATAATCAACGGCAAGCCTTTTGAATACACTTTTGCAAGGAACAATAGGCCGCCGGCATTGTGGTATATAAAAAACACAGACGATCTGAAATTTAAGAGTATTGATCAAATCTATGAAACAGATATTCTTAAAGGAAAAACCAAACATACATTGATGGTGGATGATCCAGATGAAGATCCTATAACAGACAAGGAAATCTATCTTGGTGATACACTCACACCAGTTAATTTTCCAGTTAATTTGCAGGACGTACATCAACAAACTTTTAGGTTTGAAGTAAGTGATGGAAATTTAAAAGATTATCAAAAAATAACTATAAACAGGATAGAATGAAAATAAAAAAAGAAATTATTATTTTGAGCATCCTTATATTTTTGACTAGCTTAAACTATGCTTCTGCACAAAGTGTAACAAGAGGCTGCTGCACAAATCCCGGTGCAGAAGAAAGTGTAAAATGCTTCAGCGGAAGCACGCTTTTGGATTTAAGTTTATGCTGTCCACTTCCTGTTGAACAAAATCCATCATATTATAGTCCGCCCAACGGACCAGTAGACTACGCAGCATGCATAAAGGAGCCTTATTTTTATGTTGATAAGTTTTGCATTTCTGTTCCGGCTTGTCAGGCAAGCGGCTGCTGCTGCTCAACATCCCCATTTGGAGGAAAAATAATTGAGAATTTTAATTGCAAGAGCGAAGGTCAGATATTTTATCCTGATATAACTGATGCACAGCAGTGCTCGCAAAAATGTGCTGTTCCGCAATGCATGGATGGACAGGACAATGATGGCAATCATTGCGCGGATTCCGATGATACTGCTTGCTTAACTCCAAATACGCCAATTGAAAGCGGAGGAACGTGCAAAGTACAGCCGCAAAAATGCACTGATTCAACTTACAAGCCAAAAATATCAAATTTGCAGATCACCCCTGCCACCGGCGAGCGCAAGTTTACGCTAATATGGCAGGATGAATGCCCAGCAAAATCATATGAAATATCCAGATGCAAGGGTGACAAATGCACAATTTTTGAAAGCATTGCGACAGTAACTTCAACATCATATGAAGACTCATCAGACAGCTTATTGTTTGACATATCAACAGCTTCCCCATACATTTACAAGATTGTTGCTCAATACAATAATGGGCAGCCTTCAAGCTCTCTTACAAAAATATCGAAGCTTGGAAATCTGGAATGTTTTAATCAACAAACTGCAAATCCTTTCTGTGTATCGCCATCTTATTACAGCAGGTACAAGGATTATTTGACATCAAAATTCGCCAATGATTTCAATCAAAACAATTTTGCAGCTCAAGTTATAAGCAAGTTCAGCGGCAAATTCAACAAGGCATACAAGTGCGATAACAATAATATATTAATTGGACCCAGTTTGTCATGCAATTCACAACAAACTTGCATAGTATCAAACAACCAGCCTTCATGCGTAAACAAAGTTGACTGCAGATTTTCAAGCTCAAATCCTTTCGGGCTTTTCTTTACAAAGGAAAATTGCGAGAAAGACACAAGTGGAACTCAAACACAAGATAAGCCCTGCTTTTATGACAGATCACAAACAATAGTTAATTCATGCTTCAACTGCGATGATTCTATGTCGTGTTATGATTACAAATCGGATGATGCGTGCACTGGCGATCATTGCAGCATAGGAAATGGTCAATGCATCTGGAAAAATCAGAAAGAGCAGATTGGAACAGGTGTTTGCATAAAGAAAAATGACTACAACTGCCAGTGGTGTGATAAAACAGGAACAGCGGCATTGGGCAACCAGATGGCATACAATAAGATTTTTGACTTGTGCACAAAGGAAAAATCAGAATTGCTTTCAGAACCAAATTTTCCATGTTATTTCAGCAACAATGCTGCAAAAAATTGCAATGAAATTGCGTGCATAAACTATTCAGCAAGTGACTGCAACAATAATCAAGTCGTGCAAATTTTGCATGATTCAAATAATTTAATAACAAATCCTTCCGATAACAAATGTGGAATAAAAGTCTGCCAGAACATCGATAATAAGTGTGTCAAGAATGCGGACGGGGATATTGATAATCAGCCTGACTGTGATACTACAAAATGCGAAAATGATTATTTTCCTCCGATGACAACAGTAACTGCAGCCCAAAACAAGCAGGGAGTATATAAATCACTGACAATAGTAATTTCTGACAAGACAAATGCAAAAGGTTCCTATTTTAATCCAACATCGGGAGAATACCTGACCTTTTTTTGTGATGAACCTCTCTGCAATGAAAATGGCCATCCTTACAAGAATTTAACTAAAAGCAAAGAATTAGTCATAAGCGACCTTGTTGTTCTTGACCATGTAACTGGGGACATGACTATGTTGTTGAAAGAAGGCCAAAATACAATAAGATATTACTCGCAGGACCCTGCAAAAAATCTCGGAGAAGTTAAGAAAATCACAATTGAAGCTCATAGCAACACGGCAGGCCCTACAGTTTTTGCAGTGAATATTACCGAAAGCCAGGAAATTTCAAATAAAATTTACACCAACAATCCAAGCCCGAGAATTGATGTTGAATTCTTTGTGCCGGCAGTCATAACATCAGCTAAGCTTACAAACAAAGCTACAGGCATAGTTACTAGCCCTCGGCTTCCAACTTCAATTGCAAAAATAAACCAGCTCCCTATTACGCAAACATTGGCAAATGGAGAATACCTGCTTGAACTCAATGCAAAAAACCAAAACAATATTTTCATGGACAATGTTTATACAAAATCCATAGTAATTGATACTATAAACCCAAAGGTAAATGTCACTCCAATTAATAATTCACTAGTTCGTGATATTGCGATGGTTCCTACATATTTGACATTTGATGAGGGGGTTAAGCTTAATAGTGTGAAAATAAATTCAAAGGACGTAATGGATTTATTCACAACATTGGACAACAAGAACTGGACAGCAGTAATTCCAATGGACGACGGCAACAAAAAGCTTGAAGTTTCTGCAAAAGATTATGCAAGAAATCCAGTGAATGTTTTTGTCAACTTTGCCATTGATGCTGTTCCTTTGACAATGTCCCTCCTAAAGCCAAAATTTGGAGTGTCTTCCACACAAACTTTTGATGTTTTAATTGCCACAGACAATAATGCAGAATGCAGATACAGCCTTGGAAGCGCTTTCCAGTTTGATAACATGGTTGGGTTTACAATCACAGGAGGAACAAACCATAATATTGCAAATTTCAACAGCGTGCCTAATGGAGGCACAAAAACTCTTTTTGTGAGGTGCAAAGATGCAAGAGGCATAACTTTGAAATCATTTAATTTAAGTGTAGATACATCGGCTCCTCAGATAATCAAAGCATTTGCATTCCCAAATCCTGTTGCTGATGTCCCTCCAACAACAACATTGAATGTTGAGACGGATGAGCCGTCAATATGCAAGCTGACTGTAGACTCAACAAAATCATTTGAACAGATGGAGCTTAGTTTCACAGGCTTTGATGACAACAATTTTTTATTAATAAACAGAAAAACAATCCAGGTTGAAAGGCAGGGCAGCCATGCATATTATGCAGCTTGCAAAAACAAGGCAGAAATATTATCCAATTTAGCTACAATATCCTTTAATGTTGACTCATCTTTGCAATTGGCAATAACATCTACAACATCTGATATTTTTGACACAACAAACGTTGTATTGTCGCTTGGCACCAACAAGAAAGCAGTATGCACTTACAAATCCAATCCTTCCCAAAGCAGCAATCAATTCGGGCCTGAAGGAATTACCCACATAAAAGAGCTTACATTAAATTCCGGAAAATATAATTATTACATTGAATGTACGGATGCTTCAGGAACTTCTGCCACTGCAACAATAAACTTTATCGTTGATACAACCCCTCCAGTAATGCTTTTTGTTAATGACACAAGCACATTTGAAGAGAACAATCCTTTATTAAAATTCAAGGATAAAACGTGCCTTAACGATATTTTAAGGGTAAAGTATCTTGGACAAGACCCGGAATCTGGCGTCATCAGGTACTTTTACTCATTATACAAGGGCACTCAGCAGATTTTCAATTTTGTTGAGGCTTTGGTGGATACAGGAAATCAATGGCAAGATATAAACAAAAAGCCAGATGGTACTCCTTTGTCTCTTGAAGACAACACAAGATATACTTTCAGTGTAAAGGCAAAAAATTATGCAGGATTAAACAGCACGCTTCAGCCAAGCGACGGAATAACTGTTAATTTGTCTTTGTGCCAGCTCCCTCCAATTTCCTGCGGGAACGGACTAGTGGACACAAATGAGCAGTGTGATCCAGATACTAACCAGCCTGTTTTCGGCTCAGTCAATAAGTGTACTTCATTTTCAAATTTTGTAGGAGGAAATCTCAAATGCCGTTATAGCACCGCTCCATTCCCATGCACTTTTGACACTTCAGATTGCACAGAGGCAAAACAGTGCAAAAATGGAGTTATAGAACCTGGCGAGCAGTGTGAGTGGAAGCAAAACAACGAATTTATTTTTGGAGTAGCAAAAACCTGCGCAGACCTTGGGTTTGCAGCCAACCAGGGGCAGTTGAAATGCGGCTCTAACTGCTGGCTTGACACTTCAAAATGCACTCCAAAGCCAACATGTGGTAACACAATCATCGACCCTGGAGAAGAATGCGATGGCACTAATTTGGGTCCATTGAATGGAGACTGCAAAAATTATTCTTCATCTTCTGTTTTGACTGTATTTACAGGGGGGAATTTAAAATGTGGTGGAAACTGCAGGCTTGACACCAGCAGCTGTTCAGGAATCACGGCAGGTACATGCAATGACGGAACAATAAATGTAGGAGAGAAATGTGATGGAAATTTATTCGGAACAACAATTTCAAACTGCACAAGTTATCCGGGATTTAGTGGGGGAAATATAAATTGCGCAAATTGCCAATTGGATACTTCCGGTTGCACACCAAAGCAAAAGTGCCCCAATGGATTAATAGATCCAGGAGAAACCTGTGACACAAATAATTTTGGAATATTAAGCACATCTTGTTCGCAATATTCTGCATTCTTCTCAAACGGCGCGTTGTCATGCAACTCTGACTGCAACATTAATACAACTCAATGCGCTCCTGCAAATCACTGCGGAAACGGAATATGGGACGACGGAGAGCTATGTGACGGAAATGATTTTGGACCTGACAGGAGTGGAACGTGTGTTAATATCAGCAAAACCCAATTCACAGGAGGAAATTTGAAATGCAATCTTCCAGGAACTATAAATCCCAATACAGGAGAGATAATAGAATGTCAGATAGATAATTCGGGATGCACTCAGCCTAAAATCTGCGGAGACAATAAAATAGATCTTGATTTGAACGAGCAATGCGACGGGTCAAACTTTGGAAGATTATCAGGAACCTGTGCAAACTTTAGCGTGGACACATTCAATGGAGGAAATCTTTTGTGCAACCCTTCAAGTGCCTCAAGCAAATGCCAGATTAACACGACACAATGCACACCCATAAACATCACTGGACCAAATTGCCAAAATGGAATCATTAACCCAGGCGAGGATTGTGATAAGGAAGATTTAAATGGGGTCACATGCATGTCATTAGGATTTACCAGTGGGAATTTAAATTGCTCAAGTAGTTGTAAATTTGACAAGTCTAGATGCATCAACACGACTGGCTCAAAAGTTTGCGGTGATGGAATTCTACAGGAGCCAAATGACGGACATATTTACGAGCAATGTGACTATCCAAATTTAAACAATACGTTATGCACTTCATATCCAACAATTTACAATGGAGGCACGCTAAACTGCACAGGATCATGCATTTTTGATTACAACAAATGTATTCCAATAAATTCATCAGCCATCAAATGCCAAGATGGTATTGCAAACCAAGAAAGCGAAGATTGTGATGGGAATGATTTAAGGGGAAGATCATGTGGGTCGCAGGGCTTTGAAAACGGTACTTTAAGTTGTAATGGTAATTGTAGATTTAACACCACCGGATGCAACAAAGGAAACCATACTAAAGTATGCAGCGACGGGATAATACAAAAACCAAACGATGGAAATATAAATGAAGAATGCGACGGCCTTAATTTTGACCAAAAAACATGTGCATCGTTCCCGGGTTATTCCGGAACTGCACTTAACTGCACCGGATTCTGTGCATTTGATTTAAGCAAGTGCCAGAAAATCACAGATGCTCCGATTTGTGGTGATGGTTTAATAGGCAGGGGGGAACAATGCGACGGAATTAATTTTGGAGGTAATAATTGCCAGTCATTAGGATATTTGAACGGAATACTTTCATGTTCACCTGTTTCCTGTTTGTTTAATACTTCACAATGCAATCTGCCGCCTCATTGCGGAAATGGAAGAATAGATGCTAATTATTCAGAGCAATGCGACCCGGACTCAGGCCAGCCTGTTTTCCTTGAAGGCCTGAACTCATGCAGGTCATATTCAAGCTTCATTGGAGGAAATTTAGGCTGCAATAATTGTGAAATAGATAAAACAGACTGCATAAGGCCAGCTTCTTGCGGCAACGGAGTCCTTGAACCAGGAGAGAAATGTGAGCCAAATAGCAACTTATTTGGTGCAGCAAAAACCTGCGCAGACCTTGGGTTTAAATCAAATGAAGGGCAGTTAAAATGTGCGCCAAATTGCTTGCTCGATACAACAAAATGCATTCCAAAGCCAAAATGCAGCAACGGGATTATTGATCCAGGGGAAGAATGCGACGGCCTAAACATTGGTTCATTAAGCGGAAGATGCATCAATTACTCTGCTCAATTTACAGGAGGAAATTTAACCTGCAATAATCAATGCAAGCTAGACACAAGCGCATGTGAAGGAAGCACTGGTACCTGCAGCAATGGGAGAATAGACATCGGAGAAAAATGCGATGGTAATATTTTGGGAACATTAACTTCCTGTACTAACTACAAAGACTTCATCAGCGGAACAATATCCTGCTTCAGTAACTGCCAATTGAATACCACAGGATGCATTCCAAAGTCACCATGCGGCAATAATCTTATAGATCCAGGAGAAGAATGTGACAGCAATAATCTTGGATTCTTAAACACAAGCTGTTCACAATACTCCCTTTACTTTAAAGGAGGCTCAATAAGCTGTGATTCTGACTGCAAACTGGATACCTTAAGCTGCCAGTCTGCACCAACATGCGGCAATGGAATACTTGATAATGGAGAGATTTGTGATGGCAGCAATTTCTATAATTTGACAGACTTAAGGTGCAACAGCTATAATAGCAGGTTTGTGAGCGGAACAATAAACTGCAGCAGCTCTTGCACTATACGCACATCCTTGTGCATGACAAATGCAACCGTTGTGACATGCAAGGATAGGGGAGACTGTGGAATAAACGAAACCTGCACTGATAATTCACAATGCAGAAGCAGATTCTGCTACCAGACAAAATGCACTGATGCTTCATGCAATGACAGGATTAAAAACGGAGCAGAGTCATCTGTAGATTGTGGCGGCTCATGCAGCAAATGCGCTGAAGGAATAACCTGCAACAAGGACAGCGATTGCCAGAGTAATTTCTGCGGCGCTGGATTGGTATGCAAGCCGCAGCAAACCTGCCGTGATGGAGTTTTAAGCGGTTCCGAGACAGATATAGACTGCGGAGGCTCATGCCCCTCAAGATGCTCTGAAAGAAGAGGATGTTCGATAACGTCAGACTGCATTGAAAACCTAACATGTTATTCAAGCACGTGCAAAAAGTGTGCAGCAAATGACAATGATTGCAACGGCATACCTGACGACCAGGAACAGCCAATTACTGGTGAAACAAAAGATACAGACGGAGATGGAATGCCGGATGTTTGGGAAACGGAGCATGGGTTAAATCCAAATGACCCAAGCGACGCCGGCCAAGATCCTGATAAGGACGGGTTGACAAACCTAAAGGAATACGAGGTTAAGAATTCCGTTTATGCCAAGAGCACAGATCCAAACCTTGCTGATACAGACGGAGATGGATTTACGGACAAGCAGGAGCTTGATGCAGGAACAAACCCTTTTGATTCAAAAGATTTTCCGAAGACAAGCAAATTAAAGATTATATTATTCATACTAGGCACCTTAGTATTAGTTTCAGGATTTGGATATTTAGGATATACAGTTATATCAAGGAGAAGAGAAGGGGAAGCAGGATTTGCAGGACAGCCCAGAGAAATTACAAAAGTTCCTCCTTTGACTGTGCAAAGGCAGCCTTTGCACAGTCCACAGGACCAGATAAAGATGAAGGAAATTGTTAAAAAGCAAGAAGAGAAAAAGCAGCAGGACAGGAAAAAATTGTTTGAGACTTTTGCACATGGGGAAAAGCCAAAAACTGCCGAGGCAAAAATTGAATCAAAAACTGCAGCAATCAAGGAAATTAAAAAGCCAGCATTGAAGGCACGAAAAGCAAAAAGGTCAAAAATCAAAAAATCGAAGGAAGATGTATTTGCAAAGCTCAGGGAAATAGCAGCAGAAACAAGGCAAAAAAAGCATCACGTTAAAAAATCTAAATAACAAATGAAGCACTCCCAGCTATACAGCCAGATATTTGTTTATATACTGACAGTTCTGCTTATTTCCTTTATTTTTATTTATGGGTATAATTCTATACAGAATTTCAAGAAGAGGGCAGAGAATGTTGCGTGCCTGAAGTTCAAGAATGACATCAAGGGCGCGATAGATACAGTCATTGGGGATTTTGGAACTACAAGAAGAAAAGACCTTGAGTTATGCTCCGGATACAAGCAAGTTTGTTTTATTGAGACGTTTGAAAATATTAATGATATAGGCAATCCCCAGTCAAATGTCGTGCATCTTGATCCCATTGTAAAAAACAGCATTGCTTCAAATTCAGAAAAAAATGCCTTTTTTGTAAATGGTGAATCATTTTATATAGGGAAAATATCAGTTGACAGAGACGTTCTTTGCATTGACGCCGTCAGCAATAAAATAAGCCTGAGATTGGAAGGCATGGGAAACTACGTAAAGCTGAGCCAGTGGTCTTGAATGGAATGATAGGGAAAAAAGCATTTGAAATTCAGTTTAACTGGATATTTGTATTAGTTGCAGGAGCATTGATTCTATTATTTTTCGCTGGAATAATAGTCAAGCAAAAAAGCGTTACAGAGGTAACCTCTCAAAACTCCCTATTGAAAAGCATAGATGCCATAATCACAGGGGCAAGCGTAACTACCGACACAACAAAGATTGAAAGAATCCAAAGCATTAATCTGCAAGTGGAATGCAACAGGGTTTCTGTCGGAAGGGTTTCAAAGCAGTATCAAAACCTGATTTTGTTTGCACCAGGAACTATTAAAGGAGATAATCCCGTTTGGCAAACCATTGCCTTTAATGAGCCGTACAAAGTTACAAACTTTCTTTACATGACGAGCCCGCAGGTCAGATATATTATCCTAGGAAATGATCCAATTTTAAATTATATAAACAAAACATTGCCTGCTTCTATAAGCAAAGAATATCCGGATATTATTCCACTAACTATCGCTAACAAGAATAATTACAAAGTTAGATTTGTTTTTGGAAGATCAACTAACCCTATCGACAACTACTTGACAAATTTTCAGCAGATTCCTGATGAAGATGTTACTGCAATAAAAATAATTTCCGGCGATTTGGAAAAAGGAGAAGTGGAATTCTTTGAAAAGGGAAAAAATCTTAAATGGGTTTCAAAAGGAAAATCACCTTACTTGGCTAAGTCTTCGCTGATAGGTTCTGTTTATTCAGATTCAAAAGAATTGTATGACTGCAGCATGAAGAATGCATTTTCAAGATTCGGGCTTGTTACAAAAACTTATACCGAAAGGACTAATAATCTGAAAAATGATTTGTTTCTAACAAGGCCGGATTGCAGGACCACATACGAGAACTCCATTGCACTATTAAACAAGGAAGAAATGAAAAAACCAAAACTTGATGCATTCGAAATGGGAAAAACTTCGATTGCAGCAAAATCAATATCAGATTTAAACCAGGAAGCCAAAAGGCTGTCATGCCCGCTTATTTACTAAAATGAAAAAATCCCAGATACAGATTGGAGAGACTATTGCAGTCCTGTTTGTCTTCTTCATACTTATCGTAATAGGATTTATATTTTATGCAAAAGTCATAAAAGGAAATCTTGTAGTTGAAAATGATGAGCTTCTGCAGGCAAATTCTATAGCTATAGCCCAAAGGGCAATGTTTCTTCCTGAGCTTCAATGCACAGAAGACAATATAGTAATAGATGGGTGCATAGATTCCATGAAGCTCAACTCCGCTGCAGGGCTTATGGCTGCCAATCAAGTCCAATATTTTGATATGTTTGAATACAGCAAAATGGAAGTTTCTCAAATTTATCCTATATCATTCAATAAGCAAATCTACTATGCTGAGCCTCAGAATTCAAAAGGGAAATTTGTGACAAGAGTTCCAGTCTCGTTATATAATTCAACAACAAAAAGATTTGGATTTGGAATACTTAATATAACTACTTTCATAAGATGAAAAGCAAAATAAAAAGAAAATCTCAGATGGAGATACTCGGGCTTGCAATTGTTGTTGCAATCATCTTAGTCGCAACTATATTTGTTGTGAGGTTTGTTGTGCTGAAATCACCCACAAATTACAGAAAAGGATTCGTAAATTCAGAACTCGCATTGAATATGATGAACAGGTTTCTCAAGACAAGCGCTGAAAACTGCAAGCAGCTTTCAATAAAAGAGCTTTTTCAGGATTGCGCGCAGGAGTCAAGCATAAGCTGTGACAATGGTATGGATTCATGCAAGTTTGTAAATGCAACTGCATACACTTTGTTTAGGAATACTCTTATATTATGGGGATATAATTACGAGTTTCTGGCTTACAGGGAAGACAACAGGCCTTTCATAAGCCTTGGAAAGCCATGCCTCGGTGAAAAAAGCTCAATGACACAGCCGGTTCCGATAAGAGGCTCAACGCTTTACGTCAAGCTTGATGTTTGTAATTAAGGCATTTATTCAATCCAAAATCCAAAAATTTAAATATAACTTGCTTAACAATGAGATTATACCTAAAGAGGCGCTATAAATGAATAAAAAAGCACAGGGCATTTCTATCAACACTATTATAATTGCTGCAATCGGATTGGCAGTTCTCGTTGTGCTTTTTGCCATATTTACAGGAAGATTAGGGGGTTTTACTCAGGGCGTGCAGGATACAGATACCTGTGCGCAGAAATGCACAAGCCTGAATATGAACTCAGGAACAGCGCCTACCGAATCCAAGACATGCACATCGGGGGATTATGTGGCCGGAAGGTACAAGGATGGCCAGAATGGATGCTGCTGTGTTCCAAAAGCATAAGTATTATATACTAATTCTTTCAAATTTTATTTATGATAAATGGTATGAATAAGAAAGGACAAGGAATATCAATCAATACCGTTATCATAGCGGCTATCGCGCTTGCAGTCCTTGTTGTACTATTTCTCATATTTACAGGCAGGCTTAATATTTTCAACAAAGGATTGGAAGGAACCGTTACTTGCGAGAATGCTTGCAAGGCTGTAGGAATGCAAAAAGGCTCAGCGCCAAAGGATAGTTGCACAGGAGCAGACCGTTCTCACATAGCTGGAACTTATTCTGATACCTCCGGACTGGAATGCTGCTGCCAAAGATAAAATTCCAAATATTTATATATCTGGTTCTATAGGGTTTGATGATGGATAAAAGAGAAATTAAAAGATTTTTTAGAGGGAAGAAAGGCTTTGACATAACTTTTGAATCTTTTACTTGGATTATGTTTGCACTTTTATTAGGTTTTATGTTTATTCTAGCTGTAAAGGGGATAAAAAGATTATTTGGTTAAGATGAACAAAAAGGCAGATTTGTCAATAAAAACTATAGTCACTCTAGTTATATTGCTTTTATCAGCGGCAACAGCCACGATATTTGCAGTCAACATATCCAGGGAGCTTAAGGCAGATTCAGATACAGAAGTATGCAGGTTAAGTGTTTTGGCGCAGGCACAGACGAGAAAGGTTACATTTACGGAAGTTAGCGCGCCTAAAACCATCATACCCCTTGAATGTCCCAGGAGAATTATAAAAATATTTGAAAATAAAGTTGAAGTTAATGGCAAGGAATCAAAAAAGTATAGTTTTAAAAAAATATCCGAAGATGATTTAAACTATGTCTTGTCAGAGGAATTAAGGCTGTGCTGGTACAAATTGTTAGAGGGCAATAAAGACTTATTTGAAGATTCACTTATATTTTCTGTAACAGATAAAACTTGTCTCATTTGCTCAGAAATTGAATTTGATAATAAATTAAAGGGGCAATCCTTTCCAGGCATACTTGATTATATTAAATCAAAAGATGTGCCTAAAGGTGACATTACTTATTTTAATTATCTTATAAGATCGCAAAAGAATATTTATCCCTTATATGGGATGAAATGGGACATGTACAATCCGCTTGGCTACGGAAGTTCTGATAAATTGCCCTATGATGGAGTAATTCATGCTGATGACAAGTATTCAATCTATTTTTTGGCAGCCAAGCCAGCGTGGCTGCTCAGCGGGTTATCACATTCATATTACATGGGCATAGGAAAAGATGACAAGATTGCAAAAGAATGTGAAAATACCATAAACTAAAATGAGCAAACTAATGGCCACTTCTATGGTTGTACTTATTATTTTTATTATGACAGCTTTAACGGTATTGATTTTTTATGATAAACTGAAGTTGGCATATGATAGGGGCATTTTAAAACAAGAATGCAAGACCAGCATACTTGCAACTTCCAAGCTGAACTTGAGATATGATGATTTTTCAGGTGAAATAAAATGCCCCACTATTCCTATCAAGATAAATGATAATAATGAAGAAGTCATAAAAAAGAAAATGGCTGATGCAATGTATGATTGCTGGGATCAGTTTGGCAGGGGACAGGAAGATTTGTTCACTGATGACAACATTTATTGTACAATATGTCACAGGATAACATTAGATAAAAGCATTAAAGTTAATGAATTCAATAAATATCTTGCAACTCAAATTGCGCCAAATCAAAAAATAACTTATCTTCAATTTTTAACCGCAGAAAGAACAGATAATTCAGAGTTCTTAAAAGAGTCGGAAAAACAAAAGATATCTGATTCTATAGATGCTTCAAAAATGAGTGAATATGCAGTTATTTTTACCTATATAAAAGGGAAAGAATCTTTGAAAGAATTTTCTGCTAAGGCATCATATGCTGCCCCTGGGGCTGGACTTATAGCCGTTGGAGTAGGGGCAATTTATCTTGGGACAGGTGCGGCATCCATTCCGGTTATAGGCTGGCCTGTCAGTGCTGCTGCTTACTCAATAGGCACTACATCATTTGTGATTGGCTCAATATGGTCATATTTATCATTATATTTCGCCGGAGTTCCGTTTGAGCACATATCACTAATATCTTTGATTCCTTACAATGCAGAAAATATAAAAAGCCTGAACTGCAAAGAACTCCCAATAAAGCAATCATAAACTATTTATAGTAAGAAAAATATAATTCAAACATGAATAATAAAAAATCTCAGGCGACAGCTGGGGCTTGGGATTGGATTGTTTACACTTTGGCTGCATTGCTGGTATTATTGGTAATAGTCTTTGCATGGCCGGCAATCCAGCGTGGTTTCAATAAAGCGGTGTTATTTGTTGCAAATTTACTATGAATAAACGAGGAGTGAGTGGGGAAATTGCAGCTGCATTAATTGCCATTTTACTTTTAATTGCAGTGATATATCTTACTCCTAAGATAAGGGATTTGCTTAATCCTATAGTTTCAGCAGACTCAGAAAAAGATACTAAAACTGACTACGTAAAGAAT
>CAYNCK010000063.1:0-12663 GCA_964396095.1 uncultured Methanosarcinales archaeon
CTATGACTGGTGGTTTTTGACATATCAAAAATATATGAAATTTAAAATAAAAATTAAATTATGCAGTCAATAAATACCCCGCCAAGGAAGTTGTTTGCTTCATTAGACTCTGATACCCTATTGGTGATGTCTGCGGTCGCATTCACATAATGTGCTGTAGAACAATTATAACTGTATGATGCTGTTGCTGATGCCCCGGCATTCAATGCCCCTGTAAATGAGTTGAACTGCCCGGGCAATAATTCAATCTGAGTCCATGAAAAGTCTGCAGCATTATTAGTTCCTATATTCTTAGTTGTTATATTCACGTCAACCCAGGTGTAGGTTTCATTTGATGTATTCCCCTGAAATGTTTTAGAGTACTCTGCAAATACAATGCTGTCAATTATATAATCTACGTTTTGATTTGTTGATATCAAAACATAGCCTGTTGATGAGTCTCCGTCAAAATCAGCTGCTTTAAACGAAACATTAAAAGTTCCTGCTGTATTGAATGTATGCTGCGGATTTTGCTGAGTTGATGTAATTCCATCGGTAAAGTTCCACAAGTATATTAATGGGGCATCTCCTCCAGCAACTGTTCCTGTGAAATTTACTGCTAAAGGAGCATATCCAGAACTTGGAATTGCAGATGCCGATGCAAAAGGCTGGCTGTCAGAAACATTAAGTTGATATAAAGTTTGCCTTGTCTTGCTGTCTCCAGTTCCACTGATATTAAGCGTATAGATTCCAACTGGAGTTGCTGTGCCTGCAGTTAGATTCAGTATTGCAGTAAATGTAGGGAAACCTGTTGTTTGGTTAAAGGAGCAGGTTGCATCTGTCGGGCATCCTTGAACTGACAAAGACACGCTCGTTGCCGTCCCTGCCGTAAGCTGGACATTTACATTTGTATTAGTGTTTCTGCCTTGCGCAATAGTATCACTCACTGGATTGACTGATATGCTAAAATCCATGCCCCCAAAGGTAACAATTACGCTGCTTGTTGATGAATCACCATCAAAGTCTGTTGCAGTAAAAGTCACATTGTATGTTCCATCAGTGTTGAATGTATGTTGCGGATTTTGGACGGTTGAATTTGAGCCGTCTTTGAAACTCCAAAAATAAGTTAATGGAGCGTCTCCTCCGCTCACAGAGCCTGTAAAATTAATAATCGCTGGCACAAAACCAGAACTTGGATTTGCTGATGCTGATGCGACGGGCTGGCTGTCAGTCACATTCAATGTGAACAATGTGCTTCTTAATTTTCCATCGCCGCTTCCAGTAATATTAATTAGATATGTCCCTGCCGGAGTTGATGATGATGTTGAAACTGTAAAATTTGATGTATATGCCGGATTTCCTCCAGACGGGCTAAAAGCACAAATAGCACCAGTGGGGCAGTTAGGTGTTGAAAGAGCCACATTTTGGGGTGTTCCGCCCAGTAAAGCAACAGTCACAGTTGTCTTTGTGCTTGTAGCTTGGGCAATAGTGGAACTGCTTGGCGATGCAGATAAAGAAAAGTCAAATGGAGTATAAGTCACGTTTACTGGCACCCAATCTAAGCTGCATGTTGGATTTGAGCCTGATGTTGGACTTTTAAAGCAAGTTACGTTTACCCTAAAGTTAGTGTTATTAAGTTTTTGAGGCGTCCACGATGCATCACCTGTAACGTCAATATTAAAAGTCTGCTCTGCAGTATTGCCTCCAACTGCGTGGCTAGGGCCATATGTCAAGCCATTATCGCCGCTCACTTTAACTTTAATAAATCCCCGCACATTACTGGCGAAGAAATCAGCACTTACTTTCACGCTAGATATTTGTGCACTATTGGGAATTGAAAAGTTATAATTTTTCCAAATTCCTGAGCCGTTTAAAGTATTTGAAGCTGCAAATGCTGCTCTGTTTGCATCATTCGTAAAGGCATTTGCGCATGTGCTCCATTGGCCAGAGCAAGATGTCGGAGAATTTTGAAAGGATGCTGCAAAAACAATAATCGCAAAAATTGACAGCAAAAGAAAAGGCATAATTAAATTTTTTTTATTCATGTTATCATCCTCCAGTTAGTAATGTTTTTTGTGTTAAGCTTAACTTATATATAAATGTTTTTTTCCCAATTATTTGACAAGAAAAGTTAATAAGCCGTATCCTCCATGATGCGACGACAAACTTCTATTTATAGGGTGGGTGCCCTTAGGTTTTAAGATTTGATTTAATCAATGAAAACCAAGATTTCAATAACTCCGAAAATTCTCAATCTTTGATAGTATTCAAAATTTATATTATACATTTTTCCAAAACTTTAAAAACACTTGTCAAATAACACTTATTTATGCGAAGAGCAAAGATAGTTGCAACCATAGGCCCAAAAACTGAAAGCGAGGTCATGATTAAAAAGCTTGCAGAGGCGGGAATGAACATTGCAAGGGTCAATATGTCCCATGGAAATCATGAATGGCATTCTAAAATATTGCAAAGGTTAAGGAAAATCAGCAAAAATAGTTTTTTCCCAATCAGCATTATGCTTGATACTCAGGGGCCTGAGATAAGGACAAGCGCCAAAACAGAGTTTGGACTGGAAGAAGGCGATCTTTTCAAGATTGCAGTAAGCAGTGCATGCGACATACAGGAAGGTGAAAAACATACATTCATTGATTATGAGAATATGATAAACAAGGTAAAGAAAAAAGATATTATTATGATTGATGACGGGCTGATTGCGCTTGAAGTTTTAAGAGTTGAGCCTTATCACATAACATGCAAGGTGCTTAACAAGGGAAGGCTTGAAAAAAGAAAAAGCGTAAATTTCCCCGGCATCAGGACAGACTTGCCGTCCATAACGAGGAAAGATATAGATGACATAAAATTAGGCTCAAGATACGGAGTTGATTTTGTAGCGCAGTCTTTTGTGAGGAAAAAGGAAGACATTAGAGAAATGAGAAATCTTCTTTCAAAATATAAATCAAACGCGATGATAATTGCAAAGATAGAGGACCAGGAAGCAATCGACAACATGGACGAGATAATCAATGAGGCTGATGGAGTCATGGTTGCAAGAGGTGATTTAGGGGTGCAGATTCCGCTTGAGGAAATCCCGATAGTGCAGAAGCAGATTGTTGACAAGTGCATAGAAGCTGGAAAGCCCGTCATTATAGCAACACATTTGCTTGAATCAATGGTTCAAAATGCAAGGCCCACGAGGGCAGAAGTTACAGATGTGGCAAATGTGGTTTTTGAAAAAGCGGACTGCATAATGCTTTCAGGGGAAACAACAAAAGGCGAATACCCGATTGACTGCGTGCGGACTATGCACAAAATTGCAAAGAATGTACAGAAAAAATTAATTTTCGATATTCACGCAAATGAATTAAAAACAAATGATGTGAGGGAAGCAATAACCTTGGGTGCCTGCATTAATGCAGAAAATCTGGATGCGAAAGCAATTATTGTTTTTTCAAAAACCGGGAAACTTCTCAGCATGGTCACAAAAAGAAGGCCCAATATAGACATTTTTGTTTTCACAGACAGTGAAAGTGCAAGAAAGAAGATGATGATTTACTGGAGCGCGTTTTCGTTCAAAATAAAATTTGAGGATAATTTTGAGAATATGGTTGCAAAGTCAATAAAAACACTCAAAAACGGGAAATTTGTTTTAAAGAATGACCGTGTAATAGTAGTATCAGATGTCAGCAAAAGGAAGAATGTTGATATTCTTGAAATAAGGCAAATTGACTGATTGCATTTTTTTATATTGTTATATTCTTTTTCTATACGTAGTGTGAAAATTTCGACAGCAAAGGAAATTTGAAGTCCTAGTTTCTATTAAATGAGCGAAACGATACAAGAATCCAAGGGCAGTTTTCCGTCCGTTAGAAGCGAAAGATTTATATATCAATTGATATATTGATAAATTATGCAAGTTCAGATACAAAAAAATCCGTTTGTCAGGTCGCCTACGCTTGACACTGTGTTAATGGTAGAAAAAACTATTGACAAATACAGCGGAGATTACAATAGGACAGAATTATGGAAAAAATTGCCCAAAAAAGTCATGTGGCAGACTTATCTTGTTGTATTAGATTATCTGCAAGATATAAACAAAATAGCAATTGACAAAATGGGCAAGATTGCTTACATTTGGAATCCTTCATTGGCTAAAAAACTTGCTGGAAGAAAGGATATTAAAACATGATTAAGCCTTCCAAAGTAGTATTCATTTCTGATGAACTGGAAGGCAATTATAACTCTTTGCCGGAAGATGATTTTGTTAAAAAATCCATTGTAAAAGCTGTTAAAGACTTAAAGTATAATGCGTTTGCCGGAATTAATGTTCCTAAAAGACTGATTCCAAAAGAATACATAAAGAAGTACGGCATTAACAATCTGTGGAAAATATGATATGCCTAAAGGTTGGAGATTGTTGTACACAGTCACTAGCGAGAATGAAGTTGAGCTGATTTCTGCCATTCTCGAATGGTTTGACCATAAAGAGTATGAAGGGAGTTTAAGTATTGATTTAATCTGAAAGAATCTTTAAATTATTTTCAACAACTTGGAGTACTATACCGTTGTTGCCTAATAATCCAAAAACGTGGCTCATAAGTATACTAATTTCAAGCTATACATAAAATTTCTGACAGATAACTTATTATCAGACGGAAAACTGCCATCTTTCGTTTAAGACTTCAAAGTTGTTGAATTTTTCTAAACATTTAAATTCTGGCATAAATAACATTGAACAATGGACTTAAAAGAGCAGGCATTAAGCCTTCATAAAACAAATAAGGGAAAAATTTCCACAAAGTCCAAGCTAAAAATTTCTGCAGAAAACCTTGGCCTTGTTTACACTCCGGGAGTTGCAGAAGTGTGCAGGGAAATTGCATCAGACAAAAGCAGGATTTATGATTATACAATCAAGTCAAATTCTGTTGCTGTTGTAACAGACGGAAGCGCTGTATTGGGACTGGGCAACATTGGACCTGAAGCAAGCCTGCCTGTGATGGAAGGCAAGTGCGTTCTTTTCAAGGAGCTTGCAGGAATCGATGCATTTCCTATTTGTCTTGGAACCCAGGATGAAAATGAAATTATAAAAATAGTAAAAAATATATCCACTTCTTTCGGAGGCATTAACCTTGAGGATATTTCTGCGCCGAGATGTTTTGCAATTGAAGAGGCTTTGCTTGATATGGGAATTCCCGTAATGCATGACGACCAGCACGGCTCTGCCATTGTTATTTTGGCTGCTTTGATGAACGCTGCAAAAGTTGTTGGAAAAAATATCGAAGACTTGAAAGTTGTAGTTAACGGAGCAGGAGCAGCAGGAACAGCTGTCACAAAGCTGCTTCTTTGCCTGAGCATAGACAAAAAAATATGCACTTCTGTAAAGGAAATAATTGTTTGCGACAGCAAAGGAATAATTTATGATGGAAGGGGAAATCTTGACAAATACAAGGAACAGATGGCAAAAGTCACGAACAAATCAAAACTCAAAGGCGCATTAAAAGACGCTCTTGAAGGTGCTGATGTTTTTATAGGAGTTTCAAAAGGCAATCTCCTAAATGCAGAAGACTTGAGAAGAATGAATAAAAATGCAATTGTTTTTGCAATGGCAAACCCCGCTCCAGAAATAATGCCGGAGGAGGCAAAAAAAATTGCTGCAATTGTAGGCACAGGAAGAAGCGATTTTCCCAACCAAATAAACAATTCGCTTGCATTTCCCGGGGTTTTCAGGGGGGCATTTGACGCAAAAGCAACAAAAATAAACAACGAGATGAAGATTGCAGCTGCTCATGCCCTGGCAAATTATCTCAAGCCAACAAAAGAAAATATCCTGCCGCATACCCTAGACAAGAATGTTGCCAAAAAAGTTGCAGCAGCTGTTAAAAAAGCTGCGATTGAGACCGGAGTTGTAAGGAAATAAAGACCTAAACTTTTAAATTCTATAGCCTTTTCTGCTGAACTATGAACTATATTGAAGTTAAAAATCTTGTAAAAACTTTCAGGGAAAAGGGAAAAACAATAACTGCAGTAAACAATATTTCCTTTAAAGTTAGCAAAGGGGAAATTTTCGGGCTGCTCGGGCCTAATGGCGCCGGGAAATCAACAACAATAAACATATTAACAGGATTGCTGGAAAAAGACTCAGGCACAGTTAAAATTCTCGGATATGAGCCGGAAAAAAACTGGGAATATGTAAAAAATAATTCAAATGTTGCAACTGCTTATTCGTGGCTTTCTGATGTGCTGACAGTAAGGCAGAACCTGAGAGTTTATGCAAGAATATATGGCGTCAGGAATCCGGAAAAAAGGATCGATGAGCTTTTGAAAATGTTTGAGCTTGGCAAAATTTCCGACAGAAGAATAATAAGGCTAAGTTCAGGAGAAAATACGAGAGTTGTTTTATGTAAAGGGCTTATCAACCGGCCAAAGGTGCTGTTTTTGGACGAATGCACTGTCGGCCTTGACCCGGACATTGCAGAAAAGACAAGAGGCATAATAAAGGCATATCAAAAAGAAAATGACTGCACTATTCTGTTTACATCCCATTACATGTATGAAGTCGAGGAGCTGTGCGACAGGATAGCCTTCATGTCAGAAGGAAAGATAGTGAGGATTGATACAAGCACAAATTTGAAGAATCTGATAAAAAAGCATACTGTGGAGATTGCCGTTAAGAAAAACATAAAGCTTCTCATGGAACTGCTTAAGTCTGAGGATGTTGATATAATTTTTGCAAAGGACAACCGCATAATATTCGAAGTTACAACTGAAAACGACAAGATGTACAAGGTTATCAGCAAAATTTTTCACAAAGGTTTTTTTCTGAGCAATCTTCATGTTAAAGGGCCAACTTTAGATGACATCTTCATAAAAATTGCGAGGCAGAAATGAAGCTGCACAGGATAAATGCGCTTTTATTGAAATATTATTATATTACTATCAACAGAGTTGACAGGCTGTTTGACATATTTTACTGGCCGATTATAGATTTATTTATATGGGGATTTGCAGCTTTTTATATTAAGCAATTGTCTGATGTAAATGTCCTGAGCATGCTGCTTGGCGGCATAATTTTATGGATATTTGTCTGGAGGTCGTCTCAGGACATTGCCGTATTTGTGCTGGAGGATTTTTGGTCGAGGAATCTATACCATTTGTTTTCTTCGCCTGTAAGATTAAGCGAGCATTTGGCTTCAATAATTTTGATTGGATTTTTGA
Source organism: uncultured Methanosarcinales archaeon (assembly GCA_964396095.1). Taxonomy (GTDB): domain Archaea; phylum Nanobdellota; class Nanobdellia; order Woesearchaeales; family GW2011-AR4. The sequence goes on from CAYNCK010000063.1 coordinate 7,195, forward strand.
GGTCTTTGGCAACATTCGCTTTTATGGCTCTGTTTGGCATGATTCTCTATTCATTCAACATACTTTCAATATCGCCGCTGCTTTTGGCAAGCTCAGTTTTTTTGCTTTCCTTATTCGGATGGGTAATGGGAATTTTTATCACGTCCTTTATTTTCAGGTACGGGCAGAGGATACAGGTTTTGGCATGGAGTGTTGTGTTTTTGATGCAGCCTTTTGTCTGTATTTTTTATCCGCTCTCAGCCCTGCCAAAATGGGCCGCAAGAATAGCTTTAATTCTTCCCCCAACACATGTGTTCGAAGCTCTGAGGGCGGATATAAGTGGCAAAGCTGTTAACTATTTGTCCCTCGGCTATTCGTTAATTGCAAATATTATCCTGCTTGTTTTAGTTATTTTATTTCTTAATTCATCTTTTATGAAGTCAAAGAAAACAGGATTGCTGGCGAAAGGAGATTAGGCGCATTATCCAAATAAAAATTCCCTATATCAAAACCATAAATTATTAAAACATTTGATTAACTCTTTTCTTGGGTGGTTTTTTGGCAAACGAAAGTTTTAGAATTGAAAAAGATGTAATGGGAGAAATAAAAGTTCCTGCTGATTCTTATTATGGGGCTTTCACACAGCGTGCAATCATTAATTTTAATATTAGCGGCATTAAGGCGCACAAAGAATTTCTAATTTCGCTTGCTACAATAAAAAAAGCCGCTGCATTGGCAAATATTGAGCTTAAGCAGCTGGATGAAAAGATCGGAAATGCAATTGTAAAAGCAGCTGATGAAGTCATTGATGGAAAATTTGATGATTATTTTGTTCTAGATATTTACCAGGCAGGAGCCGGAACTCCGTTCAACATGAACTGCAGTGAGATAATCGCGAATCGTGCAACGGAAATTCTTGGAGGGAAGCTTGGCGAATATACTGTTAATCCAAACAACCATGTCAATATGGCGCAAAGCACAAATGATGTTATTCCTACGACAACGAGAATTGCGATTTTATTTTTTCTGAAAGATCTGGTTGCAGAGGCAAGAAAATTTGAGTGGTCTTTGAGGAAAAAATCAGATGAATTCAAGTCAATCTTAAAAGTAGGAAGAACCCATTGGGAAGATGCTGTTCCAATAACTCTCGGGCAGGAATTTGAAAGCTATGCTGTTTCAATTGCAAAAGACATTGAAAGAATAATAAAATCCAGCGAAGAGCTTAAAGAATTAGGGATTGGCGGAACGGCAATAGGAACTGGAATAACAGCTCATCCAAAATTTCATGAAACTGTTGTCGAGAAATTAAATGAATTAACTATATTTGATTTAAAAACATCAAAAAATTTAATTGAATTAACTCAAAATTACAATGCTTTTGTTTCATTTTCATCGTCGTTAAAGATGCTTTCAACCAGCTTGTTCAGGATAGCAAACAACCTAAGCATAATGAATTCAGGCCCTAAAGGGGGAATGTCGGAGATTATGCTGCCTGATGTCGAGCCTGGCTCATCCATAATGCCCGGTAAAATTAATCCAAGCATTCCGGAATGCGTAATCATGATTTGCTATGATGTCATGGGAAAAGATAAAACCGTTGAGTTGGCAGCTTCTTACTCTATTTTGGAATTAAATGTCATGTGCCCGGTAATTGCCTACAATATTTTGCAGTCAATGAAACTACTTACAAATTCTTTGAAAATGTTTAGGGGGTTCTGCATTGACGGCATAAAGGCAGATGAGGAAAGATGCCTGGAATTATTGCACAAAAGCACGGCAATAGCGACTGCATTGAACCCTTACTTAGGTTATCAAATTGTTTCAAATATTGTAAAAGAATCATTGAAAAATAATTCAACAATAAAGGAAATAATTTTTAAATATAAATTAGTTGAAGAAAAAGATTTGGATAATATACTTTCTCCTGAAGAAATGACTCAGCCCGGGGAGATTGATTTGAAATTGGCTGAAAAAATAAAGAATAGCGAGAGTTATAAGGAGTTTTTGGAGAAATTGTGAAATAACCCACATCTTTAAAAGCAGCTTAAGAATCCATAAATAAAAATGCCACGCCCAAAAATTTCAATAATCGGTGCAGGAAATGTGGGAGCTACGACAGCTCACTGGATTGCTGCAAAAGAGCTTGGAGATGTTGTTCTTTTGGATATTGTTGAGGGAATGCCGCAAGGAAAGGCGCTTGATTTGCAGGAATCTGCCCCTGTTGAAGGGTTTGATGTTGACGTCAAAGGAACAAACAATTATGAAGATACAAAAAATTCCGATATTGTTGTCATAACGAGCGGCATTCCGAGAAAACCCGGCATGTCAAGGGATGATTTGATTTTAATCAACACTAAAATTGTAAAGGAAGTCACTCAAAATGTTGCAAAACATTCTCCTAATGCCATTCTTATAATTGTTACGAACCCTCTTGACGCAATGGTTTTTGTCGCTGCGAAGGTCAGCAATTTTCCAAAGCATAGGGTTATGGGCATGGCGGGAATACTGGATTCAACAAGGTTCAGGACTTTCATTGCAAAAGAACTTGATGTTTCCGTAGAGGATGTTGATGCAATTGTCCTTGGAGGCCACGGCGATTCAATGGTTCCTTTGCCGAGATATTCTACTGTCAATGGGATTCCAATAACAGAATTCATGCAGCTGGATAAAATAAATTCCCTCGCAGAAAGAACAAGAAAAGGGGGAGAGGAAATTGTGAATTTGCTGAAGACAGGCTCTGCATATTATGCGCCTGCAGCGGCTGTTGCAGAAATGGTTGAATCAATTTTAAAGGACAAGAAAAGAATTTTGCCATGCGCTGCATATTGCGACAAGGAATATAATGTTGGCGGGTATTTTGTAGGGGTTCCTGTAAAGCTTGGAAGAAAAGGCGTTGAAAAAGTTATTGAATTGAAGCTGAACCTGCAGGAACAAACTGATTTCAAAAAATCCGTTGAGCATGTAAAACTCCTTGTAGCAACAACTGAAAAATATCTGCATGCTCCGTAATTATGGAAAAAATATTCATAAAAAATTCCCATTGGGAAAAGTTAGCCGGGGTATTTTATTCCAATGAAAATTCTAAGAAATTAATAATATTCTGCCATGGGAGGATTGTTACAAAAGACCACCCATTTTACCCCGAATTATGCCAAAAATTATTCGAAAGCGGCTTTAGCGCTTATAGGTTTGATTTTTCCGGAAATGGTGGAAGCGAAGGGAACTTTATGGAATGCACAATCACCAAGGATATTGGGGATATTAAATCAGTTGCCGATTATTTCAGGAAAAAAGGATATGAACTATTTTGCCTTATTGGTCATTCACAAGGTGCCGTAGAAGTCTTATTGCATCAGGCAAAGTACGGTTCCGCAAAATGTGCTGTTGACATCTCAGGATTAGTGGACCAAAGGGACATGGCAACCAGAAAATACACTAAAATACAAGTTGATGAAATGAATAAGGAAGGATTTACAACAATAGATTATGAAGGCAAAAAATGGAAAATCTCAAAATTATATTTTGATGACAGAGCAGGCTATGGCGATATAAGAAATGAAGTTAAAAAAATTAAATCTCCAATTTTGGTTTTGCACGGAACTAATGACGAAGACATAAATTATTCCAATGGCGAAAAGATGAGAAAAATACTTAAGAAAAAAGATGAATTTATACCTGTTAAAGGCGCAAGCCATTTCTATGTTAATAAAATCCACAGGAAAATATTATTTGATTCAATTTTAGGGTGGCTTAAAATCCAGTAAGTTTTATCAACTATTTTTTACTATTTGAATGAAAAATTCATGAACTCTTTTGTCTTTAGTCAATTCAGGATGGAAAGTTGATGCCAAAATATTATTTTTTTGAATTAAAACAGCCTTGTTGTTTAATTTGGCCAAAACTTTTACGCCATCATTCACTTTTTCAATCACAGGTGCCCTTATAAAAATCCCATGGAATTTACCGATTTTATCAATATTTAACTCCGCTTCGAAGCTGTCCACCTGCCTTCCGTAGTCATTTCTTTTGATTGATATGTCAAGGAGGTTCAGTCGCGGCTGGCTACTGCTGACAATATTTTTCGCGAGTAAAATTGCCCCTGCGCAAGTGCCCCACAATGCCATTCCATTTTTGTGTTTTTTTATTATCTCTTTGCCTGTTCCGTTGCTTTGCATGAGATTTCCGATTGCTGTTGATTCACCGCCCGGAATTATCAAACCTTCAACACTATCCAAATCTTCAGGAAGCCTGACTTCTAAAGGAGTAACACTGCATTTTTTCAGCATTTCAATATGCTCCCTGAAATCACCCTGCAAAGCAAGAACTCCGATTTTCATTTTAATATTTTTAGACTTATTATATAATATTTTTCCATTGATAATTTATCAATTTGTATTTGGCATTAAATATTGAATTTTCAATAACGAATTTTTGTAATGTTCCGATTATGTAAGCTTTATTTCATTAATTGATTATTTTCCCTCTTACTTAAGGGCATTAAACTTTTTTTAAAAATATAAATTGCAATTGGGTTGAATTCAAAAATTATTTAATTTCCCCTTTCCTGCAGCCTGATTTCAAGCTCTTTAATATCCAGCCCTTTCATCGGTTCCCCAAGGCCGGCAGAAACTTTTGCAATAATTTCAGGATTGTTGTAATGGGTTGTTGACTGAACAACTGCTTTTGCCATGGCAAGCGGATTCTGGCTCTTGAATATGCCCGAGCCGACAAAAATTCCGTCGCATCCGAGAAGCATCATCAAAGCTGCATCAGAAGGGGTTGCTACTCCTCCTGCTGCAAAATTCACAACAGGCAATCTTTTCAGTTTTTTTACTGCAGTTAATAAATCAGAAGTAACCCTGTACTCATTTGCCTTTTCATTCAACTGCTTCTGGTTCATGCCTTGCAACGCCTCAATCTCTTGGATAATCATCCTTATATGTTTCACAGCTTCAATTATATTTCCTGTTCCTGCTTCGCCTTTTGTCCTTATCATAGCAGCGCCTTCGTTTATTCTTCTTAATGCCTCTCCAAGATTTCTTGCCCCGCAGACAAATGGAATTTTATAATCGCTCTTGATTACGTGCCTGTCATCTGCAGGAGTCAAAACTTCAGATTCATCAATGTAATCAACTCCCAATGCTTCAAGAACTCTTGCCTCTGCAAAATGCCCAATCCTGCATTTTGCCATTACAGGAATAGTTACAGCGTTCATTATTTCTTTTATTTTCAATGGGTCTGCCATTCTTGCAACACCGCCCATTTTTCTTATGTCAGCAGGAACTCTTTCAAGAGCCATTACTGCACAAGCTCCTGCCTTCTCAGCAATCCTTGCCTGCTCTGCATTGACAACATCCATTATGACGCCGCCTTTGAGCATTTCCGCTAATCCTTTTTTCAATAGAAATGTGCCTTTCTGCATTTTACCCCCAATATAGACAATAAATTAAGTATTATAAAGGTTTCGGAAATCTGCAAAAACCCATCGTT
>CAYNCK010000064.1:0-11061 GCA_964396095.1 uncultured Methanosarcinales archaeon
ACAGCAGAGATAGCAGCAGCAGAATCAGCCCCTGCATTTATTGCACTTGAAACATTCTGCATAGTTATGCCGCCAATTGCAACTATAGGTATTGTAATTTTTTTCCTTAATTTAGCAATCATATCAGTGCCGCACGGCTTGCCTGCGTCTTTTTTTGTTGAAGTCAAAAATATTGGGCTTATGCCAACATAATCTGCGCCAATTTTTTCAGCTTCAACCGCTTCTTTCACATTATGGACTGTCAATCCTATGAGTTTATCACCAAGAATTTTTCTTGCACTCAGGTATTCCATGTCCCCATTTCCCAAATGAACCCCATCTGCACCAACCGAATTGGCGACATTCACATCATCATTAACGAGAAAAATTGCATTAAATTTATTACATAATTTTTTTATTTGCAATGCCTCATCAGCAATTTCAGCTTTTGGCTTGTTTTTTTCCCTGTATTGTACAATTTTGCAGCCTGCCTTTAAAGCTTGGATTACATCGTCAAGAATTCCTTTTTTAGTCAATGCTGAATCAGTTATAAAATAAAAATCGAGATTATTTCTGCTCAATTTTTGATTTCTGCTCAATTTTTTTTGCATCGAGATTGTACGCCTCATCATAGAAATTTTCCTTGAAAGTGCCTGGGCCTTTTGATTTAACAGCTGCCAGCTCTCCGGCAATCCCATAGCATGAAAGTGCGTACGCAGCGGCCTTTGCATAATCCCTTTCCACTCCGGCAAATGCGCCTATTATTGAGGCAGCCATGCAGCCTGTGCCTACAATACACCCCATCATTGAATGGCCGTTATTGACGAGGTAAACTTTGCTGCCATCTGTCACTATATCCTGCTTACCCGTAATAACCACAGTGCATTTAAATTTTTTTGCCAGATTTTTCGCAACATCAGTTAGGTCAGCATCAACTTTTGTTGATTCGACACCTCTTGTTGTGACATTCATTCCTGCAAGCTTTGCGACCTCTGAGGAATTTCCTTTTATAATGTCAATTCTTATTTCTTTTAGCAATCTCGATGCCTCGTCGTTCCTTAATTTAGTTGCTCCAACTCCGACAGCATCCAATACAACAGGGATTCCTTTTTTGTTCGCGGATTTTCCTGCTAAAATCATTGCATCAACAATCTCAGGAGTTAATGTCCCTATATTTAAAACCAAAGAAGATGCAATTGCAGCCATGTCAGCTGCTTCCTCTTTTGCATGCGCCATAACTGGCAATGCACCAAAAGCTCTCGTCATGTTAGCGCAATCATAGATGGTAACCCAGTTTGTAATGTGATGCACCAATGGCTTGGACTGCCTTACCTTATCAAAAACTTCCGAAATCATATATTTAGAATGCCATTCTTATTTTTAAATGTTGCTAAATGGATTTTATATTAATTTTATTTGATTTAATTTTTTAATTGTTTTTTAATATTTTATTTAATGTTTCAGTTGGAATTTTATTTTATGTAATTAGATACTAAGATTTTTTGTTATTCTGCGTTTAGTTTGATTAAAATGCTTTGCACTTCATGTTTTAGCTCCACTTGCGCTTTACAATAAGCGCATTCCAATAAAAAATAACAATATTTTAAAAATAAAATAACGAGAATCAAATAAAATTAACCCTTCACACTCAAATAAACTGAATAACCGGATTTCCTTGCAATTACCTTTACATTCCCAAAAACATCTTCCATTTTTTCGCTTAATGCCTTTCCGCCTTTGTTGTGCCTTGCAACAAGCTGAAGGCTTCCGCTTTGTTTTAAATAGTTTTTAGACTGCGCAATAACCTGGAAACATATTTCTTTTCCTGCATTCTGGGGTGGATTGGAAAGTATTGAATCAAAATCCTGCTCTTTAATATTTTCATATAAATTTCCCTGATAAATCTTAGCATTTGAATTGTTTAACTTAACATTCTTTTTAGCAAGCATGACGGCCCTTTCATTTATGTCGCCCATAACTATATTTGCACCAAACAGCTTTGCAGCTGCAATGCCAAGAACGCCGATTCCGCAGCCTATGTCAAGAACTTTGGAATTTTTTCCTATAATCATGCTTTCTGCCAGAATCAGCGTGCCCATGTCAACATTATCTTTGGAAAATACCCCCGAAGACGTATAAAATTCAAAAACGGCGTTTTTTATTTCTTGCCGTATTTTTTTTATCTTAAATTCTGAATTTTGCCGCTTAGAAAAATAATGCTCCATTTTTGTCATACCTGAAAGTTTTATTCGGCTAGGCTGCTTCCTGCCCCATTATGCTGTAAAGGTTGTAAAGAACCCTGTCAACACCCCTTACAAGATCTATTCCAGTTCCCTCAACAACAATGCAGTTTTTATTATAATAAACCCTGAATCTGTCCGCTTCTTTTACATAAAGCACAAGTTTTCCAGCGTCATCGCATGTAACGATGGGCTTCGTCTTGCAAACTTCCGTCTGGTTTCTGTCGCATGCAGGAATGGGGACTTTTTCAAACACTTTTGACATGTGAGTGTCAAAATCCGCAACTGCCAGACCGACATACGAGAGAGATTTTCCAGTTGGGTTAAAAGTCACATAAAATTCGCTTTGATTATTGAAAAAATCAGAGTCTAAAACCCCTTCTATCGGAATTCCTGTTAAATCTCTAGGTGAATATCTCAGCGCCAGGTCGTATTCCTTTGTTCCTTTCGGTGAAGAAACCTGAGTGTACCAAACATTATCAAGGGTGACGAAGCTGTAAATACCTTTGTAAAGGTAGCCTTGGGAAGGCTTGAGCTTTCCTTTAAGGTTAAGGAGGTGCAATTCCTCAATTGTTTTTGGCTGCTGCCTGCTGAAATAGCTGAATGCAATAATAGCTGCAAGCAATAAAAAAATGACAACAATTGTAGCCAGCAACGCAGTTTCAGAAGCCTTTGTAGGCTCAGGGGCTGGATCATCTTTGCTTGCTTCGGCAATTTTTTTTTCAAATTCTTTTGCATCGGGCTCGAGGCTTGATTTTTCCTTCTCGAACTGCTCTTTGTCAATTACTCCAGACTCAAAGCCGGACTTCAGAATATCCAATTTTTTCCTAGGGTCGCTCATTTTATCACTCCTAAAATCCCATAAACAATCCTGTCCTTAACCTTTATGATGTCTGCATTGCTTGATGCTTCAGCGATTACACAATTGCCTTTAATTTTCACGTTTGTTGAATTTGACTGCCTGAAATAGATTACAGGAATATTTTCAGTTGAGTCATTGCATGTTATGACTGGAATGCCGTATGAATTATTTCCGGTAAAGCCCGGCCTCAAATAAACATTATAGTTTTCCAGAGTCAGCGACATCTGGTGCTGAGCCAGCGCAATTGACTGCGCGAATGTGCTGTTGAAGTCATAAGTTGAGTCAATTTCCAGCTTATTCTGAAGTTTTTGCCCAAAGCCTTGAACTGGGATGTTTTCTGTTTCTGCGGGCAAAAAGCTGAAAGCGGCCGTTTTACCGTTTATCTTGGCCTCCCACCTGTCACTAAACTTAACAAAAACTATGCCGTTGTATCTTACTTTTTCGTCAACTCCTGAAAATCCGATATATATGAAGCTAATAGAAGTCCCTATCATTATTATAATTATGAAAAAAATTAAGCCCCATTTCTTCTTTTCCTTCTTCTCTTTCATCATTGCGGTGAATAAATCAGTATATTTAAAGGTTTTTCTAAATTGATTATGCCCTAGATTAAGCATAGAAATATTTAAATACTGCTATATCGATGCCGCTATATCGTATTCGATATAATAAAAGAAAATGATGACCGGCTATCTGAGACTAATTGTGATGAAGACTTTGTCAGGGAAAAATCTATCAGGCTATGGATTAATAAAGCAGATTGAAAAGGATACAGGAACTTGGAAGCCGAGTTTTGGCTCCATATATCCGCTTCTTGAAAAATTGCTGAGGGAAAAGCTGGTTGAAGTTGAGGTCAGCGGCAGAAGAAAGCTGTATTATCTGACAAATGATGGCAGAAAACAACTCAAGATAATTGACAAAAGCAAGAATTCACTTGTGGACAATATGATCGGGGCATGGAATGCCTTTGGAAAAATAACAGACAGGAGAGAGATGGGTTTCATGCTTGAAATCCTGGGGAGCATCAGAAAAGGGCAGATTCCGTTTAAGGAGCTTAACCCTGAATTGAACGAGTTCAGGGCCACAATATTCGAGGCTTACTCAAAAGGGAAAGACAAGAAAAAAATCAAATTAGTGCTGAAAGGCACAATAAAAAAATTAAAGTCAATTCAATGAAAAAATCAATAATAAAGCTTGAAAATGTATGGAAAACATATAAAATCGGCAATATAGAAGTCAATGCGCTTCAGGGGCTGAATCTTGATGTCAGGGAAGGGGAGTTCGTAGCTATAATGGGGCCATCCGGAAGCGGAAAGTCAACCGCAGTAAACATGATCGGCTGTTTAGATGTTCCAACAAAAGGAAGAATAACTCTTGACAATCATGACATATCAAAATTAAGCGAATCCGAACTTGCACAAATAAGGGGGAGGAAAATAGGATTTATATTTCAGCAGTTCAACTTGATCCCCACCCTGACTGCATTGGAAAATGTTATGCTTCCGATGATCTTCCAGGGTGTAGAGGAGAAAAAAAGAATTGCAAGGGCCACCGAATTGCTTGAGCTTGTAGAGCTCGGGGACAGAATAAGCCACAAGCCGACAGAATTAAGCGGAGGCCAGCAGCAAAGAGTTGCAATTGCAAGAAGCCTCGCAAACAACCCCGAAGTTATAATTGCCGACGAGCCAACAGGAAACCTTGACAGCAGGACTGGAACAAATGTCCTTGAGTTTTTGGAAAAGCTCCACAAGAAAGAGAACAAAACAATAGTAATGGTGACTCATGATCCAAATCTTTCAAAAATCTCCGAAAGAACAGAATTTTTGAAAGACGGCAAGATAATAAAATCGTCAAACAACAGGTGAATGAAAATGAAAAAAATAATTTTGATTGGGTTATTGATTGCAATTTTTATATTTGCAGCTGCTGCAAGCGCGCAAATTGACACCAGCTATGCGGGAAGATCACCGGCAATTATCGTAAGCATGATAAAGCAAGTGCCTGATCCTGTCGAGCCCGGCAACCAGATTGAAATCAGCTTCAAGATTGACAATAACGGAACTACAGCTGACAACGTTGTTTTTGAAATAATACCCGAGTACCCTTTTTCGCTGCTGCCTGATGAGCCTGCTCAAAAAACAATCGGAACATTGGGAACATCTCAGTATGGAAAGCAGAGCGTGATTGTAAAATACAAGCTCAAAGTTGCACAGGATTCTTCTGATGAAATCCATCAGATAAAAATAAGGTATAAAACCAATGATTACGATTCCTGGATTACAATTGATAAATTCAGTATAAAAGTGCAGACTCATGACGTGATACTGGCTGCTGACAAGGTTTCAACTTTGCCTGCAGTAACTGCCCCAGGCGGCAAGATGAAGCTTACGATTGAACTGAAAAATTATGCTTCATCAATAGTTAAGGACATAAAATTATCGCTTAACCTTGACAAGGAAGGCGACAATGTAAGGCCTTTTGCACCCATAGGCTCGACAAACGAAAAAGTAATTCCTTACATGGAACCAGAAAGCAGCTTGCCGATAGATTTTGACCTGCTTGTTGATTCTGATGCAACATCAAAGTCTTACAAGGTTCCCTTGATACTGAAATATTCTGACTCGCTAAACAAGAATTACTCCAAAACAAATGTTGTCACAATTGTTGTCGGAGACTCTCCGGATTTGGGCGTGACATTGGAAAGAACTGATGTTTACACATCAGACAGTACAGGAAACGTTGTCCTTAGGCTTGTCAACAAGGGATCCCCTGACATAAAATTCCTCAACGTGAAAGTTTTGCCAAGCGATAATATAAAAGTGGTTGGAGCTGACGAAGTTTATGTAGGGAAGCTTGACAGCGACGATTTCTCAACAGCGGAATTCAAGCTGAACATAAATGGAAAAGGCACTGTGACAATTCCTGTGCAAGTAACATACAAAGATACGAACAACAACAATTACAAGGAAAACAAGGAAGTTGACCTAAAATTGTACAGCAGCAGCGAAGCCAAGAGCCTCGGACTGCAGAAAGACGGGACATGGACCTGGATTATTGGCGTAATTGTTTTAGCCGGTGCAGGCTATTATTATTACAGAAGAAGAAAGAGAGCCAAGAAATAATTTTTTAGTTTTTTAAAATATTTTTATTGGTTTGATGAATTTAATAGTTACTGGATTTAAATTTAATGTTCAAACGTTAATGGATTTTAGTTATTGAAATATTTATTATTTTTATTAAATCCTGTAAAAAATCATTATTTGGTTTTGCTAAAATGATAAAAGACTACTTCAAGTTTGCCTTAGGCACTTTGACGCACAGGAAGACAAGAAGCTGGCTGACAATGATAGGAATATTTATCGGGATAGCGGCTGTAGTTGCCTTAATTTCTCTTGGGCAGGGATTCAAGGAGGCTGTCAACAAGGAATTTGAAAGAATCGGAACTGACAAGCTCATCATTGTTGCAAAAAGCGGGTTTGGAGGCCCTGCTACAAATGCCGTCGTGCAGCTGACAAAAGACGACCTCAATGTTGTTAAAAGAGTGCCCGGCATAAAGAATACTGCAGGATTTGTGTTCGCAAATGCAAAGGTTGAGTTCCAGGATAATGTAAACTTTTTTTTCATGATTGGGCTGCCGAAAGGCGATGCACGGAACCTTGTTGCCGAACTGCAGAGCCTTAACGTTAAAGAAGGGAGAAATCTTCGGGACAATGACCAGTCCAGCGCCTTAATAGGCTCAAGCGTAATTGAAAAAGAGCTGCTCGGAAAAAATCTTAACGTAAGGGACAAGATTAAAATCAACAGCAGGGAATTCACCCTTATCGGAATTCTTGACAAGACCGGTGATCCGAGTTGGGACGGCTCTGTAATGATCCCAGAGGACACTTTAAGGGACCTGTTCAGCGAGCCCAATAAGCTTGATGAGATTGCTGTGAAAGTTGCAAGCGTTGACAATATACATACTGTTGCTGACAAGATAACGCAAGAGCTCAGGCGCTTTAGGAATGTGAAGAAATATGAAGAAGATTTTGATGTTCAGACTCCTGAGCAGCTTCTCGGCTCTTTTGGGGACATTATAAATATTGTTGAATCTGTGCTTATAGGCATTGCTGCAATATCATTGCTTGTAGGGGGAATCGGAATCGCAAACACTATGTACACTGCTGTTGTAGAAAGAACAAAAGAAATTGGAATCATGAAATCAATTGGGGCACAAAAAAAAGATATATTGCTTATTTTTGTGATTGAAAGCGGGATGCTTGGCCTGCTTGGAGGGCTGATAGGTGTTGTAATTGGCATGGGGCTGAGCAAGCTTGTTGAGTTTGTTGCAGTAAACGTGATCGGAACAAAATTAATTGGGGCATATTTTTCTTACTGGCTTTTTTTCGGGGCGCTGTTATTTTCATTTCTTATAGGGGCAATTTTTGGAGTCCTGCCCGCAAAACATGCGGCTTCTCTTGAGCCTGTTGATGCATTGAGGGCAAAATGATAAAGGATTATTTTAAGGTAGGAATTGGAAATCTTTTGCACAGGAAGACAAGAAGCTGGCTGACAATGATAGGAATATTTATCGGGATAGCGGCTGTAGTTGCCTTAATTTCTCTTGGGCAGGGAATGAAAGAAGCAATAGGAAATGTTTTCCTCAACATAGGGTCAGACAAGCTTGCTGTGATGGCAAAAAGCGGACTTCAGTTTTCAGGGCCTCCCGGAAGCAGCGCTGCATCAAATTTATCAACACATGACATTGATGTCATTAAAAGAGTCAAAGGAATTGACAAGGTCGGCGCAAGGCTGATTAAGCCGGCTAAGCTTGAGTTCAGCAACGAAGTGAAGTTCTATTTTGCGGCATCCATGCCTGATGACGAGGAAGGAAGAAAACTTATTACAAATTTCAACAGGTACGAGCCAATTGAAGGAAGGCTTTTGAAAAAAGGTGATCAGTTCAAAGCATTCATCGGAAACAATGTTGCAAACAAGGGGCTGTTCAAGAAAAAAATCGAGCTTGGCAACAAGATAAAAATAAATGACATTGAATTTGAGGTTATTGGTATACTGAAAAAAAGCGGCAACCCGCAGCAGGACAGGGTTGTGATTGTTCCTGAAGATACCTTAAGAAGCATTTTAAAAATCGACAAGAAGAAAGTTGACGTGATTGCTGTGCAGGTGCAAAAGGGAGTTGATGTGAACAATGTTGCAAATGAAATCGAGAAAGCAATGAGAAGGGACAGGAATCTTGATCTGGGAAAAGAAGATTTTCAGGTGCAGACTCCGCAGCAGATTCTTGAAACTCTTAATACAATACTGAGCATTGTTGAGATTGTGCTTATAGGAATTGCAGCAATATCATTGCTTGTCGGTGGAATTGGAATTGCAAACACAATGTATACTGCCGTTATTGAAAGGACAAAAGAGATTGGAGTCATGAAATCTGTTGGAGCTAAAAACAAAGACATATTGCTTATTTTTGTAATTGAAAGCGGGATGCTCGGGCTTGTAGGGGGAGGAATCGGAATCGTGATTGGAATAGGATTAAGCAAATTAGTTGAATTTGCTGCATTTGCATTTCTCGGAACAAGCCTGATAAAAGCATTTTTCCCATGGTATTTAATACTTGGAGCTCTGCTCTTTTCCTTTTTAATCGGCACACTATCAGGATTATTCCCCGCAAGGCAGGCAGCTTTATTAAAACCTGTTGATGCGCTGAGGTATGAGTGATTTACAATTCGTTAAATAAACTTGCATTTAGAAAATCTTGAACAAATTTCTTGATTTCCGGCCTGTGTGTAAATGGATTTTTCCCTGTTTCATCATTTCCGGTAAAAGAAAATCCTAAAATATGTGCCGCAATTGATTCACAAAGTTCTTCGCTAACCGAAGTTAACTGCACATTAGGACTTTTAGGATCAATCTTGAAAGTGTTATCAGGATTTCTGTACGCTGAAGAATAATGAGATATGGGCTTGCGTTGTTCTGCTAATTGGCCAAATTCGATTAAGTAATCTCTGCCATCAACTATTTTTCCGCCAGGCAACTTTAATTTATAACCATCGACATAAGTTGCAGGCATAACCAAACTGTGACCGCCAAACTCGTGAAGAAATCCTTCAGCAAGAATAAGTCTTCGCACTTGCGGTGAGCATGCTTTATCGCTTAGTCCGTATAGCCAAATATCAACAGAGGGTTTGTCCCTGGTCCATTTGGATGGATCAGTGTATGATGGGATTATAGCAGTTCTTGAAAGTGCATCATTAGAATTCGTTGTTGCCCTAGGCTGTTCATCTACAGAAACTTTATGAAACCAAGTTTCTGGCTGGCCAATTATTGTTTCAAGAACAGAACGCTGAATAGCAGTATCCGGAAACAAATTTATTAATGCATTTATTTCTGCTATATTTATGGGAATTTTTCCAGCATCCCTTATGTTGTAGGGCAGCATCCTTCTGGTATTTTTGAGAAGGCCATCCAGGCGGCTCGTAAATTCTGCCGCATTTGCATTGTACCATTTAATAGTCGGTGCCATGTCCAGCCCAGAAGTATTTTGAAATGGTAAGTAAAGTTGCTCATCCATATTTTTATGTTATAACATCCAGTTTATAAATTTAACTATTTATTACTACTATAAAATGATTAATAAGCCTCCGAAGGGATTTGAACCCCCGACCTGCGCTTTACGAAAGCGCCGCTCTACCGGTCTGAGCTACAGAGGCAATAAGAATTAGCTTTATTTAATTGCTTTTAAAATTTCTTCTTTTGAATTAAACTTTTTCTGGCATTCAAAGCAGACAGGATGCAGCTTTCCCCGTGAATCTTTAACATAAGTGCCTAAAAGCTTGCCAAGGAATGTAGTTTCAATGGTTTTACTGCAGACTGAGCATTTCATTTTAGATAGCATCCAAAAATCATAGTTTCTGACTCTGCCATCTGCCTCAGTATATGGTCAACATAAATCTTTTTGTTTCCTAGTATATTTTGCCTGACAAGTAAATTAGCTTCCTCCAAAGAATCCGGAATTCTTCTTTCCATAACGTCATGCAATAAATAATTTTCCTCAAATCTGCGCCTGATGTGGCCGTTAGTCATGGCAAGTATATCATATTTTTGCTCTAAATCCCCAAACAATTTGGTTAATACTTTGACATCCTTTGAAGTTTCATATATTTCGCTGGGCATTCTCCTTAAGAATACTTCCCAACTTTTAAATATTTGCAATCACTCTCGAATTTTTCACAATATTTAAAAAGAGAAGTTGCTTTTAATGGATTATGGAGTTTTTGAATATTAAACCAATAGTTTTTTTCTAGTATAAATTATCTACTTTCTAAAATGACAAGGCTGGCTATTGTTGACAACGAGAAGCTTAAGGATGCGCAGCTAAAGCTCCATATCCAGAGCATTTGCCCAGTCAACAGGACAGGAAAGGAGTGCATCAAGATAGAATCAGATGGAAAACTTTCAATCGACGAGCATTTGTGCACAGGATGCGGCATATGCCCGAAGGCTGCGCCTCACGCAATCAAGATAATAAACCTGCCTGAAGAATTGACAACAAAACCAATCCACAGGTATGGGGAAAACAAGTTCGTGCTTTATTCAATTCCAACTCCAACATTCGGAAAAGTCACAGGA
This sequence comes from uncultured Methanosarcinales archaeon, assembly GCA_964396095.1. Taxonomy (GTDB): domain Archaea; phylum Nanobdellota; class Nanobdellia; order Woesearchaeales; family GW2011-AR4. The sequence goes on from CAYNCK010000064.1 coordinate 10,708, forward strand.
ATCCTTGGAGTAAACGGAATCGGAAAGTCAACTGCCATTAAGATACTTGCATCTGTGCTAAAACCCAATCTTGGAAATTTTAATTCGATTGAAACCGACTACAGCGAATTAATCTCATTTTTCAAGGGAACGGAGGCCCAGGGATTTTTTGAGAAAATAAAAAATAATGAAATAAAAGTTGCATACAAGCCCCAGCAGGTGGACTTGATACCAAAGACAACAAAAGGAAAAGTCATTGATTTGCTAAAGAAAGTTGATGAAAAGAATGAACTAAAGAAAGTTGTTAATGAGCTGCAGTTAAATGAAATTTTAAACAACGACATAAAAGAAATTTCAGGAGGAGAATTACAGCGT
>CAYNCK010000065.1:0-2609 GCA_964396095.1 uncultured Methanosarcinales archaeon
GCAGGCAGGCACCAGCACCACCGATGAAATGCTTTTCGATTCATTTCAGTGGACGTATTATCAAACAGGCGATGAATTAATAGACATCGGAAGCATTCTTGCGAATGATTCGCTTTTAAATCCGCTGACGGCAGTGAATGAAATCAGTACCTCTTCTATTTCTTCTTATGCCTATCCAAATCCGTTTGGCGATTATGTGAAAATAGGATATGAGGGCACCTCTAAAAATTAATTTAAAAAATGATTTTTTCAGTTAAGGACTTTTTTTGTAAAAATGTTTTCTTTAGTCAAAGGCAACCGCAGAAAACATGGATTCTATTTGTTTACAACTTCTGATTTTTTGTTCATTTCTGTTGATTTTTTGATTTTTGTTGCCGACAAGGCACACCCCTCCCTATGCAGAGGAATATCCAAGTTGAATGGCGCGAAAAATATTGTAGGTTAAGTTCATCAATCCCACTACGGCAGTGGCTCGCTTGATGCCAATGGTCTGGATATACGGGCTGTTCATACTGTTTTCAATAAATCCAAAAATATGTTCTACGCGTGCGCGGGTTTTGCTTTTGACTTTGTTGTTTTCTTTTTGCTGGTCGGTGAGCGGATTATTTCTGTATCCTTTTTCGTGTACCTCGCTGGTCATTTCTTTTTCCTTCAGCATCGCTTCTATTTCTTCACTGCGATACGCGCTGTCTGCGTGAAAAGATTGTCCTTTATCTTCTTCCGTAATCAAGGGTTCTGTTTGTTGTGAATCGTGCACGCTGGCATCCGTTACGGTATACGTATCTATCAGTTTGCTTTTTGTATCTGCTTTGATATGGTCTTTGTAGCCGTAATAACTCTTTCCATTTTTTTTTGTCCAACGAGCGTCTGTATCTTTTTGCTCTAATTTGTTTGGATTTTTTTTCCACTCATCCGGAACGATTCCTTCTTTGACTTGTTTGTTTTCCTCCCTGCTATTGCGTTGAATAGGTACTTCCACGAAAGAGGCATCTACCATTTTCCCTTCGTTTGCAATGAGGTTTTTCTTGTGCAGTTCTTCCTTGAATAAGTCAAATAATTTTTCAACGGTGTTTTCCCCAGTGAGTTGTTCTCTGAAATACCATATCGTTTTAGCATCGGGAACTTTATCCGACAAGGTCAATCCTAAAAAACGCATGAAGGAAAGACGATCCAGTATCGCAAACTCCATTTTATCATCCCCTATATTATAGTAGCGCTGCAAAATCAAAATCTTGAACATCATTACATAATCATACGGACGTGCACCGCCAATGCCTTTTTCCTCTTTACAGAATGTTTCTTCCAGCAGCGGGCGGAATAATTCAAAGTCAATCCGTTCTTTAAGTTTTACCAGCGGATCTTTTTGAAAGGCGAGTTTCTCCAAGCGAAACTCCTCGTCAAAAAATCCTTTCGGCTTAGTACTTTTGTAGTTCATAAAAAAAGATTTGCTACAAAGTTACATCCGCTTTTTTGTCTTACTGCCATTGTGAAAAAATATTTTGTTTTTGTTCATATCGTCAGATTTTTTTTGTTTTTCTTTGTAGTTGAGTTTTTAGAGGTGCCCTAATGAAATTCGATTTTTTCCAGCAGAGTGTTTGCCTCCATCTCGTTAAAGGTTTCATAAAATGAACTTTCAAAATGGGTATTCAGATTGTCTGCGACTAATAGTATTTTTTTTGCCTGTGTGTAGTGTGTCGCCAACCCTTTAATGAAGTTTGCAAAATCAATTTTTTTTCTTTGATCTGTTACTTTTATGTATCGCTTACCAGCCAAAGGTTCTACTGCGACAAAAATGTTTTGTGTTCCCATGCGTTTGTATTCACCATCATATTTTTCAGGGCTGCCGGGTTTCATAGGAATGACTTTTCGTTTATCTTCTATAAGCTGTTTGCTTTTCTCATCCACGCATACCACCGGGTATTGTGAATTATATTTACGGCTATATAAATTCAACAGGTCATACATTCTTTTCCTGTACTCAGCTGTGATGGTAGCGATGCACCACATCTTTCTCAACCAAGGCTTACATTCGTTTTTTTTAAAATCAACCTTATCGTTTCCCTATTTATAGTGGATAAACCCTTCTGTTTTTTCAGAGTATCGGTCAATAATTTTAATGTCCATCTTGACCTTCCCTCTGGTGATTTACTACAGGCAGTGGCAATCACTTCCGCCTTTTGAGGATCCTTATATTTTACCGGCTGTCCGCTTCGTTCTTTTTCTTGCATTGCTTTTTCAATACCCTCCTTCCCATATTTCTGCTTCGTTCGCCAAATCGTAGTCCGTTCGACATCCAAAAAATCAGCTATATCCGATTCCTTCTTCCCTTTGTGAAGCAACAAAAGAATATTAACTCTATTATGCTCCCTCAAACTTCGATGTTCTGCTTTTTTATACTTGCGAAGGAATTTTATTTCTTTCGAAGTCAATTTTATCTCTGGTATATTCATCGTTATAATTTTATTACACAAAGGTAATAAAATTATAACGATGTTGCTAAACTAAATTGTTACTACACTAGCCGTCAAACTTACCGTCTGACCGGTGCATAGAGGGCTATCGTTTCCTGCAGCTGGCGCAGCAGGAGTTTGATTTATCGTAACTGTAAT
>CAYNCK010000066.1:0-6960 GCA_964396095.1 uncultured Methanosarcinales archaeon
CTCCTTTTTGAGACACTAGTATATCTTTCTATTGTAGTGATATACTAGTATACCTTTTTGTATATTACTTATTTATAAACCTTTCGGTTTTGATGTATACTGGAAAATATATGTTGTGAAATTAGGAAATTTCAGGTATTAATTTTACATCATCGTGTATGTTCACGTGATAATGGGGCGACTATTGACTTTAGAAACCTTATTATTAATCCTTGGATTTATTATAGTATTAATAGGGACTTTTAATATTCAGAAGAAGTTTCCTCAAAAACAAAATTTGCAGTTTGATGATTTACATATCTAATTTCATTAGGTAATTACAGAAATATGGTTTGTATTATTTTAATACTTGCTATAATATAATTTGTAATCTGAATTTTGATTGATATTATAATACTCAAATAAAACTATTCTTCTTTGTCAAACTGACCTTTAACTTTATACTTGCTTGAAGTTAGTATCTCATCATATAATTTCTCATACTCTTCCTCATAAGGATTTTTCTTGAATAAAGTCCTGTATAGGATATAAAGCCCAACTGCAATATAAACACATATAAGAATTAAGTTTTTGATTTCCATGGGATATTTAATGCTTCCTAATATATAAATCTTAGCATTTTTAATTATTAAGAAACATTTATATATAAAATAAAAACATTTTTTATCATGAAAAATTTAATAAGGAAAACCACAGAAGCGAAATTACCCACAAAGCACGGAACTTTTAAGGTTGTTGCTTATGAAGACGGATATAAAAACACCCATCTTGCCGTCATTAAAGGTAAAATTAAAGGAAAGAAAAATGCTTTTGTAAGAATTCATTCGCAGTGCCTTACCGGAGATGCACTTGGATCAATAAGATGCGATTGCGGCCCGCAGCTTGAGAAGGCATTGAGGTTTATAGGGAAAAAAGGCGGCGTTTTAGTTTATCTCGCACAAGAGGGGAGGGGGATTGGGCTGATGAATAAAATCGCAGCTTATCATTTCCAGGATCATGGAATGGACACGGTTGAGGCAAATTTAAGGCTGGGCTTCAAGGCAGATACTAGGGATTACACAATTGGTGCCCAGATTCTTGCTGACCTAGGATTGGCAAAAATAAAGCTTCTCACGAACAACCCCAAAAAAATTGAAGGGCTTGAAAATTATGGGCTTAAAATTGTTGAAAGGGTGCCGATTGAGATAAAGCCGGGCAAAAATAATAGCAAATACCTTAAGACAAAAAAAGAAAAGATGGGGCATTATCTTTGGGAATAGGGAATTGTTGAATTAATTCGGACTAAAACCTCAACAAGTTTATCACTTTTCCAGCGTCTTTCTCGTCGACAAGGAATATTGTGTCTGTCCAGCAGCTCATTGTCTCAACTATGTTTACGTTGTTCTCTCCAAGCAAAGAGCACATGTAAGCATATGCACCAGGTATTGTTTCAATTTCTTTAGGGCTTTTTATAGTGACTTCCACAAGATTTTCATTTTCAAGAATTATCTTATTCTTGAAATATTTGTTTATAAGGCTCAGGAAATCCTCTGTTGTTATTATGGTTATTGCAGATGCGCCTTCGATAATGCGGAAGACCTCTTTTTTTTTCTTGATTTCCTTTTCAATGTTCAAAAGATTATTGTAAAAAATATCCTTTTCAAGCACGACAGCAACTATTTTATTCTTAACCTCTATTTTGCTTTCTTTCAGCACCTTGAGAATTTTATTTTCAAAAACAGATTCATTTTTCAGTTTCCTTTGGAATCTTCTGCATGCTATGAGGATTGCATCAAAATTTTTCTTTGGGTGCAGGCCCACGCTTTTTGCTATAAGCCTTGACAATGCTGAATAGTTTATCAAGCCGTTCTTCAGGCTGTCCTTGGTGGAAGGGTGCTCTGAAATGTAGGATTCCGCAAGTTTTGTTATGCTCGTCATTTTGACTTGTTCCTAGTTCTACAAATACTGTCTAAAATATAAAAACCCACTCGATTATTTAAATGTTTTGCATTAGACATTTTTGTTTATTTATGTTTCAATTGGGGCATCAGGTTTAAAAAGGGAGGATTTTTGCATAAAGCTTTCATGAAAGCGAAGGTGGTTTTAGCCTATAGTGGGGGCTTGGATACGTCTGTAATCCTGAAGTGGCTTATTAATAAGGGGTTTGATGTAGTTGCATTTATAGCTGACCTTGGCCAGGATGAGGATTTCGAGGTAGCAAGACAAAAAGCTCTCAAGGTTGGCGCGTCAAAGGTTTATGTTGAAGATTTAAAGAAAGAATTTGTAACAGATTTTATTTTTCCTGCAATAAGGGCCAACGCAGTTTATGAGGGAAGCTATCTATTGGGAACTTCTCTTGCAAGGCCATTGATTGCAAAAAAACAGATTGAGATTGCGGAAAAAGAACACGCAGAATACGTTAGCCATGGCGCTACGGGCAAGGGCAATGACCAGGTCAGATTTGAAATGACCTATTTGACCCTGAACCCGAAAATAAAAATAATTGCACCGTGGAAAGATAATGAATTCCTTGGAAAATTTAAAGGTCGTTCTGATATGATTGAATATGCAAATAAAAATGGAATTCCGATAAAAGCTACAGCCCAGGCGCCTTACAGCAGCGATGCTAACATGATGCATATAAGCTTTGAGGCCGGAATACTTGAAGATCCTATGCTAAGGCCTAAAGATGATATGTTTGAAATGACTGCGAGCCCAAAGAGCGCACCTGACAAAGAAACATTAATAGAAGTTGAATTCAAGAACGGCAACCCGATAAAGGTGAAAAATAAAAATGATGGTACGGTTAAATCAAAGTCAGTTGAATTATTCAAATATCTCAACGAAATAGGCGGTGAGAATGGAATCGGAAGGCTCGATATGGTTGAAAACAGGTTTGTAGGCATCAAGTCAAGAGGAGTGTATGAAACTCCTGCCGGAACGATATTGCAGATTGCGCATCGCGACATTGAAGGTCTTACAATGGACAGGGAGGTTATGCACCTGCGTGACATGCTCATGCCTAAGTTTGCAGAACTTGTATATTACGGCTTTTGGTACTCTCCTGAAATGGAATTTTTGTCTGCGGCGTTTGACAAAAGCCAGGAACATATTACCGGGAAAGTTCATTTGTCTTTGTACAAGGGAAATTGTACTGTAATTGGGAGAGAATCAAAAGAATCTCTTTACAATCAGGATTTGAGCAGCATGGACATTGAAGGCGGGTACAACCAGCAGGATGCAATAGGGTTCATAAGACTAAACGCATTGAGATTAAAATCAAGCAGTTTAAGAAACAAGTCGGGTAATAAAAAATGACATACAGAACAAGTTCAAATAGGTCCACCGAAATGCTCGTTACAGATCCGGTATTTCAGAGAATTGAGGAAATAATTAAATTACAAAATAGCGCTAGGCAATTATATACAAATATACATGACCAAGTGATTAGGGCGACAAAACAATATGTGAGTAAAGAAACGGCAGAATTATTTCAGGATTACCTTAGAATTGCATTTGCGTATCTTGCTCACCTAAGAGATATCCGCCTTGCCTTCTCTGATTTGACCGCTCAGTACCCAAATGTTGGAACTAGGATGACCTCTGCTGAGCACGAGTACGGTAGAGTTATCAGAGACTTATCTGAATTGTTGTAATTTGATATAATTTATTGGGAAGTATAACTTAAAATGAAACTCTGGCAGAAAGACTATAGTCTGAACAAGGAAATTGAAAAATTTACTGTTGGAAACGACAATTTAATAGATGAAAAACTAGTTCCATTTGACTGCATAGCATCTATTGCTCACGCTAAAATGCTGAAAAAAATTGGAATTTTGAAAGAGAGTGAATTAAAAAAATTGATAGGGGGATTAAATGAAATAATTAAACTGCATACAAAAGGGCAGTTTAAAATAAAGCTGGAAGATGAGGATTGCCACACAGCAATCGAAAATTTTCTTGTTAAGAAATACGGCAATGTTGGAAAAAAAATCCACACCGCGCGCTCGAGAAATGACCAGGTTTTGGCTGCCTTGAGGCTGTATGAGAAACAAGAGCTTATAGAAATTAGAGGATTATTGCATAAATTAAATGAGAAGCTGGAAAGCTTGTGCCAGAAATATAAGAATACACCCATTCCGGGCTACACACATATGCAAAAGGCCATGCCCACTAAAATTAATGTATGGTTTGGCTGCTTTATTTCCTCTGTTAGCGATGATATTGGATTATTGGAGCATATTTACAAATTAATTAACCAGTCGCCCTTAGGAAGCGCTGCAGGTTTCGGCATTCCTGTTTTAAATGTCGATAAAAAATTAACTGCTGATTTAATGGGTTTTTCAAAAATAATTGAAAATCCATTATATGTCCAGCTGAGCCGAAGTAAGTTTGAAGCTTCTATAGCACATCTGCTTGGGCAAATTTTGTTTAATTTGAATAAGCTGTCAACTGATTTAATACTTTTCAGCATGAAAGAATTTGGCTATGTGATTTTGCCGGATGAATTCTGCACAGGCAGCTCCATAATGCCGCAAAAGAAGAATCCTGATGTTTTGGAGTTAATAAGGGCTAAGTATCACGTCATATTAGGGGAAGAATTCAAAATCAAAAGTATGGTAGCAAATTTAATGTCCGGCTACAACAGGGATATTCAATTGACAAAAGAGCCCCTTATGAAATCCATTGAAACAACAAAAAGCTGCCTACAGACAATGTGCTTATTGTTGGAGAAATTAAAAATAAACGAGAAAAAATGCAAAGAAGCTATGAGCAATGAGCTATACGCAACTAAAGAAGTTTATAAGCTCGTCAAACATGGAGTTCCGTTTAGGGAAGCATACAAAAAAATTAGCAAGAAATATCAAAACAAATCCTAAATAAAGTTAAGGGGCTGATAAATATTAACGAAAAGGAAAGAATATTGTCAATGTTAAAGAAAAAAGACGTCATAAATCTCGCCAAAGATCTTGTTAGGATACCGAGTTTAACTGGCCAGGAAAAAGATGTAGCGATGTTTGTAAAGAAATTGCTTGATGAAGGGGGTTTTGAGGTTATTTTGCAAGAAGTTGAGCCCGACAGGCCGCAGGTAATTGCATTTATCCGAGGAAATAATAAAGGAAAATCGCTTATGTTGAATGGGCATCTTGATATAGATCCGATAAAAGAATTATGGAAGAACAACCCATTCAAACCAAGAATTGAAGGAAACAGATTTTGGGGAGCTGGCATACATAACATGAAATCAGGCCTTGCATCTATGCTGTCTGCAGCAATAACGGTAAAAAGATCAAAAATAAATCTGAAAAATGACCTTGTAATCGCTTGTGTGGTTGGGGAATTGCAAGGTGGAAAAGGCACCGTTTACATGCTGAATAAAGGTATAAAAGCAGATTTGGCCATTGTTCCAGAGCCTTATTCTATTAATAATATTATTACGAAGCATGTTGGAGTTCATAAATTCCCCATAACCACAATCGGCAAGTCCATTCACATGAGCCGAAGAGAAAATGGCGTTGATGCTATTGAGAAAATGCTAATAGTAATTGAAGCTTTAAAAAATCTTGACTTGGGCATTAAAAATCCGGATTTTCCGGAAGTTCCGCAATACTTAATAGGCTCAATTATTGGAGGCCGTAACCGTGATTATGACCTGGGAGGAATTTGTTATCTGTCTGATGTTTGTACAATTTTTGTTGATTTAAGATATCCTGGGGGTATAAATTCCAAAAACATAGATAAGAAGATTATACAAATGCTGGAAAATATTAAGAAAAAAGTCAAATATTTCAAATATGCATATGACCGCCCTCCAAATCCGAGGTTTAAAATAGGAGGTACAGATATGCCGCCCATGAACATAAGCCCAAACATTGAGCTGGTTAATATTATAAAGAAAAATCATAAAATGATAACACATAAAAAAATTAAAAAAGTTGGCGTAGTGTTGCCATATTCTTATTGCGGCAATGACACTGCCCACCTTCAAAAGGCTGGAATAGAATGCTGATTGTATGGTCCAAGAGGCTATCCTGATGATACGGAAGAACATGTAAGAATAGACGAAATGGTTAATTGTGCTCGTGTGCTTGCAGCTTGCATTGTTGATATTTGCTCATGACTTTTACCAATGACAAATTTTTTTTTATTAAAATGAAAGATATCCTTTCTTTAATTGACTGGAAAAATGAAATGATTCTGGAGTTAATTAATCATGCCGACAAAATAAAAAAAAATTCTGGAAAATATTCTGAAATATTGCGAAATAAAACTTTGCTCATGATATTTGAAAAGCCTTCGCTTAGGACAAGAGTTTCCTTTGAGGTTGGAATAAACCAGCTCGGAGGCCATGCTATTGTGATGGAAACAAGAGATACTCCTTTTAGGGAAAAGGAATCCATTGCTGACACGGCAAAAGCCTCAAGCAGATATTGTGATATAATTATGGCAAGGCTTTACAAGCAAGAGGATATTGAGGAACTGGCAAGAAATGCATCAATACCTGTAATTAACGGATTGACAGACACATTTCACCCGTGCCAAATTTTGAGCGATTTATTTACTATTAAAGAAAAGAAAAAAAAGCTCAAAGGATTAAAATTAAGTTTTATAGGAGACGGAAACAATAATATTACCCATGACTTGCTTTTGGGATGCTCTGCTGTTGGAATTAATATTTCAGTTGGCTGCCCGAAAAATGCAGAGCCGCAGAAATGGATTGCTGAAATCGCAAGAAATAAAGCAAAAGAAATGGGCTCAAGTGTTGAAATTCTTAATGACGCAAAAAAATCTGTTGCAAATGCAGAGATTGTATATGCCGATACGTGGATGAGCTATCACGTTCCGAAACTTGAAAAAGAGAAAAGGATAAAAATGTTCATGCCATTTCAAGTCGGTGAAAAACTTATGTCGTATGCAAAAAAAGATGCAATTTTTATGAACTGTTTGCCTGCAATGAGGGGCTTTGAGCAGACTGCAGAC
>CAYNCK010000067.1:0-1789 GCA_964396095.1 uncultured Methanosarcinales archaeon
AAACCATTAAGATTAGTGTACGATGAACAAGGAAGAGCTACTGGATATATCATGGAAGAAGTTAAAGGAGGAATAACGCTTGATGAATATTTTAAAACGAGGGGAGATATTTCACCTCTACTGGAAATTAAAATAAGGGCGACAGTGATGAAACTTCACAAGGATGGCCTAGCTCATGGCGACTTGAACCTAAAAAATATATTGATTTTGAATGAAGGACAAGATTTTAAATTAATAGATCCTGTAGGATATCCACGGATTTTTGATAAAGTTAAATACACTTTCCATTAGAACATAGCTCCTTTTCAATAAATGTGGAAATAGCACTCATTCCATCCCTTACAGATTGAAAATCTGAATCATTTAGCAGAAATCTTTGTATGCTGCTAAAATCCCTTTCGATGGGATTCAGCCATGATGCTCTTGTTGGCAAAGGCAGAACCTTTATTCTTGGATGCAAGTCCAAAAACATTTTGGTATGCTCGCTTCTGTGGGCACTCCATCCGTCCCAGATAATTATAATATAAACATCAGGATAAAGTTCAAGCAGTTTCTCAAGAAACTGCGTTACAATAAAGCTGTTTTTCCAATCAAAGAAAGCGTAATGCCTTTTGCCATTATGCAAATTCCTTGCCATAAACAAATCCATAATGCCCTTGACTTTCTGACCATAAGGGATGTGGTAATATCCTTTAAAAGAAAATTTCTGTCCGCCATATTTTTTTATGGCGGTCTTGCCTTTCTCATCAAAAGACAAAACAACGGTGTTTTTTGGGCAGTATGCCAAGACTTGCTCTATTGCAAGTTTTTTTTATGAAAATCCTTATCAGGAGAGTATTGCCATCTTTTGCTTCTCTCGAGTTTCGCTCCAGATTCCATAAGAATCTGCCGTAGTTTTTCGATGCTGATAGAGTCTACAACTTCATAATCAATTAAATGTGCCCTAAAGCGAGGCAAAGTCCATGTTGTGAAATGCAACCCAAATTCTGAAGGCTTTTTCGAGAAGTGCATAAGCATTATTTTTCTTGTAATATCTTTGAATTTTGGAACTGCCCCTTTTGCCTTGCCTCTCTGCAAGGCATTTAACCTTTTACTGTTAAAATCATTAATTGCTTTGCGGACTTTTCTTTCTTCGCAGCTTAATTTTTCTGCTATTTGCTTCGCAAAAAGCTTTTGAGATGATAGTAAAATTATTTTTGCCCTGTCCCTTATAAAAGAATTGCTAGATTTTGCTGATTTATTCAGCTCGTTCCTTTCTTTTTCTGTCAAATCTTTAACATAGACAGAAGCATTTGTTTTTTCCCTTCTCTTTCCGATTTTGTAAATCGGATTTAAAGGTCCAAGGTACTTCACGACCTTTTGTTGCACGTTGCCATCAATCCTTTTTCCAGCTACAAGATATTTGTAGCTTTTCCCATTTATTGTTTTTATTCTTGTGTATGTCATATTATAATTTAGGCACAACACTTATATTTATATTTTATTGTTTTATAGACTATATATCATAAATTATGAGAATTTTACTTGGTAATATTAAAAATACTTATATTAACTAGAAAGTGTAGTTAATCCATCAGAAGATATTCCTAACTTTTACACCATCTATGGTATATCCATTGTCCGACACTTCAGGAGGAAGTCCTTGCATATGCCTTGACAGAACTTTTGGACCATCAGCTTTTATTGCAGCCATTGTCTTTTCGAGCATAGAATCATAATCGCCATCATGCGAACTGTTGTAGTCCAGCACTAGCTGAGCAACCTGTATGGTTTCTTCATAGCCCATTTT
>CAYNCK010000068.1:0-2091 GCA_964396095.1 uncultured Methanosarcinales archaeon
AAGCCACAGCTTTTTGTTTGATGTTATTTTCTTGACAATTGCTTCAAGTTGCTTGCCTCTGAAACCTTTTTTGTAATAGATGTCTCTTACTTCCTGAACTTCCATGTGGGGAATTTCCTTTATTTCCTTTTTCTCCCTTTCAAGCTGGCTTTCATAGAACTCTTTTGCAGCCTTTGTGCTTGTGTAAGCAACAGCTGCCATTGAAATTGATTCTGCAAAAGTTGTGACGAGTCCCGAAATTAAAACTAGCTTTGAGCTTGGAACGGCACTTGCAACTCCCAAAACCAGCCCCAGAGTATTGACTAGCCCGTCCTGAAATCCCAGAATGATGTCCCTTATATTGGAGCGGCTCAGGCCCTGATGCCTTTCTATTTGATGAACTTTAAGTTGCTTTTTCATCAGCAGAATTCACATACATTCTTTTCCTTGGATTTCATTGACGTCATTTTTTTCTTCTTTGCAGCTATTTTTTTTGATTTTTTGACTTTTGCCATAATGTTCACCTTGCCAATTTGTTTATCTTAATTACTTTTAATTTATATTAGTTTGCATTAATTTATAGGCAATGACATTAATTTCCGTAATTTATTATCCTTGCATATATCAGGCGGACTTTACAATTTTATACGAATACTAAAGTCCGCTGCTATAAATAAATTGATTTTATTTTATTGGAGCTTAAATCACCATCATGAAATATCCCTGTGAGTTTCATACAAAAATGCAGCATCCTCATTGTGCTTTTTCAGCTCTTCAGTTATAATTGCAAAAATTTCCGGTGAAAATACGATTTTCTTTTTGCTTATCCATTTTGTAACAGCTGCCGAAACCCTGCTGCAGATCCCTTCCGACTTTCTTTCGGAAAGGTGCGCATTCCTGCATGCAAAGAAACACGAGGCATAGACTTTCCGCTCATCGTACATTTCAGTATGCCCCTTCCTTTTCACTATTTTTATTTCAGTTTTCTGATTTGATTTGTTTATAATTCTTGATTTTTTTTTTGGTTTATTATTTTCCATTTTAGCCTCAGTTAAGGTTGATTGTTCCGTTGGCTATGAGTATCAGGAGCCACCCCAGCAATATAAGTATGGCGCCTGTTGCAAGCCTCATATAAGCCCTGTTGTTTTGCTTCCATCTTTTTAAGCCCTGTATCTTGTATCCGAAATAAACCATCAGCAGTATAACAATTAAAGGCCCGACAAATATTATATTGTAAAAAACCAAAAGGAAAAATGCAGTAAGGTTGAAGTTTTGAGACAAGAATGTCAAAATTGCAAGATACGGGCCGCCGGTGCATGGGAGTTCAACGCCGGCAACAAAAGCTCCAAGAAAAACCATGGCCGGCAAGGTTATCTTTTTTGTCATTTCATGTATTTGCTTGGCTTTTTCAGTTGGTATTGACAAAGTGATTCCTCTGCCATACCAAAAGAAATCCTTGATCTCGATCAGACCTGCAGCAACTATCAGCAAACCTACAATTATGGATATGTACTCGCTGACAAAAAGAGGAATAGAGCTCAAAAAATAAAGAATGCCCAGCCCAGCAAGAAGGTAGGTAAAGAAAACAAAGAAAATGTATACAAGCCCGTAATAAAGCATTTCTTTTTTTGACTTGTAGACTACCATAACTGAAACAAGAAGTATCAAAACTCCTATGGCGCATGGGTTTATTGAATCTATTAATGCAGTTGCTATTACTGTTCCCAAAGTCGGAAGATTTACTGCTATTGTCATTTTGGCTTAATGCTCGTATCTATCTGCCCAATTGGCATTTCAGTAAATACTATTTTTATCTTGTCGCCAGGAGGCACTTTCTCATAAGGTGATATGACATAGTCATCTGGATTTTCAATTAGTTTTCCGTTTACAAAAACGTAGACCTTTGAAGGCTGGCTGTTGCAATTGTCGCCGTTATGAACGCTGACTATTCCTTCATCAGTCGGAACTTTTAAACTGTCTCCTGAAATGTAGCCATGTACTGCATCAAAGAAAGCGCCGATGCTTGCCTGTCTTTTGTCAAGCAATACACCTTCAACATGAATCCTGTTGTCTTGATGAGCATGCATCAAGTCCGTTCCCTGCTTATTTGAC
>CAYNCK010000069.1:0-3546 GCA_964396095.1 uncultured Methanosarcinales archaeon
TTAACTCCTGTCGAAATAAAAAGATTTTCTGACGGCGAGATTTATTGCAGGATTCTTGAAAGCGTAAGAGGCTGCGATGTTTATGTGATACAGCCGACCTCTCCCGATGCAAGCCTAAACCTAATGGAATTGTTGATAATGGTTGATGCATTGAAAAGGTCCTCGCCTGATAAAATAACAGCAGTCATTCCATATTATGGCTATTGCAGGCAGGATAAAAAGACAAAACCGAGGGAGCCAATAACTGCAAAGCTTGTTGCAAATATGATTGAAGTTGCAGGGGTTGACAGGGTTATAATGTTTGATGTGCACGTTGCCCAGGTGCAGGGCTTTTTTGACATACCGAGCGACAATCTTGACGCAATCCCGTTGTTTGCCGACTACATCGCCAGCAAGAAGCTGAAAAATATTGTAATGGTCAGCCCAGATGCAGGGGGGGCTGCAAGGGCAAGGACTTATGCTCAGGTTTTAAATACCCCTATAGCGATTGTAGACAAGAGAAGGCCTGAGCCAAATGTTGCCGAGGTTGAAAACGTGATAGGGGATGTAAAAGGAAAAAGCGCAATAATTGTTGATGATATAATAGACACTGCAGGCTCAGTAACGGCAGCTGCAAAAATCCTGATAAAGCACGGCGCAAAAGATGTTTATGCCTTTGCTACTCACGGGCTTTTCTCAAGCCCTGCAATGGAGAGGCTGGAAAAAAGCCCAATAAAAGAAGTTATCGTTACAAATACAATCAGCATTCCAAAAGAAAAAATGATAAGCAAAGTTAAGATTTTATCAATTGCTCCGCTGCTTGCGGAAGACATAAAAAGAACTCATGAAGGATTGCCTATGGGCATAGTATATGAAGGCATGTACAAAAAACTTGAAAAGAAAGTGAAATAAAGTGGAAGAAAACGAACAAAAAGCGCAGGAAATGTACACGGAATACCAAATGGTTGATCAGCACATAAAGCAGCTGCAGAGGCAGATTGAAGTGCTCACAAACCAGCTGATGGAATTAAGCGCAACAAGCAACAGCCTTGATGATTTTGGCAAAGTCAAAATCGGAAAGGAAATATTTGTTCCATTAAGCTCAGGGATTTTTGCAAAAGCTGTTATAAGCGATACATCTGGCTTACTGGTCAATGTAGGTGCAAATGTTGTTGTCAAGAAGGATATTGCATCAACAAAAAATCTTATAGTTGGGCAGATTGATGAAATCAAGAAACTGCACCAGAAGATGGTTGAAGACCTGGAAAAGATGGCAAACAAGGCAGCTCATCTGGAGATGCAGCTGCAGAGCATTATGCCGCAAGGGTAATTATATTTCTTATTTTCTGGATTTTATATTTAATTTATTTTAGAAATTTTTAAATGGCAAATGTTTTATTGTATTGCGCCCATTGTCAAGCGCAAGAATCTGTAAATGAAATAGCTAAAGTAAAACTTAAACCAAAAACCCTTATTTAACTAAAAAATTATTTTTAATCCGTTCGCTTCGCTCACAATAATTAGTGCTCGGCTTTCTCTCGCTGCCAGTCGCTCAAGCCCCGCCATTTATTAAAAAATAAGATTCCCAAGTCAATAATATAAAAATTAATATACCCATCAAATACTCTAATATCATGTTTGACAGGTTTGAAAAGGAAAAAAGGGATTTTCTTAAGAAAAAAGACAAGAGCAGGAAAGGGGATATAGATAAAGATATAATAAAATTAATTGATAAGATTAATTCAAAAAACGATTTCTACACAACAAGCAGCTGCGCAGGAAGGATTGTTCTTATTGAAATGCGCTCAAGCAAAAAATATGACTGCCATTGGATAATTGCAAAGCATAAAAAAGTAAAATTTAAGGAAATGCTGGAAGCTTTAAAGCAGCACAAATCAAAAAATGAAGTCTGGCTCAAGCAGCAGCCGATAATTTTGCATGTTGCATGCAGGAATATTGAAGCTGCTGTAAAAATACTCGATTTAGCGAGAAAAATTTACAGAAGGGCAGGAATTATTGCCTTAAACAAAAGCAAGATAATTGTTGAAATAATTGGAAACGAGAACATTGAAACAATAGTCAAAATAGGAAAAATAATGCCTGACGAAAAATATCTAAAAGAATTGGTTAAATCAGCAAATTATAATTTTGTGAAGAATAAAAAAAAGATTGGAAAGTTTTTGGGATTGGCTGAAAAATTATTATAATATAATTGAGGAAATGAATCACTATTCACGCCGCGTGCATACTTTTATTGCTAAGTCTAAGTCTTTAGGTTCATATAAATAATCACCTCGCTCTTCCTTGCAGTCTGCATTCGCGACCACCATAAGAGCATCAATATGACGAACCCTTTCTCCCACATATTTCAGTGCCTCCCTGAGATTTAAATAACTTGGATTTTCCTTAACAGGTTGATGTTTTAATTCAGCATTCAGCTTAGGACTCGGTTGATTACTAACTTCTGCAGACTCTAACACTGTAGACCTTAACACAAAATCCAAATCCAACGGTGTCACGGGAGTTATATTACGTTCTAATTTTGAAAGTATCCTTGCAGCCTCTTCACTGCCGGGCTCTTTTTTGTATTTCCTGAATACGTCGTCTAGTGTTAATTCTGTCATTTTATTAATAGTTAGGTATATTGATTGATTTAAAAATATTTCTGGTGCAAATTGAAAGAAATCTTCAATCTATATCTAAACTCCAACATCTAGAATAACAAATTTTAAATAGAAGTAAGTATTAGGATAGCCTTATGGCAAATGCATTTGATATAGTTATAAATGAAGAAAAACTAAACAAGAAAAAGATTTTTGTAGTTCATTGCCTAACACTTGGAATAACAAGCCAAGGAAAATCAGTTGAAGAGGCGATGAAAAATATTAAAGATGCAATCAAATTATATTTGGAGGAAAACCCTGAGGAAATTCCAAAGGTCGAGAATTTGATGCCGCCCATGGCAACCAGACTGTTCTTATGAAATTACCGATACTTTCTGCACCCAAAGCGGAATGGCAAAAGAAGAATTTTTGAAGTTGTTGTAAAGAAACTATAATTTTCTTATAGGATTGTATCTTGCTAAACTGGGAAAAGAAGATGAATCGCCAATTGTATATTTTGCATTAGGTATATTGTTAATTATAAGATTGAACCTCAGAGCAGAAGATTGGCTTAAAAAATTCACTGCGCACATTTCATGCCCCCTAATACCACTAATGTGGCCATCAAGATCACAATAATATTCTACTCCTTCATAATCACATAATTTAAATTTTCTTACTAAAGAGGACACATAGTCGCTAAGTTCAAAATAATTAATTTTTTCTGTAGTACGCGGAACCAAAACCACCTTTACGCACTGTTTATCATGTTCTATAATTTGCGGAAGATCAATTTCGAAATTATCCATTTTTATGAAAAATTCAAATAAATCTAAACCCCAACCATCGCATCAGTTAATCCTTTCCTGTTCTTGATGTCCTGCACGACTTTTATCATTAATTCTGCAGGCAGTCTTTCAAAGCTTTGGTCGACAAGAGATGAAACTCCTCGCCCTTCTGTTGC
>CAYNCK010000070.1:0-1853 GCA_964396095.1 uncultured Methanosarcinales archaeon
CATATTGATTCTATCAAGGAAATTACGGATGCCACTAATGCTACTGTTTATGTGCATCTGAATGATTCTGCGGAAATAAAAAATAAAGGAATAGAAAAAATAAAAACTGTCGATGAAGGGGATGAAATTGCTGTTGGGAAATTAAAGATCAAAGTTTTGCATACACCCGGGCATTCTCCTGGAAGCGTTTGTTACTTAGTTGAAAATAAATTAATAACTGGTGATATGCTGTTTGTTGAAAATATAGGAAGGACAGATTTGCCTGGCGGAAGCGCAAGAATAATGGCGCAGAGCTTGAAGAGGCTTAAAAGATTGGACAAGAACATTGAGGTTTATCCCGGGCATGATTACGGCTCAAAGAAGCATTCTACGATAGGGCACGAAAAGAAGTATAATCCGCACATGGTTATGGTTGAGTAAGGGTATTGTAACAAGCAGTTTCATTTTTTAAAAATGCAACTCAAAAATTGAGATTAACTTAAGCGATCGCTGTTAAATGCATTTACCATGCGGAGCGGGGTAAAGTTTCGTCCGAAAAGTTCGAAAATCCGCCGTAAATCCAGTTGTCGCATTACCGAAAAGTATATAAAACATAAGTTTGATAGAATGGATAATGAAAATAAAATATTATCTTCTTCTCACAATGTTGTTTATTGTTATGATTTTTGTACTCGGTTGTGCCTCTCCGCAGCAAAAATCAGAAACCCCAAGCGTAGAAAAGGCATCTGTTCCTGAAATTAAACAAACTAGAGATGATTTTGGCTGTTTTCCGCCTTCCTGTTCCTCCATCCCAGACACCTACGGCAAACAGCAGTGCGAGGATTGGAAAGCAGGCAAAAATGTGATGTGGCCTCCGGACTGCAAGCTGACGCAGACAAGTGAATGCATAAAATTATGCGAGGCTGAAAAGCAACAAAGTGCCAGAACGTCTTCTGCTACGGCCAAGGAAAAGGATGATTTCGGCTGCTGGCCGCCTTCCTGTTCTTTCATCCCGGATCCTCAAGGGAAGCAGACGTGCGAGGACTGGAAAGCGGGAAAGGCAGTAAAGTGGTCCGACTGCAGCATCTTTCAATCTACTTCTCCCGGTTGCGTAAAATTGTGTGAACTTGAAAAGAAAGCTGGAACTCAGAGTGGTGCCACCGCACAAAAGCAAGTTTTCAACACGTTGCCAGTTCTTGTTAAAGGAGAATTTGCCAACGGTGTGAGCGAAGAAGATAAGAACTTCATTATACAGGGAATATCGACAATGGACTTTTACCTACAAAAGTGGTTCGGCAAAAGCACAAACAAGCCATCAGGATTAAAAATCGGTGCTGGTGCGCCCACCGATGAAGGAAGTGGGGCCCAGGTTGAAACGAAAAATGGAATGATGACCGTTTTAATCGAAACTGGAAGCGCTGTCTGGAAGCGGCAGGCTCAATCAAATAAAGAAATCGGAGGCGAATGGCATCCTCGTCTTGCGGCTCACGAGTATGTGCATGTGTACCAATTCCAGAATGGTTGCGGCAAGGTAGATGCAGAAATCCAGCTTGTACCAAAGTGGTTCGCGGAGGGAGAGGCCGAATGGCTCTCATACAAGGCAACGATAGATACGGGCCAGCTTCCTCCGTTGAGTATTTCGCAATTTAATATACAACAGGCAAAACAAGTGGTTGGCTCACTGCAATCTTTTGAAAATCCTACCGGGTTGAACTTCCCTGCATATTTCCTCTACACAATGGCGATTGATTATTTGATGAAAGACAAGCCAACAAAAGCCCTGGACGATTTTTGCGTGAACTTAGGAAATGGAATGAGTATGCCAAAAGCATTTGAGGCTGCATTTGGGATAACCCTTGAGAAGTTCTATGAAG
>CAYNCK010000071.1:0-14814 GCA_964396095.1 uncultured Methanosarcinales archaeon
ACACAACCAGTATTCCACCGGCAATCCAGAACAGGTAGTTGAACTTCTGCACTTGCTGAAAAGGCACACCTGCAATTATCAATCCTGAATTCAATAAAAGAGCCTTGCCTGAAAAATTCATTATTCTTTTGTATTTCAAAAATATTGTTATGCCCAAAATGGATATTGCCGCTATCCAGAACGGAACTGCAACTTTCGTCAAAAAAAGCAATGGCATTCCTGCCACTGTAAAGCCAAGAAATGTAAGAATAGCTATTAATCCCAAGCATGCATTATGGCATATTTGATAGCCGCCAAGAAAACCCAAGCTGCCAGTAACGCCTCCGGATGCACTTAATATTCGTTCTTTTATGTTCGCCATCCATTTCATATCCTTACTTAACAATTAATTTCCCTTTCATGTTGCTGTGTCCAGCGCCGCAAACCACAGAACAAAATGAATCAAAATTGCCCTGCTTGTCTGCTGTGAATTCAATTGTTTTTGGTTCGCCTGGGTCAAGCCGCTCATTAATCCCATATTCCGGAATTGCAATTCCATGAGGCACATCAACGCTTGTAACTATTAATCTTACCTTGTCGCCTTTGTTGACTTCAATCACGGCAGGCTCAAACTGAAACTGCTTTGCTGTGATTTTGAATTCTTTGACCTCTCCAGTTTGTACTGCTTTTTCTTCTTGTTGAGGCACTGGTGACCCACCACCTACTAAATCTTCTGGTTTTTGCTGTGCGCAAGCGGTTATTAAAAAAATACCTATTAGCAAAAATACCACTATTGCTTTTATTTTATCGTTCTGCATTTTGCTGTTGCCCCTTTATAATTTGATTTGTTGTCAAGTCCTTGTAAGCTCCAACTGCTGCTGGCTGCCTAAATATATATGAGCCATCTTTTTCTATCGAGAAGAATTGCTTTAATGCCTGGCTTGCCGGATAAACTGAGGCTTCGCTTGAAAGTATTACAGTTGGAACTTTTGTTATGTTGTATTTTGCAGCAAGCTCTTTTCCTGCCGAATCATTTATATCAATTGTTGTTTCTTTGTCCAGTTTAATTGCAAAAGTTTGCGGGCTTGCAAGTATCTGCTTGTGGACGCTGACATCATAACATTCAGTGCAGCTTTTATCTGTCAGGTAAATTACATCCACTAAACCATTTAGTTTTCCTGTTGTCAGGTTAATATAAGGTGGATAAACTGTTCGCAAAACATAAGAGCCGTCGGCTTCTCTTGTGCCAAGCTGTTTCCATGCCTGCTTGATTATGTCATATGATTCAGCACCTTTTGATAGAACAATTGTTGGTACAAATCCAAGGTTGTATTTTGATATAAGTAATTTACCCTCGTCGCTGCTGCTGCTAATGTTTTTTTGTTCGACTATTTTTATGCCAGAAGATTTCATTTGATTTATAAGTCCGTTTATATCGTCGCATTTGGTGCACGTTGGATCATTAATAGTTGTCAAAGATATTCTTCCTTTTATTTCCCCGCTTGTTGCATTAACATAAGGAGCCGGAACTTGCGTAAAAACTAAAGCGTTATTTTTCTTTTCAAAGCCTTCAATACCAGCCTTGTCGATTTCGCCTGTAACTACAACAGTTGGAACTATACCCAATTTATATTTTGCAATAGCTTGCCTACCTTCATTCGAGTCAAATTCAGCATTTTTCTCTGAAGCCACTTCAACTTTTGCTGTTTTTATGTAGCTAACAATCTTGGAAACATCAAAACAATCTGTGCATTTTGAATTTTTAATTATTAATAATTCAATCTTTGCAGGCTTTGCAAGCTCTGCTGCTTTTGCAGCCTTATCTTTCATAATACTATTTACGCTAAAGGCCTGATAAATGCTAAAAATAACTATTAACCCTAGAACAACACAAAGACCTATAAAAATAGGATAATTATTTATTTTTTTTGCAGCATTGTGCTCTTTGTGAACACTTTTTTCAGAATGCTGCTCATGATGCGGCTCTTTTTTTTCTTTCATTAGTATTCCTCAGATTTTGCAGCCTGTCAATTCTGATAATTTTTCAAATGGCTGCACATTTTCAAACCATTTTTCATTTATAACCCATGTTGGGGTTTTCTTGATGCCCGGAAGTTTTGTAAAGTCTTGATAATTCAAGTATTTCCATGAATTTCCGAACATACCCTTCTGCGCCTGAGTGTATTTGCACCAATCGATTGCGCCATAAACGACAGCGCCCTTTTCTGTCAAGCATTTTGCGAAGCTGTCATAAGGGCCTGGCTTTGTTGCCGAATAAGCAGAGTATACTATTATAGCAATAATTAACATCCCCGCTATTCCCAAATATATTTTCCATCTGGATTTTTTCTTTGCAGGCTGGAACTGCTTTTGCTGCTCTGCTTTCTGCTCAAAATCTTTTTGAGCTTCATGGCTTCCCTGCCTTAGCTTATTTAGTCTAAGCTTTCGCTTCTCTCTTTTCGTAAGCTCCATTTTTCAGAACTTATAGTGCAGAATCTGATGGATTTAAAGCTTCTATTGGCGTGTTTTCATAAGCCCCGCTTGGAGCAACTCCGCAGCCGCCGCCAACATATTGTCCACCTTGTTGACCTTGTTGTGGCTGGTTGTATGCTGCGTAATTTCCTGAGGGGCTTTGCGCACAACTGACCAAAAAAATACTAAATACTACTAAAGCCAATACTATTGCTTTTGAATTCATATTTTACCACCCGTTAAAATCAACAACCGCCTACCATTGACGGCAAGTTTTGTATGCTTGATGGAGCGCTTGCTCCGGAGCTTTGGGTTGGAGCGCTTCCAACATTCACATTGCCTGTGCTAATGCTTGTCTTTAGGCCGCTTAACTGTATGGCCTGAACTGCTGTAAGCAACACTAACACAACAAGCACAATCACAATGATTACATTTCGGTTCATTTTTACCTCCTCCTTGTGTTTTTTATTTGAATTTGCTTAAGCTTGCATTTCTTCCACTATTCTTTTTATTGTTGGACCAGGGTACCATAAAGCATACCATCTTCCCATTTCACCATAAATTTCATCATCTGTGAATTTGTTACCATAATTCTTTACAAACCATTTAGCCATTCCCTGGGCAGCCGCAGCATGTGCGCATCCACATCTTGTTATGATAGTTGGATTTTGTGGAGAGCCGCAGCAGTAATCGCAGGTAAATGAGTTGACTATTTTGCTCCATCTTTGATTCTGTTCAGGGCTTAATTCCAGTGCCCTGTATTTCCCCCACTGTTTTTGAGATAGTATGGGGTCGTCAAAGGTCACACCAGCTTCTTGGCCGTACCATGGGGTTCCGGTTGGGATGACGTTGTTAACCAAATCTTTTCCTGCATCTCCTGTAGATGGCTTAAGGGATAGTTCGCTTATTGTTGGAAGGGGTTTAACTTTTGTTTTGTATCCAGGAAAAACCGGCTGTTCGCCAGAAGCAAGCGGCGTTGGCTTAAGCGTGATTTTTGAGCCAAACTCGTATTTGCCTAATTTCATGGTTCCGCCACTGGAAGAGCCTAGTAATTTTAGTGGTGCAGAGTATACAGAGCTTGCAAAACTTCCAGTCGATGGATTGCCGCTGGCTAAGCCGCTCACTTGGGAAATCTGGAATTGGTTAAATAATATTAATACAGCTACCAAACCTACTGTGCTATAAGTAAATTTTTCAAAGAAAGTAAATGACTTTCTTTCTGCCTTTGCAGTGTGTTTCTCAGAATGTCCTGTTTCAGCTTTATAATGTTTTTCCTCATCCTTGCCAATAAACCACCAGGCAATCAAAAATGCAAGAGACAATAGCAGCAACAATGACAGCATATTCAGAAATGTGTTAGATGAGTATTTAATTAAAAAAAGCTGTTTATAAAAAATTCCAACACCTATAATAATAATCAAGAATAAGATTACCTTTTCCATAAATGGGTCTTTTGGTTCTTCGCTCATTTTACAATTACATGAAATTGCAGTAGTTTATATATTTTACTTAGAAAACACTTGCATTTTTTAGCCTTATTTTCGCAAAATAGGCTTTAAAATTGTTTATTTGCGTTCATGGAGGTTTATTTTGGCTTTCTCTTTGGCTGTTTCTTGTTCAAGGATTTTTAAGAGTTGGCATACAAATAAATATTCTTAAAATTACACTTTCCTTAATAGAAATCAATGAAATATTCAAGAAAGCAAAAGAAGATGAAGAGTTTACAATTGATGTAAACAAAGATAAGATAAGCATAGAAATAAAAGGAGACACTGTGAGAAAATATAATTTACCACTTATTGATATGGAATACAAAGACCTAAAGGAACCCTCATATGACTTTAAAACTTCTTTTACACTCCCAAAGAATATATTCCAACAAGTGGTTGATAATGGATTAATTATAAACAATGAATTAATAATTAAAATAAAAGATAAAAAATTAAGATTTGAGGTACAAGAAACTAATAAAAGTGCAACTTTTGAGATGTCGGATATAATGAGTAGTAACGTTAAAATTATTTCATCAGAGTCCGAAGTCAATTCTAAATATAGTCTAGAATGGTTGGATAAAATCTGCAAATCTATGCATTCAATTACTAATGACTCATGTTTTATTGAATTAGGTAACGATTTCCCTATAAAGATAACCTTTGAAGAAGGTAGTTTTAAATCTATCTTCTTTTTGGGACCGAGAGTTTAAGCTCATAATTCTTACTATTTTTACGTGAGCATAATTCTCCTAAGCTTTGCTTTCGTCGGTGCACTAATACTTCGTAAGGTGCACGATTTTAACAGGGCTTGTTATGTTAAATAGAAATTTTATTTACATTTTAAATTTATACACATAAACATTCTTCCTGCTAGCTCCTTTTCCATATTCAAAGTCAATAGCAGCTGCCCCTCAACTTTTGCAAACATGTTGTCACGGATCCAACTGATGCTTTTAGTCCATTGGCTATTTCTTTTGATGTATGCCATTTACCTTTATGCTTTTTAAGAAAATCATAAATCTCTTGTTGTCCCATATTTATCCAAATTAAAGACAAAATTATATTAATCCTTGCCTTTTATATAAATTTTTAAGAGTTATTGAGGATTTTTGTTAGAAGACCGTTACTATACCAATTGGAATTTATTTTCTTAAATTTAAAAAAACTAAAGATACTTCCTTAATTCCTTTCCTTTCTGAATTCCGATGTCAAGCATCTTGCTTATCTCTTCCATTGTTAATGGGAAGTCGCCGCCTTTCTGCAATGCGCATAAAGTGCCATCTTCAATTGAGGAAACGGTAAGCCTCGCATCAACTACCTTCTCTTCTTCCGTATCAGGATCAACAATGAATTTGTCTCCTATCTTTATGACAGTTACTGCAATGGGCACTTTCTCAAGCCCGACCTTTTTGTCAGTCTTTTGCTTGTAGTTGACCTTCTCGCCGTCGAATGAAGGGTATTTTGCATCCTTCAACGCAGCTATTGCTGCAAGGGAAGATACATCAAATAAATTTCCTGCATCATTAATCGGGCATATGTCAATTATAACCATCCAGATTTTTTCTTTTGGAGTGATGCAAAGTTTCTTGAAGTCAAGAGCCTTGCTTTCTCTTATGCCCCTGTCAACAACTCTTGCAAGTTCAATTGCCTGTATTCCGGGAGGCCCAAGTTCGAATTCGGGGTTAGACATAGGCAATAGCTCTGCGCCCACTATTATCGTCCCTTCATCCGGTGTGTCTGGATAAGGCTCGCCTACTTCAAGCTTTACGCCGACAATAACATCAGTTTGGCCAATTTTTACCCTTGCAGAACCTTCTGCAGTCTTCACGACACCATATTCAACCTCAATTGGCTTTCGGTATTCATCAAGTTTTCTTCCGTCAAGCCTCGTGTTTACATTCAACAGGCTTATTATGTGGCTTTTTAATTCTTTAAACATTAGACCTCAACCTCGTGATATTTTTCCTTCAATGCTTTTTTCTGTACTTCATAAATCTCCAATAAAGCTTTTTTACCCATTTCAATCAGCTTCATCAATTCCTC
The DNA here is from genome assembly GCA_964396095.1 of uncultured Methanosarcinales archaeon. Taxonomy (GTDB): domain Archaea; phylum Nanobdellota; class Nanobdellia; order Woesearchaeales; family GW2011-AR4. The sequence continues at coordinate 5,988 of CAYNCK010000071.1, forward strand.
TTTTTTTACTTCGCCGTCCATCTGCAGCAAAGTAATTTTGCCGGAATTTGGCATGATGGCAACCGGGATGTCTGCGACAGAAACATCAGGATAGCTTTCCTCCGAATAATCCAGGTCAACCAGCAATTTGTCGGCAACTTTCCCGAACGAAACTGCGCAAACCAAGTCTTTCATTTCCAGGCCTGCATCAGCAAGAGCCATTGAAGCTGCGCAAATTCCAGCGCATCTTGAGCCTGCTTCAGTTTGGGGCAATTCAATGAAAACATCAACAACGGAGTTTGGGTATTCATTCAAATTCAAAACCGGCAATAAAGCCTTTTCTGTAACAAGAGAAATCTCCTTTGATCTTCGTGAGCCTCCAGGCCTAACTCTTTCTCCTGTGCTTGAAAATGGCATCATGTTGTAGTTGCACCTTAAGATTCCCTTTTGGGGATCCTGCAAAAACTTTGGGTGCAGGTTTCTAGGGCCGTAAACTGCTGCATATGCCCATGTGTTTCCAATCTTGAACATTGCAGAGCCGTCAGCTCTAGGGATTACCCCAACTTTGGCTTCAATTTTTCTCATTTCATCAAAGCCTCTTCCGTCAATTCTTTGCTTGTAAGTCATTTTTACCTCGTTAGATTTTTAGTTTCATTATTTTTATTTTTAATCTATTTACGGTATATTGATTTGGAATTTTTTTTGTTTAATGTTTGTTGTTAATCATCTTTTCCAATTTGGGTTTTTGTAATGTTTTTATTAAAGTGAAATTCATGATTTGATTAATGTTTTACTTTATTTCCCAGCGCAATAAACTCTTTTGCTATAATTTATATTGTTAAAAATAAAGTTTAAAAAATAATCACTTGCCACCTTTCTCTAAAAATTCCTTAATCTTTTCTGTCAATCCGCTAAAGTGGCTTTCTGCTTCAATCTTTCTTATGGCACGTATTGCCAAAAGTTCATTAATTGGCTCGCCGTCAATCCATATGAGGCCATTCTGCCCTACAACAATGTTGCAGTGGGTTGCGTCTTTTATCATTACAACCATTGAGCCTTGTTTGCCAATAACTCTTGGTATCTTTGTTGAGGCAACTTCTATAATCCTGCCTCCCTGCAGCTTTCTCAGGCCAGGCCCTTTCATTGTAACGTCAATGAGCTTTTGGCTTGTTACATTAACAATCTTGCAGACAATATGGTCACCTAAGTCATAATACTGCGTTAAATTTGCCCCTCTTGCAATAAATTCCGATGTTGCATCTTTCATCGAGAGCATTGCGGAATAGGCTGAGTTTGTGTCAAGACGCCAACCGCTAAAATTAACATCGATGACTTTGCATATGACTGTGTCACCTGTTTTTGGGATATACCTTCCCGACAAAGGAAGCAATTTTATTGTCCTTCCGTCTATCATTGCTAGTCCGAGCCTGTTTGCGACAATCTTATCCCCATCCCTATAAGTCCCAGGCCCCGGCAAAACATCCATCCCAGTTGCCAGAGTTTCACCCGGAACTGAAATGTTCTTATCCTCAACCATTATTTTTGACATTTTTTCCACCTATATTTATTGTTTTTATATTTTTTCGATAATTATTGATTATTTGTTTTATTAAAAATATTTTTTGAAATAATTTATTTTACTTCACTTTCAAAATCTTGCTTTCCACGTTTCCGTGGCAAATCTTGTTTAATTTATCATAAAGGTCGTTTTCCAACCCTCCCGGAATCTCGACAACTCCAACCCAAAATCCGTTTGTCTGCCATTCTTCTCTTAAAATAGACGCATATGACTTAATAGTTGAATAGCATTTCGGGGCATATTCTGGAGTTATCTTCAGGGCAATCTCCTTCATCTCAAATTTTATAGGAAGTATCGGCCTCAATTTCTTCAACGCTTCCTGGACTTGCTCCTGTACAGGCCTGAACTCGTCAACATGAAATTTTGCCTCGACAAAGGCATTTTCAATCCTTTGTGGAGGGTGGGGCATGTGAGTTTTTGGATCAACACCATTCCGGTGGATTATTGAAATTATCTGTTTTCTTTTTTCTTCCCTTAATCTTTCCCTGTATTCCTGCGTGAGCTGTATCTCTCCGTTTTTTATGATATTTTTTGCAACATCACTGACTTCGCTTGTGCCGAATATCTGCTTCATAATATGCTCAGACGCTTCCATTCCCTTTTTTGCATCTGAAAATATCCTCATTGCCGCAAGAACATCGTGCAAATCAATATCCTTCCCTTCCCTCAAGGCAAGCGCATTGTTGCAGTCAACAAGAATTTCAAAATTCTGCCCTTGCGTTTTCAATCTCGCGATTATTGCGTTATCAACATCAACCATTGTAAATCACTTTATTTCTTTGCCTGTTTCTTGTCATCTTTCATGTCTGCTGCAATTTTTTCAATTTTTGATTTTGCAAATCTCCTAAACTTTTTCTCGGAAATGCTTATGTATGCAGCATCGATTCTTTCAATGTTGAAATTCTCACCAAGCACCCTCTTTAATGCCTTCAGAGAAAGCCTTAGCCCGTCCTCCATGTTTAGTTCCTGTTTGTACTCATTGCGCAGAATCTCTTCAACTTCTGTTTCCCCCTCACCAATTGCTGTAGCCCTGTACTGAAAAAATATTCCTATTGGGTCTGTTTCAAATAATCTTGGTGTCCGGTCGTCAATGCCCGCAACAAGAATAGAAACTCCAAAAGGCCTTAGGCCTCCGCTTTGTGTACAGACTTGCTTTAAGTCGCACATTTCCTTGACTATTGTTAATGTGTCAATTTCTGAATCATAAGTAACTCTGTTTTGCTGAGCCCTCAATTGGGCCCTGTCAATAAGAACTCATGCATCGCTCAAAATTCCCGATGCCGATGCCCCTATATGCTCATCTATCTGCCATATTTTTTCAACGCTTTCAGGTACGATAAGTGAGTCAACAACTCTCTTGTCCGCTACGAGCAAAACCCCGTCAGAGCACACCATTCCTATCGCTGTTGAGCCCTGCCTTACTGTTTTCTTTGCGTATTCAACTTGTAATAGCCGTCCATCCGGGCTGAACATTGTAATAGCTCTGTCATAACCCATTAACTGATGCGGCATTGGCTGTTGCATTGTATTGACACCTCGTCTTTTATTTGTTTTTTTAAATTTTAACTTATGATCTTAAAAATCTTGATTCAGCTTTTTTTAGCACTCCTGAAACCCCCAGGCTCCTGAAAATAGCTTCTCTGCCATTTACTTTTTTGCAAAATGCAAATGATGCTTTTAGGGCATCAACATGCTTGTGGCTTACCTTTATTATACCCCTTTGCATTTTTTCATCCCACTTATTAGTTAGCATTATTATTCCGGCTTTTGCTGCGCCGTATTTTCCAAGCAAATCGATCGCTCCATTCAATAGGCTTTCAGATACTGCACTGGCGTCAGCGACTTTTTCCTTTGTTATCACCTCAAACACCAAATAGCGCTTTTTCGCCCTTAAGCTCGGTAAAATGGGCTTAAATTTTGTCTTTGCCATCTCACATTTTATGAGAAGAAAATTAGTAACTTTGTTTCCTCTCCCTGTTGTTTGAAAGTATAACTCATTAGTATTTAAAGATTGCGAAAATGCCGGGATATGATTAATCTAATAAACTGTTGTATAATCCCGTCCAAATAAAAAGATTTATATATTACTCCTTAAAAGAAATGTATACAATAAAGAGGTGATTAATTTGGTAACTAAGGCATCATATAGAACCACGGGCTTCGTGTTTCTAATTGTAGGTATATTATTTTTTCTCAGGGACATAGGGATTAATTATATAGGCAACACCAACCTCGTAAATATAATAATAATAGTAGCAGGTGCGGGATTGGTTGCAGGCGGCGGGATGGAAATGACAGACAATCTTGTGAAGCCTTCAAGGAGAAAGTAAATTTTTTATCTTCAATGGCTGATGAATATTGTCAGTTCTTTTCTTTTTTCTTTCATTAATTCCTCAGAATCAGCTTCAAGATTAAGCCTTAGAAGCGGCTCAGTATTGCTCGGCCTTACATTGAACCACCAGTTGTCAAATTCTATTGTAATGCCGTCGAGCTTGGAAATTTTTTTCGGTTTCTGTTTTTTGAAAATGCTTTCAATTTCCCTAATTTTTGCATCTTTATCCTTGACATCAACATTTGTTTCTTCTATCTTATGATAGACTTTGAATTCCTTTAATAATTCCGACAATGGCTTGTTTTCTTTGGACACAATCTCTGCCACAATCAGGCTTGTTATCATACCCGAGTCGGCCCTGAAATTATTCCTGTAATAGTAATGCGCGGAATGCTCGCACGCAAACAGGGCTTTTGTCCTTAGCATGGTATCCTTGATGAAGGAGTGACCCACTCTTTCAATAATTGGATTTGCACCGTACTTTCTTATAGTTTCAGGCACTATTTTACTGCAGACAAGATTGTAAATTATATTTTGATTTTTGATTTTTAGCAAAAGGTTTTTGATTATCAGCGCAGAAATCAAGGAGCTGTTTACAACGTCACCCTTTTCATCAACAAAGAAGATTCTGTCTGCGTCGCCGTCAAATGCCATCCCGAAATCACAATTTTTTCCTTTTACTAATTTTTGAAGGACCGCAAGATTTTCGTATTTTGAAGGATCAGCAGGGTGGTTGGGAAAAATTCCATCCAGCTTAAAGTAAAGGGGAACAATTTTTATGGGAAGGTTTTTATAAACAAGCGGAATAATTTTTCCAGCCATTCCGTTCCCGGCATCTACTGCAATTTTTAATTTTCTTAATTTTTTTTTGCTAATAAATTTGCGGACATGAATTACATACTTTTTTAGAATATTTTTTTTGATTATTTTTCCATAATTTTTTATTATTGTTTTATTATGCATTGGATTTTCAATTATACTTTTTATTTTTTGAAGCCCGGTGCCCTCGTTAATAGGAATTGCGTTTTCCCTGCAAAACTTTAACCCGTTATATTGCTGTGGATTATGGGAAGCTGTGAACATTACAGCTGGCATTTTAAAAAAGCCAGATGCAAAATAAACAGCATCAGTGCACACCTCCCCGATAAAAATTACATTTGCACCTTGCTCTGTTGCTCCTTTCATAAATGCCTTGCTTAACTTTGGAGAAGAGATTCTCATGTCAGTTCCAACAATTACATTTTTGCACCTTAGAAAATAGACAAATGATTTTCCTATTTTGTAGGCAACATCTTCGGTTAGATTTTGCCCGTAAATTCCCCTTATGTCATAAGCTTTGAATATGTCAGAGAGCATAATAAACCTGATTTTTATTTTTATTTAAATGTTTGTTTTATAACTGATTATTCCAAATCGGTTTCATCATCATCTGTAGGAATAACGCCGTTCCAGCTTTTTTCAGCTTTCTTGTACCGTTCAATAGTTCCAATGTCAAACCACTGCCCTGCAAATGGAAATCCCCTTAATCTTCCCATTTTTGCAATCTTCGGGAAAACATCTTTCTCAAGCATTGAAAACCCTTCAGGAATCAAATCAATTGCTTCAGGCTCAAGTATATAGAATCCTGCATTGATTAAATTAGATGTTGGATTTAATGGCTTTTCAACAAACTCAATTACTCTTGAGCCGTCCAGACTGGCAACGCCGTAATTTGTTGGGTTGTCGGTTGTTGTCAGCGCAATTGTGGCCATTGCGTTCTTTCTTTTATGCAGACGGAACATTCTTGGAATATTAATGTTCTTTAATTCGTCTCCGTTTGAAACTATGAAGCTGTCCTTGAGGTATTTTTTTGCAAGCTTTAAAGGACCCGCTGTCCCCATAGGCTGGTCTTCCTCTACATAAGTTATGTTCATTCCGAAATTGCTTCCGTCTCCAAATTTTTCCCTGATCTGCTCCTTTAGATGGCCAACACACATGACAGAATCCCTTATGCCATATTTCTTGAGAAGGTCAAATAAGTGCTCAGTTATGGTTTTGCCCTGAACTTTCAGAAGTGCTTTCGGTGTTTTGTCTGTCAGGGGCTTTAGCCTGCTGCCCGTTCCGCCCACAAGAAGAACAGCCTTGCTCGGGATATTTGTGCCAAGGGACTCTGCAAGAAGCAGTTCTATCTCCCGTGACCTGTTCTTTATGCCTACGCCGCCTATTCTCTTGTCTATCTGGCTAATTAGATTTTTATCAAGAGTGATTGTAATGCGCTCTTTCATAAATTCCCCCAAATTGTATATTAATAACTTATATTTAAAGCTTGTGTTTTTTGTATGATGAAGTATGATAAATTAGAAAAATTTAAATACATGGTGCCGCGCACAAAAAATAGGGAAGGTTTAAAGGCTTAATTTTTGGACGATAAGGCAATGATTAAAATTAAGTGTAAAAAATTATCTATGGGCTGCAATTAAAATGGACAGAAACCTTGCTTTGGATTTTGTAAGAGCGACAGAAGCTGCAGCAATAAGCTCCTCTTTCTGGGTTGGAAAAGGCAATGAAAAATCTGCTGATCACGCTGCTGTTGAAGCCATGAGAAAGGCTTTCAGCATAATTGACATGGACGGAACCATTGTGATTGGAGAAGGAGAAAGAGATGAAGCTCCTATGCTTTACATTGGGGAAAAAGTTGGCTCAGGTAAAGGTATGAAGCTCGATATTGCCATCGATCCACTTGAAGGAACAACCATCACTGCAAGAGGAGACCCAAATGCCATGTCAGTTTTTGCAGCAGCACCATCCGGAGGCCTGCTGAATGCGCCTGATACTTATATGGATAAAATTGCCGTAGGTCCAAAGTGTGTTGGGGCTATTGATTTGGATGCTTCTGTTGAAGAAAACGTAAATGCCGTTGCAAAGCAACTTGGAAAAGACATTCAGGAAGTCACCGCAATAATTCTTGACAGGGACAGGCACAAAGAACTTATAGAAAAATTGAGAAAATGCGGGTGCAGAATAAGGCTAATCAGGGATGGGGATATTGCCGGCGCTTTGGCTCCTGCAATCAAGGAATCGGGAATTGACATCTTGTTTGGCACAGGTGGCGCTCCGGAGGGAGTAATTGCAGCAGTTGCATTAAAATGCCTCGGAGGAGAAATTCAAGGCCGCCTTAATTTCAGGAATGAGGAAGAAAAACAAAGAGCTAAGAAAATGGGCATAAAAGACCTTAAGCAGAAGTTCACCATGCATGATTTGGTTAAAAGCGAAGAAGCGATGTTTTCTGCAACCGGAGTTACAGACGGCACAATTCTCAAGGGAGTAAGATTCACAAGCCATGGTGCAGTAACCCATTCAATTGTCATGCGCGCAAAGACAAAAACAGTTAGATTTATTGAGGCGCATCATAAATTTGAGGGCCTTCCGGATTATTGAATATAAAAACCAAATTGATAAGAAAAGCACTGCAAAAAATTTGTCAATATTTTTAAAAATTTTAATTGGAAAAGGAATTATTGAATTGCCCTAATGTGTACGGCAAGAAGAAGAAAAACATAAAGTGTGGAACACAATAACAACAACATGAAAAAATTTGTTGACTATTAACAAAAAATAAAAATGAAATCCATGAAAAATAATAATTAAAATTTAAAAATAAATAAGGAATATCAATAAAAAATTAAAGAAAAAGGTGAGAAAATGAGCCATCACACGCATTTAACAGAAAAAGATGTAATTGTCCCGGCAGATGTGCCGAAGACAATGGCAAGTGAATACATCAGGAATTTTATGAAGATGACTCACGGCACAGGCAATCTTATGCTATTTGCCGGAGACCAGAAGATAGAGCATCTAAATGATGATTTCTACGGTAAAATAAAAGTTGACGATAAGGAAATTCAGGTTACAATGGACGATTCTGATCCGGAGCATCTTTTCAGGATTGCAAGCAGGGCAAAGATTGGGGTTTTTGCAACGCAGCTAGGATTGATTGCAAAATATGGGCAGAGCTACCAAAATGTCCCTTACCTTGTGAAACTGAATTCAAAATCTCATCTTGTGAAGACTTCGCAAAAGGATCCACTAAGCCAGGCTGCATGGACGGTTGAACGAATTTTGAAATTGAAAAAAAGATTCGGGACTGAACATAATGTCTGTCGGCTATACTGTTTATGCAGGCAGCGAATTTGAAAGCGAGATGGTAAGAGAAGCTGCACAGGTGTCATTCCAATCGCATCAAAATGGATTGTTAGCAGTTTTCTGGATGTATCCAAGAGGAAAAGCAGTTCCTGACGAAAAAGACCCACATCTTGTTGCAGGCGCCGCAGGGATGGGCTCCTGCCTAGGGGCAGATTTTGTAAAAGTGAATTACCCGAAGCCGAAACAAGGAAAGGCAGCAGATGCTTTTAAGGAAGCAGTCATGGCTGCAGGGGGAAGGACAGGTGTGATAACAGCCGGTGGATCGTTAAAAGGCGCGAAAGAATTTTTACAGGAAACTTGGGACCAGATTAACTTAAGCGGCTGCAGAGGAAACGCAACAGGAAGGAATATTCACCAAAAGCCGCTTGACGAAGCCGTCAGGTTTGCAAATGCAATCTCAGCAATAACCATTGACGGAAAAAATGTTGATGAAGCAATGAAGATTTATGAAGGATAATTTCAAAAATTTTTATTTTTTTTGATAATATTTTAAAATATTTTTTAAATAAAAATAATGGCAAATGAGTTTAATGGATTGCGCCAAATGTCCAGAAATAGAAGAGCAAAAAACATTAACTATGGACATTAAATAAAAAATCCAATAATTCAAAATTAAAATAACATTGAAATAAATTAAAAAAATGCGCAAATAAAAATATAAATTTGTGATTAAACATGGCAATAAAGGTTGGAATTAACGGATATGGGACAATAGGTAAAAGGGTAGCTGATGCTGTTGCCATGCAGAAAGACAT
>CAYNCK010000072.1:0-1892 GCA_964396095.1 uncultured Methanosarcinales archaeon
TTATTTATAAACCTTTCGTTTTCAGAAGTGCTATCGTTCACTATTTAAATACCGTGCAAATACTGCATAAGGCTGCCGTGTATTTTTCCATTGGACATTATAAAATTTCCATTAGATGGCTTGCAGTCATTGCCCCTCAAATCCGTGATTTTTCCGCCGGCCTCCTGTATCAGCAGCATTCCGGCTGCAATGTCCCATTCATTTGTTGAAAATATGACATAAGCATCGCATTGCCCGGAAGCTACAAGGATCAGTTCATAAATTGCGGAGCCGAAATTCCTGATGTCAAGCGTTTCATGCGCTATTCTTTTCAGGAACTCTATGCTTTTATGCCTTGTAGCAGAAACAAATTCGTACAGAATAAAAGAATAGCTTAAATCAGCTTTTGATGAAACTTTCAGCCTTTTGCCGTTAAGAAAAGCGCCTTTTCCTTTTTCCGCAGAAGCGGTTAGCTTAAGAATTGGAAAATGCAAAACGCCCAATACCGCTTCATTTTGGTATTCAAGCGCAATTGAAACTCCGAAAATCGGAATGCCACGGAGAAAGTTATGCGTTCCGTCTATCGGGTCAATAACCCATTTGTAATCTGAGCCATTATCTTCAAATCCCGTCTCTTCAGAAAGAATGCTGTGTTTTGGAAAATTTTCCTTTATAGTTTGTATAATTATTTTGTTTGCTTCCAAGTCAGCTTTTGAAACCAGGCTTCTGTTTGATTTTTTCTCTATATCCTGATTCCTGCCAAAATATTTTAACAGAACTTTTCCTGCTTGTTTTGAAGCTGATAATAAGACTTTTTTTTCTTTTGATAGGTTCATGATAAGAAAATAGTTAAAGGTATTATTAAAAGGTTTGTTTTGATTTTAGCGCTTTTCGCACCAAAATAATTATGAAATTCTTTAGTAATCAAATTTTTTTCTGTAGTATCCCAATATTATTTCGTTTTTTTAAATTTTGTTCCATTTTCGGCTAATCTCCAAAATAAACCTGCCAAGTTTGGCAGTTTTCTGACAAACGCTTCATTTGGCGTTTCATAATGCTCAATGTCCAACGCAGTTGTTAATCTTTCATTATGCCAGTCAATCCATTCCTGCAGCGTCTTGAATCTCCATCTATGCTTATCGTATTCATACCATCTTCTTTCTACTTTTCCATTTGTTTGAGGATTTTTAATCCTCGAAGGTATGAGCTTGATTCCTTTGCTTTCGCAGTATTTTTGGAATTCACTAATCCCTTCGTTTTTGTTCGCAACAAAAACAGATGCCCTATCGGTATTCACCTGCTCAATTTTGCAGTTATAAGCATCAAACTTCTTTTCGGCTTGTTTAAATGTGCTGATTGCATTTTCTGCATTTGGATTTTCAAACTCTCCGCCGGATAATATTTTCCTGCTGGCATCATCAAGCCAGAATATGCAATGAGGGTCATTTTCAGTTTTTCTATGGTAATCCGCATGAATGAGGGAGCCAGTGTGTTCTCTTTCATATCTGCATCTTTTCCTCTTCTTTTGCTTGTTGGGTTCGTCTTTAATCCACCCTTTTCCTTTCATGAAAAGGTAAATCTTATTCTTAGGGGCATATGCTCCTCTTCGTTTTATCTCATAGTAGAGCAGCTTAGGGCTCAAAAGACTCTCTTTATACGATGTCTCAATAATCTGCTCCTGTTCAGGAGACAGATTTGTTTTTGGCCTTCTGTTGTGCTTAAGTTCCGGATACTTTTTTGTTTCCCTATACGATTTAACAAGCTGCTGTACACGACGTTCTGTCAAGTTATAAACAGAACAAATTTCTTTTGGTTTCTTATTGTGTTTGATTGTTTGATCCACTAACCATTTCACCCGCTTTTTATTGAGCTTTGTCATAAAAAGCAGGCATTCCTGCCTTATTAAATTTTGG
>CAYNCK010000073.1:0-3078 GCA_964396095.1 uncultured Methanosarcinales archaeon
AAGAGTCACAAACCTGCAGTATTTGCCGAGCGAACGGGAAATAAGATTTCTAGTAAACAACCTTCCTGTTCAGATTGATGGTGATCCTTCTGAAGACATTGAAGTTTCAAACAACAAAGATATAGACAGAATAGAAACAAACAGAATAAGGAGCGGCCCATGCCTCGTACTTGGCGAATGTATTGCGCAAAAAGCCGTTAAAGTATGGTCCCAGCTTAGGAAATGGGGCCCCGAATTCGGCTTGGGGCATTGGGAATTTCTTCAGGAATTCATCCACATACAAAAAGAGGTGAAAACAAAAGAAAAATTCTCAATTAAAGGGATTGTACCTATCTACACTTATATTCAGGATCTAGTTGCTGGACGTCCTGTTCTTGGCCACCCGTCTGCAATAGGGGGTTTTCGATTGAGGTATGGGAGATGCAGGACATCTGGATATTCGGCAACTGCCATTCACCCTGCAACAATGTTTGTTTTAAACAAATATCTTGCAATTGGTACACAGCTGAAAGTTGAAAGGCCGGGAAAGGCGACTGCTATAACAGCTTGCGACTCAATTGAAGGGCCGACTGTAAAATTAAGCGACAACAGTGTAGTAATTATAGACTCCGAGCAGAAGGCAAAACAGTATGCAAATTCCATCAGAGAAATAATTTTTCTAGGGGATATTTTAGTCAGCTACGGGGATTTTTTTAACAGAGCGCATACTTTGGTGCCTGCAGGCTACTGTGAGGAATGGTGGGTTCAGGAGCTTGAACAGGAAGCAAAGGCAAAATTCGGGCAGGAATACTCTTTAAAATTATCAGAAGCAGCATCGATAAGCCAGGATAGGCTGCAGGATTTAATTAAAAATTATTTTTTTGAAAAGCCATCGGCAAAAGAATCAATTATTCTTAGCGGCCTGCTTGGAATTTCTATTCACCCAAGATATACTTACCATTGGAAAACAATTTCCAAGGAAAATTTTCTTGACATAATAAAATGGATGGAATCAGGAAGAATTGAAACTGACGGTAATGTAATAACTAAAATAGTTCTGCCCAAAAACGAGGTTGCAAAAAGAATACTTGAGATAATCGGCGTACCGCACACGTTTATCAACAATGAATTTACTATAATTGAGAAAGATGATGCACAAGCCATGCACACAATCTTGGATTTGGGAAAAAATAATCCAGGGATTACTTCAAATGCCGAAACCGAAGACGTGCTTGAAATAATAAACTCCATATCAAAAATAAAAATCCGCGACAAGTCCGGGACTTTCATAGGAACAAGGATGGGCAGGCCTGAAAAGGCAAAAGTAAGAAAGATGGATGGGGATCCTCATACACTATTTCCTATAGGCAAAGAAGGCGGCAAAATGAGATCATTCCAAAGTGCCATGGAATCTGGAATTGTTGAGGCTGAATTTCCGCTGTACTTTTGCGGTCAGTGCAATAAGGAAACTATTTTTAATATTTGCGACCAATGCAGCGGCAAGACAGCCAAAAAATATAATTGCGCAACCTGTGGCATTATAGACGAGCCAAAATGCAGGCACGGCGTTGCTCAGAGCTATAAGAGCCAGCGGATAAACTTATCCAATTATTTCAAAAACGTTCTTAAAAGCCTGGACATGGTTCAATATCCGGATTTAATAAAGGGAGTCAGGGGAACATCAAATAAAAATCACATACCTGAACATTTTGCAAAAGGAATAATAAGGGCAAAATATGACATACCCGTCAACAAGGACGGCACGACAAGATATGACATGACTCAATTGCCTATAACTCACTTCAAGCCAAAAGAAATTGAAGTCTCTGTTGAGCAATTGAAGGAATTGGGTTACGAAAATGATTTGTATGGTAATCCTCTTGAAAATGACAGCCAGATTCTGGAATTAAAACCCCAAGACATTATAATACCAAAATGTGAGGATGCTCCGGAGTTAGGCGCGGAAAAAATTCTATACAATGTAAGCCAGTTCATTGATGAGACTCTAGTTTCACTGTACAAGGCAAAAAAATTCTACAATCTGAAATCCGATAAAGAGCTAATTGGGGAGCTTGTCATTGCGCTAGCTCCGCACACTTCAGCAGGAATTGTTGGAAGGATAATCGGATTTTCCAAAACACAGGGATTTTATGCACATCCGCTATTTCATGCTGCAACAAGAAGAGATTGTGACGGGGACGAAGCATCAATAACTTTACTCATGGATGCATTGTTGAATTTCTCAAGGCAGTTTTTGCCTGCTACAAGAGGAGCTACTCAGGATGCACCGCTTGTTTTGACGTCAGTTTTGAACCCAAACGAAGTTGATGACATGGCATTTGACCTCGATGTTGTAGATCACTATCCTCTTGAATTTTACGAAGCCGCATTGCAATTTGAACTGCCATCAAATGTAAAAGTGAAACGGCTTGCAAATCTTCTGAACTCTAACGAAGATCAAAGCATATTTTATACGCATCCGGTAAGCAGCATAAACATTGGAGTCAGGTGTTCTGCATACAAAACCATTCCATCAATGGAAGACAAGCTGAAAGGTCAGATGGATCTCGCAGACAGGATAAGGGCTGTAGATGCCTGTGATGTGGCAAGGCTTGTAATTGAGAAGCATCTTTTAAGGGACATTAAAGGAAATCTAAGAAAATTCTCGCAGCAACAATTCAGGTGCAGCAAGTGCTCTGAAAAATACAGAAGGCCTCCTTTGGCAGGCAAGTGCCTTGTATGCGGAAACAGGCTGATTTTTACAGTTTCAGAAGGGGCAATCATAAAATACCTTGAGCCTGCAATCTCCCTGTCAGAAAAATACAATCTCCCGCCTTATCTCAGGCAGGTTTTGGAATTAACCAAAAACAGGGTTGAAGACGTTTTCGGAAAAGACAAAGAAAAACAGGAAGGATTGAATAGGTGGTTTGGATAAGAAATATATTCACCTTATCGTCTATACACAAATCCACACATATCAATCAATTTCGCTTTTGTGTATGTCACATCTGTTTCTTTAGATGTTAAAAAATCAAAAGTAGCTATTTTATAGGAATCAAGTTACTTTTTATTCTATTCATAGAATTCTTTAATTTTTAG
>CAYNCK010000074.1:0-11096 GCA_964396095.1 uncultured Methanosarcinales archaeon
TTTCTGCTTCGGACAAAAGACTTGCCGAAATAGCCGCAATAAAAGGAGACGCTCTTACTGTAAATCCTTTGGGTTCGTTAACTTTTGCTACCGCTAATGGTGCGGCGGTAGCAGAACGGATGAGAATAACAAATACCGGCAACGTCGGTATCAATATAACATCTCCAGCACAAACTCTCGATATTACTGGAACATTGAATGTTGTTTCAGCGTCTGGAACACAAGGATTATTCCAAAATAGTGCAGGCAACGTCGGCATCGGGACGACGACACCAGCCTCAACTTTAACAATCACAGGAAACTTTTCAGCAACAGGAACAAAGTCGGCAGTTGTAAACACAAGTTACGGAATAAGAAAATTGTATGCAATGGAATCTCCTGATGTCAGGTTTTATGATGAAGGTGCTTCAAAATTAACAAACGGAATTGCAAATATTTCATTAGACCCAATCTTTGTAGAAACAGTAGAGCCTGACTATCAGGTTTACCTGACTCCTGAAGCAGATACAGAGGGAATTTATATTGCTGAAAAATCAAGAGAATATTTCATTGTGAAAGGAAGAAACAAAAACAGCAATATTCCATTTGCATGGCTGATAAGCGCTTTGAGGAAAGGCTACAAAGAAACAAGACTGGACTTGGAAAGGAAAGAAAACTTGACAATAACTGCAGTAATTGATGAGCAAAATAAAGTTACTGATGTTGACATGGGAAGTTTTGAAAATTCAGCAGCAAAAAATGTAAACTCAATAACCGGAAACGCAGTAAAAGAAAACTTTAGAGACACAATAAATAATGGGAAGTTCACAGTTTCATCAGCAAATGAGGATGAAATCATTAGCAAGATCAAGGAAAATACAAATCTTGACAGGGAAAAAATAAAAAGAGCGATTCAGTTCAAGCGAAAAAAGCTGAAATTCGCCATTGAAGAAAGCAAAGAGCCGCAAACCGCGCCTTTGACTGAGTTTGCAGGATTAAATGCAATAATGGAAAAAATATCAGTTGTCAACGGAAGCATCCTGCTCAAGCTCGGGTAATCCATCAAAAACTTATCCTGTCCAGAATCTCATGCGCATTTACAGAGCTTAAGTGCCTCTCGACATCCTTGTTCTGCAGTTTCATCAAAATAATTGTTTTCAGCGCTTCCTTTTCCTGATTGCTTACCCTTGCAGTCCTGTCAGCTTCAATTAATCCATAAGGATATCCAATAAAAATAGGATCTGTCGAAATGCATGCCAAATCATTAACAACCATTTCAGAATTGCTTTTTTGCATGTTGAAAATCTCAAATCTGAATGCGTGCTTTGAATGCGTATGGAATTTTACAAAATACATTTCTGCCCTATGATTTGGATCTGATATTTTGGCAATTGGATTGTAAAGCCATGACTTTAGTCCTGTGAGCTTTCCTAAAACTGTGCTCAACGGGCTCCCATTGTCAGCAAATATTGAGGAAGTCTTGCTTAATGCAGATAAAACAACATTATTTTTAATGCAAGAATCATACAGATCCGTTAAATACTTGTTTTCATTTGTATAAGTGCCCTGAAGATTTCCGTCAAGAACAATTACGTCAGCAATTTTTTTATCACAGACAAATTTTGCAATTTTAAGCTCAGCAAATCTCCGTATAGCATTTGCGGAGCTTTTAATTTCTGCCCTGTTCATGCCCAGCATCAGAGTTTTATCCATTGAGCTGAACGAAACACTATCAATTCCAACTGATTCAGTTAAATCAAAAAATTCAATCTTGTAATGAATTTCATTGTCATTATTTACAGCATTTGCCAAGGCTAAAAATTCAAATTTTTTAGATTCTATTTTTCCGTTGTTTTGGTAAACTGCAAAGCAAACCCTTATCAGATTTAATGAAAAATTTGCCGAGCCTATAATCTCGGCGTTTCCTCCGTCGACAAAAGCAATTTTTTTGCCTGAGCTTGCCGGACTTATCGCAGAAAAATTGCCTGCATCCAGTTTATGGGCGGCATACCCATCTCCTGAAAATTTTGGGTAAAATGCAGTGCCGGGGCTTTCTTCAGCTATTTCAAGAATTTTTTTAATAACTTCATAGTACATAAAATAAAGAAATTCAAATTTACTTTTAATTTTATTGATTTAAACGCTGTAAACTGTCTGCCTTGCATCGCTGAAATGCGGCTGGCTGCTGACCAGGCTTTTCCTCAGAAGAAGGGCAATTGCGTATCTTGCAGTCCTTTCAGGAAGCAGAGAAGCGTTTATTATTTCCTTTTGGGTCATGCTGCCTTCATGCTGCAATAGCTTGTAAACAAGCTTCGAGCTTGAAGGCAAGTCCTTGAGCTTGCCAAGATCAACTTTTACATTCCTTTTTTTCAGCCTGCTCTCGACAGAATGCTCTTTTGCAAAAACCATAAAATTTGCATTATACGGGGATTTTTCAATTGAAATATCATTGGATTTTACATGCAGCCTTACATCGCCGTCAATTATCAAAATCGGGCTGTAGCCTTGTATATCAGTGATTTTTATTTTTGAATCATCAGAAACAATAACTGATGAATGCTTTTCCATTGAAGATATTGGAGTCAAAGTCAGGATATTCGGCTCGCCAAGTATAATCGGGCCTCCTGCTGATAAAGAGTATCCAGTGCTACCTGTAGGGGTTGCAATTACCAGGCCATCTCCAGTATCCTTCCAGAAAATCCCATCATCTAATACAAGATTGTATTTAAGCAACGACGCGCTTTTGTAGGAAAACAACCCGATGTCATTCAGCGCAACGGGGCTCTTTGAGCCGTCAAATGTTGCAACTAACCTCGACCTCTTCGAAATTGAATACTTTTTTTTCTTTATGAGATTAAGATAATATTTATAATTTGCAGAGTCCGCCTGTGCAAGAAAGCTTTGAATTGTAGCAATAGCCAAAACAGGAATCTGCCTTTTCCCAAGCTTCCTGAATGTTTCAAGCACAAATTTGTCATCTCCAATTGAAATCACAAGCTCGCAGTCGATTTCATTCAAATCTTTCTGGCCGTGCGCAGAAATTTCTTTGGAAAGAACATGCCTTGCATTAATTTGTTTTAAAGCGCTTGCTACATTTTTTGCAAGCTCAATTGATTCCCTGTCCCTCTTCGAAGTTACGAAATACACACGACAGCGCAATCAATTGGCATTAATATATTTTTCTGTTTATAGACAAATATTGCCGCTTGTTTTAACAATTAAGATTTTATTGCCTGTTTGAACAGATATTTAAATAAAAATTCATAACCGCATTGCATGGAGCAAAAACTGGTAAGCAAAGCATTGCCTGACACTGAAAAGCTTGTTGAATTGGTTCTTGAGCTTAAAAAACAGAGAAATGCGGTTATTCTTGTGCACAACTACCAGAGGCCTGAGATGTTCAGGATAGCAGATTATATAGGAGATTCCCTTGGATTGTCTATAAAAGCGGCTGAAACAGATGCTGATGTAATACTTTTTTGCGGCGTGAAGTTCATGGCAGAAACTGCAAAAGTATTGAGCCCAAATAAAACAGTTCTTCTGCCGAATCTTGATGCAGGATGCTCTTTGGCAGACATGGCAACAGTCGAACGATTGGAAGAAATCAAAAATATGCACCCTGATGCCGCTGTTGTAAGTTATGTAAACACATCTGCGGAAATAAAGGCAATTTCTGACATCTGCTGCACATCCGCAAATGCAGTTGAAGTTGTAAATTCTCTCAAAGAAAAAAAAGTAATTTTCCTGCCAGACAAAAATCTTGGAAGATATGTGCAGCAGCATACTGACAAGGAAATAATTTTATGGGATGGGTACTGCTTTGTGCACGACAAGCTTGATGCGGACACTTTAATGGAATTCAAGCAAAGATACCCTGATGCAAAAGTAATAGCTCATCCTGAATGCAAAGAAGAGCTACTAAAGCTTTCGGACCATATTTGCGGAACAGGCGGAATGGCAAAATTCGCAAAGCTTGACGGCTCAAAAAATTTCATAGTTGTTACAGAATGCGGGATGACAGACAAGCTTAGGCAGGATGTTCCTGACAAAAATTTCATTTCATTCTGCAACATATGCCCTTACATGAAATCCACAACACTGCCTTTGGTTGTCAAGTCTTTGGTTCAGAATACAAATGAAATAAATCTGCCGCATGACGTAATAGTTAATGCGAGAAAGGCAATTGACAGGATGCTTGCCGTGTCAAAAACCGCTAACTAAAGATAAAAAAGATATAATTCAAAAACACATTTAGCGGTTTTTGATCATGCTCAAAAATTTTTGCAAAAAAATGAATAATAAAATTTTTGACATTTCAAAAAATGCTGAATAGGGACAGGCTGGTTCTAGAGTTCTGGGACAGGAGCAAATACTTAAGCATAAAAAATATTGAATATAGGGGTTTTGCCAATGAATTCTTAGGGTTATTGCTGAAAAATGACATTGGAAAGCGTGACATAACTACAAATTCATCGATCAAGAAGGATAAAAAAATCACCGCCTACATAATTGCCAAAGAAAATGGAATTATAGCGGGCTTGGGGGAATTTTCATTAATAAACAAAGATTTAAAATTACAATTTTTAAGAAAAGACGGCGAATCTATAAGAAACGGGGATTTAATTGTTAAAATTAGCGGAGATGCAATAAAAATTCTGGAAAGAGAGAGAATTTTATTAAACTTATTGCAAAGGATGAGCGGAATTGCTACATTAACCTATTCATTGAGCAAAAAATTAAAAAATAATTTGAAAATTGCCGCGACAAGGAAAACCTTGTGGGGCTTGCTTGACAAGAAGGCCGTCAGCATTGGAACTGGGTTAACGCACAGATTAAGCCTAAATGACGGAATTATAATTAAAGACAATCATCTGAAGATTCTGAACTATGATATTGAAAAGGCATTAAGCCTTGCAAAAAATATATCAAAATTCATAGAAATTGAAGTTGAGAATAAAAGCCAGGCATTAGCTGCAGCGGAATCCATCAAAAAAATAAAACTGCAGGGAAATAAAAACTTATTTTCTATTATGCTTGACAAGATAAATCCAATTGAAATAAAATCAATAATAAAAGAATTAAAATTCAAGAATTTGCAGCAAAATATATTATTTGAAGCTTCGGGAAATATAAATGAAAATAATATTCTTGAGTATGCTGACTGCGGCGCTGACATATTATCCATGGGGTGCATTACAAATTCCGCAAAAGCCCTTAATATGTCGCTTGAGGCGGAATGAAAGCCGGCATAATAGGCTGCGGGTTTATAGGAACTGAGATTGCAAATTTTATTGATGAAAATGGGAATTTTAAACTGGTTGGCGTAAATGATATTGATAAAAATAAGGCTGATAATTTAATTAAAAAAATAAAGAATAATTATCCAAGACTTATAAATATTGATGAGTTAATCAAAAAATCAGATTTGATAATTGAATCTGCAGCGAAAAGCGTTGTCAAGACAATATTATCAAACAAAAATCTTGACAAAAAAAATAAAAAACTGATTATAATGAGCACTGGCGGATTAATCGGAAATTTGGATTTGCTGAAAAAAATAAAAAACTGCGAGATTCTGCTGCCGTCAGGTGCGATTTGTGGGCTGGATGCCCTAAAATCAGTTTCAGGAAAAATAAAATCATTGAAATTAACCACTACAAAATCTCCAAAATCACTTGAAGGGGCGCCGTATATCTATAAGAATTACATAGCCCTGAAAAATATAAAAAAGAAAAAAGCCATTTTTGAAGGCAATTTAGAAGAGGCGGTTGAAGGATTTCCGCAGAATATTAACGTTGCTGCTACATTATTTATTGCTTCAAAATTCAGCAAAATAAGGATAAAAATAATTGCAGATCCCAATACAAAATTCAATACTCATGAAATAGAAGCCAAAGGCGATTTTGGAAGGATAAAGGCTATGACCCAAAATCTGCCGAGCAAAAACCCAAAAACAAGCTACCTTGCCGTGCTTAGCGCTATACAGACGATAAAAAACATAAAAAATAATGTAAAAGTTGGAAATTGATTAAGATTTTTTCTTAATTTTTATTAATGAACCATTATCAATATCCCAGTAAGAGTTTGCATATAATCCAAAGAAAAAGCCATTTATTGGATATTGTTGTTCTCCACCACGGCTATCTTGTAAAGGGTTATTAACATAAATAGATTCATCATCAATTCCTATTATTATATTAAAATGTGAATTAGAATCAGGTTTGGTACCAAGCAAGAAATTAGATGTCAAAAGTGCCCCAAGCAGTCTTTTGTTTTTAATTTCATTAACTATATCTTCTCTGTCAGGAATTTTTTGGATTTATGGAGCCACCCTGTTTAGCAAAATCAATAAAATATTGAATGACCATTTTGTCTTGTTTCGATTTAGTTTTGTCTATAATCTGGATAAATTGTTCCAGAATTTGAGACTGAGTTTTTCCTATATAATTTCGTGTGAAGATTAAAGTATTTAGATTAACTGTTTGAACTTCAAAATTTTTCCTCAGCAAATATTACCCAAGTTGGGTAACATAAGTTCCTTTTTTGTCAACCTCAATTTCTTCCTTTAATTCAGAAATCGAAGTCTTAATTCCATAATAGTTCAAAATCATGCACAATCCGGCAAGACCGCAATCTCTTGAATCCTTATCTTGACGAATCAAGGGAACATTTAATTTAATATTGAACATTAAAAGTAATTAGTTAATAAAATTTGCTATTTAATTTTCCACAAATACTCATAAACAAATTTTCTTTTAATCTTAGTATAATCAACAAGATTTTGTTTCTTTAAATTAACCAAATGCTGATGCACTATCCTTTTATCCCTATTCAACTTTAAAGCAATATGCTTTGCAGTTAAAGACCCATTTTCTTTAAGCACATTATAAACCAAATTTTTTGCTTTATATCCATAATTTGGGGTTTTTATGTTATTCAAATGCTTAATCATCAAGTCTTTCTTTTTAGGATGAAAGAATCCTATTTCATCATGGAACTTTTTTATATTATACATTCCGCTTATTAAGAAAAAATAATAATCTCTTCCATTTCTTTTGTCATGCTCTTTAATTACTTTTGAAGTTTTTATATTAAATTCATTAACCAATTTATGGATGTCTTCAATGTAAGACTTAGGTTTCATCTTAATCTTTATTTGCCCATGTCCTCTATGTATGCTTCATTCATCGTCAAAAACAGCCTGTAAATAAGCAGATTTGATTTCTTTAGAAGAATTTATTATTTGAGTAGGCACATTATCATTATACAACTTAAATTTATGGTACAACAACTTCCCTATAAATGCTGGAAGATTTATTGCATTTACATTTGTCTTCCATTCATATAAATCAACCTGACCAAATACGTTGACAACGTTATTTTTAAATCTTGAAATCAATTCCATGAAGCTATTATAATAAGTGGAAGTATGGCAGTTGTTTTCTACAATATTTCCATCACAATACAAATTGGCTAAAATCTGCGCTAATTCTGAAGACAAAGTTAAATTTAGGTTTGGATTATATATCATCCTACTAGTTTGAACTCTTTTTATGCCTAATATTTGTTTTTCATCAAATTCAGTATCAATAAAATTGCAAAGAAAACGAATTAAATCCAATCTTAATGTTGCTTTTTTGACTAAAAATGATACCGTTGATTGTTTTATATATGGATAATAGAGATTTTTCTTTATTAAAATAGCCAAATTACTTTGAGAACCAGCCTTGAGTAAAGATTTTTTAAAAAGATTATTTTGTATTATTTGTTTAAAAGGAGAAAAATCTCTTGACTTTTAAAACCATTCGAAGTTATACATTGATTTGTTTTATTATTCATTTTTACAACCTCCCAAGTTTTTATTTTTACAAATAATTTGCAGTCACAAGAAAAAGATAACCTTAAGCGAAACTTCGTAAAAGATTTTTGTGATTAGAGCCTAAAATTTTAATTTGGAAGTTTTGCGTGTTCTCTTTTTCAAATTTTGGAAGAAAAGCTACTTTAAATACTTCACGTCGAGAAATGTCCAGTGTCCATTGCTTGTAGAAAGTATATATTCAAATATATATTAAAAACATTTTTATATTATCAACAAAATTCTATATTTATGTATGAATTAATAGTGACCGAGAAACCAGCAGCTGCATTAAAAATAGCTGAAGCACTTGCCGACGGCAAGCCGATAAAAGAAAATTATCAAGGAGTCCCTTATTATAAGATTATTCACGGAAAGAAAGATATTGTTGTAGCATGCGCTGTGGGGCATTTGTATGGGCTTGCAGAAAAAGTGAAGAAAGGGTGGGAATTTCCAGTTTTTGACATTGAATGGAAACCGGTGTCCGAAACAACAAAAAGTTCTGCATTTACTAAAAAATATCTAAACACCCTAAAGAAATTATCTAAAGGAGCTAATTCTTTTACAATAGCAACGGATTTTGACATTGAAGGCGAAGTCATTGGCTTAAATGTAATTCGTTTTGCATGTAATCAAAAAGATGCCAACAGAATGAAATTTTCCACTTTGACTAAAGATGAGTTAAGAGAATCCTACAAAAATAAAAGTAAGCATATAGACTGGGGACAGGCAGAGTCTGGAGAAGCTCGGCATGCTTTGGATTGGATAAATGGGATTAATTACAGCAGAGCGCTAACTTCTGCAATAAAAACCACAGGCACTTTCAAGCTGATGTCAACAGGAAGGGTGCAGGGTCCTGCATTGAAAATCATCGTCGACAGGGAACGTGAAATAAAGGCATTTATCTCGAGGCCTTTCTGGCAGATACAATTGACTGCGCAGCACAAGGAGCAGGAAATTTCAGCCTGGCACAGGGAAGATAAATTCTGGGAAAAAGAGAAAGCTGAAAATGCAATAAAAAGGACAAAAAACGCAAAAGATGCGAGAGCCGATAGGGTTGATAGAAAACAGTTCAACCAGATGGCGCCTTCTCCTTTTGACTTGACTTCATTGCAGGTTGAAGCATACAGGTGCTTTAATATTTCGCCAAAAGAAACGCTCGACATTGGGCAAGAGCTATACACGTCAGGTTTCATTTCCTATCCGAGAACATCAAGCCAGCAGTATCCGCCGGCAATAGGGTTCAAGAATATCCTGAATGAGCTCGCAAAACAAAGCCAATACGCTGAATCAGCGAAAAAAATACTAAAAACTAAATTAATTCCAAACAACGGGAAGAAAACAGATCCTGCACATCCTGCAATCTTTCCTACAGGAATAATTCCAAATGAGCTTGAAGCGAAAGAGGCAAAAATATACGACTTGATTGTAAAAAGGTTCTTGGCAACTTTTGCGGAGCCTGCCGTCAGAGAAACTATGACTGTAGAGCTTGACTGCTGCAGCGAGATATTTGTTGCTAAAGGGACAAGGACAATTGAAAAAGGGTGGCATGTGCATTATGCACCTTACGTGCAGCTTGAGGAGATTGAACTGCCGAATTTAAAGCAAAATGATTCTGTCAAGGTTAAAAAAATAGGTATGATTTCCAAGGAGACCCAGCCGCCAAAGAGATACACCCCTGCCTCCATAATAAAAGACCTTGAAAAAAGAAACCTTGGCACAAAGGCGACAAGATCGGAAATTGTTGATACTTTGTTTAAAAGAGGATATGTGCAGGGAAAAGGGATAGAGGCAACAAATCTTGGAATTTCCATGATAGAAACCCTGGAAAAATACAGCCCTAAAATTTTAGATGAGGATTTAACGCGGCATTTTGAGCTTGAGATGGAGAAAATCAGGGAAGGCACACAGAAAAAAGAAATTATTTTGGAGGATGCAAAAGAGGCAATAACAAAAATAATAGCTGACCTGAAAAAGCACCAGAAAGAAATTGGGATCGAGTTATCAAAAGCAAACAGGGAGACTCAGGATGAGATGTCATTCCTCGGAGATTGCCCGATATGCCATCAGGGAAAAATAATGATGAGAAGGGGAAAGTTTGGCAGCTTTGCCGCGTGCAACAAGTATCCTGACTGCAAGACTATTTTTTCCATTCCAAAAAATGCACTTATAAAGCCAGCAAAAAAAGTATGTGAAGTGTGCAGCTATCCCAAAGTCCTTGCAATAAAAAAAGCCAGGCAGCCACTTGAATTCTGTTTAAACCCAAAATGCCCAAGCAAGAATGTTGAAGGTGATGCCGGAGAAGAGGCAAAAGCTATTGCAACTGGCGAGGTTAAAAGAAAATGCCCAAAGTGCAATGAAGGCGATATAGTTTTGAGAAGTTCTATATATGGAAAATTCCTGGCCTGCAATCGGTTTCCGAAATGCCGTTATACGGAAAAATTAACAAATAATGATAAAAATTCTAATGAGAGTGCCGAATCTTCCAGCTAAAAGAAATGCTTTTTCCTAAATTTCTAGTTTCCTGTTTACCATTAATAAACAATCTATAAAGACATTCCTAAATACCCCAAATGCAGGTTTACAGAAAATCTTGGGGATAAAATCTAGTACAACTTTCTTAATTGAATTTTATATTTTAATTAAGAAATTACACTTTTTACTTACATAATATATAAAATTACTTATTTAATATAGTTTCAGAAAAATTCTGCTTGAATTTATTGTTATTATAACATCTTATAAGAGAAAGTTTTATATACTTATTACATACTTAATAAGTATTTTTAATAAGAATATACATATTTAATAAGTTAAAACTGCATTAACAATTATTTTTATGCCTTATAATACATACAAGATAGGTATAAATGAATATTAACAATTCAATAAGTCAGGAGTTTGAAGATAAAGAACTAGAGAATGCCCTTTCCGGCATAAAGCTAAACGATTTCGCCAAGGTTTTTATTTCTCACTTAAAAGAAGAACACAAGCTCGGTTCACAAGAAATAGCTTCCTTATTCGGCAAAAAAATTCAAAAAAAAGATTCCATTCCGGTTTCTATATTTGGCAACAGCGAGCTAAGCTGCCTTGAGGCGATCGTAAAATATCTCAAAGAGGAATTTGGCATAAGGTTTCATGAAATTGCAGTTCTTCTTAGCAGAGATGACAGAACAATTTGGGCAACATACAATATTGCATCCAAAAAAAGAAAGAAAAGGCTGATTGCATCCGATTCAAAATTCTTTATTCCGGTTTCCAT
>CAYNCK010000075.1:0-73990 GCA_964396095.1 uncultured Methanosarcinales archaeon
TTTTATATCGAAATTGTTAATTTCAAGTATGCTCAAAAACCGCAACAATACATTATTAATCTTGGCGGTTTTTGACAAGTCCAATTGGTGCAATAATCTCAGAAATATCGCCTTAATTTTCGACCAAGGACTGATAGCCAAGGCATATTTCTGCTCTTCTTTTAGCCGGCTTTAATCAAAATAAAACATCCGGCTCACAAATTACTCTATATTTCAAAATATTACTCCCTTTTTAAGGGTTTCTGTTTGTAATTTGAATGTTAAGTTTTGTACCAAGATAACTAAGAAATATTAAATAATACCATTCTCAACCAAAATAAACTCTTTCCTTCTCTTTGGAGCATTCCGGCACTCTGCTGAACAGCTGTTATTTGAAATATCTTTGCAGTCCCAGCAGCAGACAAATAATTTATCACAGTCAAGATTGTGGCAGTTAATGTAGTCATCGCACCTCTTATGGCACCATACACATTCGTTAAGGGGTGCTGTATTTTTATTTAATTCAATTCCAAGCCTGTCATCAAACACAAAGCATTTGCCTTCCCAGTATGTGTCAGGAAACTCTTCACCATACTTTAAAATGCCGCCTTTTAACTGATAAACATTTTTGAAGCCGTTTTCTTTCAAGAATGCGGTTGCCTTCTCGCATCTTATGCCTCCGGTGCAATAAGCTACAATTTTTTTATTTTTTAGCTTTTCAAGATTCTTAATCTCATTCGGGAAATCCCTGAAATTTTTTATTTTCAAAGTTAAAGCATTCATGAATTTGCCGATTTTTGCCTCATAATCATTCCTAGTGTCAAGAAGAGTTATATCTTCTTTTTTGTCAAGCAGATTCTTCAATTCTTTTGGGGTCAGAAATTGGCCTTTATTTTTTAATTTTATACCAACGCCAAAATGAACAATCTCTTTTCTAACGCTTATGTATAATTTCCTGAATGCCTGTTTTTCTGTTTTCTGCTCATTGAATTCTATATCAGAAAATAATTCATTTTTTTTCAGGAATTTTTTGTATTTTTCAACATTTGATTTGAGGCTGCAAACAGAGCCGTTGATTCCTTCTTTGCCGATTAATATCCTGCCTTTTATATCGAGACTATTGCATAATTTAATCTGATCCTTTTGGATTTTTTTTGGAGCAGATATCCTTACATATTTGTAGAAAGATGATACAACAAGCACATTTTGTTTCATCGGAAGAGCTTATTACGGGTTATTTATAAATTTTATTTATAGCATATGACTAAATAACAAAATTGAATTATTTTTCTGCTCTTATCCATTCATCATAGAAATATTTTCTAAAAGAATCAGCTATTTCTTTTGAGGATATCACAACTCCTACAGGATACGGCTCAAATGTTGATATAAAAATATTGCCTCTTGCTATAACAATACCCGGAGGGCAGTTCTCCACATACCTGACATGGAAATTCTTAAATTTGCCATAAGGCTCAGATTTAAAGGCAGATTTTTGTTTTTTGTCTGCTATCAGCTTAACTTCTAATTTTTTCTCTTCCCTTTTCCGATGAAATTGGCTAAAGAATAATCTCACTTCTTTTGATTCCTCTTCATTCGGAGTTTGGGCAAATGCAATATAGTCATCATTAGCCTTCAAATTTTCAAGAATGAAATTAAACCCGCTCATAATTCCTTTCCATCCCAAGTAAACCTGCGCCTCTTGCTTGTTTTCCAGTAACTTTTCCTTAAGTTTGAGTTCCGGTATAATTGATCTTATTTGTTCCTCTTGTTTTTTAAGCTCCCTTTCCCTTTCTTTGGCATATTCCAACAAGGAGTCAGGGGCGGAAGCCTGATAATACCTTGTTTTCGACTTGATTACTGATGAAACCAACCCTTTCTCTATTAATCTTGCCAGTATGCTGTAAATTTTCGAAGAGGACACTTTGGCATGGTTCATAATGGGGCCAGTTGTGGAAGAGCCAGTCTCGAGCAGAGTTAAATATACCTTAACTTCTGATTTATTGAGGCCTATTTGATTCAGTACTTCTGTATTCATATTTACTACCTCTAGTGGGAGGATGTAATATTTAAATATTGCTAATTAATTCCTGGTTATTATTATATGGAAAGCAAAATGGAAATTAAAAAAATCAGCCAAATCGGCCCAATTACGCTTCCACATGAATGGAAGATGGGAGTAGTCAAAAATTGCACTCACAGGCTATTTGAATTTCCAAAACAAAGGTATCTTGTGGCGGAAGTCGGAGATGTTTCTAACCATGAAAATCCTTTAGTTAGAATCCAGTCGGCCTGCGCTCTTGGAGATTTGTTCGAGTCAAAATGGTGTGATTGCGCGCTTCAGTGGAAAGAATCGAAGCGCTTGATGTTTAATGAATCCGCTGGCCTGCTGATTCATGCGTTCGATCAGCATGGAAAAGGGGTTGGATTGCACAATCATTATAAGATATATGCTGAAGGCCAGAAAAGAAACCAGGAGCTTTTGACCGAGACATTTGATTTCCTTGGATTAAAATATGAAAATAGAGATTATACGGACATTGTGGATATATTAAAATTCTACAATCTGTCAAAAATCAGATTACTGACAAATGACCCGGGCAGGATAAAATTTTTTGAGCAGAATGGTTTCAGGGTTGAAAGAGTTTCTTTGCAGCCTCCTATTGATGATTATAACGAAGAAGAATTAAGGATAAAGAAGCAAAAATTTGGGCATTTGCTTGATATTTAAATTATCAACGCCCGCCCAAATATATTTTTTCAATTCTCTTGCCATCCAGTATTTTCTTGTTTCCGCTTAATGCAATCTTCCCGTCTTCCAGGACAAAAACTTTATCAGCTATGGCTGAAGCCTGCTTCACATTCTGCTCCACAATCATGACCGTAACTCCTTCCCCATTTATTTCCTTGATTTTTCTGAACAGATCCTTCATTATTTTTGGAGACAATCCAAGGGAAGGCTCGTCAAGAAGCAAAAGCTGAGGATCCTGCATCAAAGCCCTGCCGATTGCAAGCATTTGCTGCTGGCCTCCTGAAAGATTGAATGCAAAATCATTTAGCTTTTTTCTAAGGTCAGGAAAGTGCTTTTCAAGAACTTCCTCCATTCTTTTTTTTATCAGGTCTTTTTCTTTTGTTAAAAAAGCGCCCATTTCAAGGTTTTCCTTTACTGTTAGCGACGGAAAAACCTGCCTTCCCTGGGGGACATAGCTTATGCCCAATTCAATTAACTCATGGGTTGGAATATTCGTTATATCTTTATTCTTGAAGATTATACTTCCTCTGTAGACATTAACAAGATTGAAAATGCTCTTCAGCAATGTTGATTTTCCTGCGCCGTTTGGTCCTATAAGAATAGCAATTTCATTAGGCTTTACATTTAATGAAACATTGAACAGAATCTGCATCTGCCCGTATCCAGATTCAAGTTTTTTGATTTGTAACATTTTTGTATATTTAAAATTTATTGATAATTATTTTAATTTTCAATCCGTGCCTTCGGCACATATTTTTACACCTCGGCTCGCTGTCCTGCCACATCGCTCGCCTCGGAATTTATTAATTTATTAGGTGCCATCGAAGATGGTACATTTTTTGATGAAACTTTTTTTTCGGAAAAAAGTTTCCCGCACTCAACTGATGGAACAGTTGTCTTATTTTCCCAAATATGCCTCCAAAACCATTTTGTCCCTTACAATTTCTTTCGGCTTTCCGGTTTTCAGCACTTTTCCTTCAGTCAATACAATAACTGTATCACTTATGTCCATGACAAAATTCATGTCGTGTTCAATAAGGAGGACAGTCTTGCCGGATTTCCTAAAATTTTTTAATATTTTTTTAAGTTCTTGCCTTATCATTGGATTTACGCCTGCAGTGGGCTCATCGAGCATTAATAAGGAATGCGGCTTTAGGAATGCCCTTGCAATTTCCAAGAGCCTCTGCTGCCCGTAAGACAGTTCTGATGCAATAGTATCAAGAGGCTTGCTGAGGTAAACCATCTTAAGAGCTTGCTTCATCTCATTTTCATTTGTTTTTTTTGCAATCAGAAAATTGTCCCTAATGGTTAGGTTTCTGAAAACTTTTGTTATCTGGAAAGTCCTGCTTATTCCTGATTGTGCAACCTTATAGGCCGGAAGCCCAGTAATATTATTTCCAAGCAGCCTGATGGTTCCGGAATCAGGTTTACTCAGGCCGCTGACGATATTGAAAACAGTTGTCTTGCCCGCGCCGTTAGGCCCTATGAGCGAAGTTATTGTATTCTTTTCTATATCAAATGTACACCTGTCAACAGCTTTAACCCCTCCAAAGCTTTTTGAAACGTTTTTAACTGAGAGCATCATACATCCACCTTTCCCAAAATTCCCCTTGGCCTGAATATCAGAATTAAAATCAAAATTAACATTAGCGACATCTGCCTTACGGGGCCTATCAATTCCGGCTTTACAACTACAAACCTTAATGCGTCTATTACAATAAATAATGTGAATGTCCCTGCAACTGACGCCCAAATTGAAGCAAGACCACCTACAATAAGCATTGCCAATATTATAATAAAGAATTCCAAATCGAAAATTGAAGGGTCGACAAAGTTGAGAGTGTGGACAAACAAAGATCCTGCAATTCCTGCAAATAAAGCAGAAATTGTAATTGAAAGAACATTGTAGTAATAAGTGTTCTTCCCGAGAATCGCAGCAGCCGTCTCATCGTCCCTTATGGCCTGAAATATTTTTCCCGTTTCAGATTTAGTCAGCCAGTAAAAAAATCCAAGTGACAGAGTGCAAATTAAAAATGTGAACAGCATGTAATAAAAATTATTCTTTATTATTGATGGGACACCCGGCAGCCCGAGAGCGCCTCTTGTAAGGGAAATCCAGTTTCTTGATATGGCAATTGCGATGAAAACCAGCCCAAGTGTGACAATCTGGAAATAATCCCCTTTGAGCCTTACAGTTATTGCAGCTATTATGGCCCCTATTGATGAAGTGACAATGGCAGCAATTATCAAGGCAAAATACCATGGCATTCCATTCAAAGTCAGAATTGCAGATGTGTATGCACCAATCCCAAAAGAGACCATATGGCCAAGGCTTACCAATCCTGTGTAGCCAAATGCAAGATTGAAGGACACAACAACAATTACATAAATGAAAAAATAAGTTAGGTCCGATATTATAAAGTCAATTATCATCTCTCATCTTCACCCCTAAAATGCCCTGAGGCCTGAAAAGCAGGAACAAAAGCATGACGCTGAAAGAAATGACATCCTTGTAGCTGCTGGGCAAAAACCAGATGCCTACATTTTCAATAAGCCCTACAAATAATCCTCCAACAATTGAGCCAGGAACCGACCCTAAACCTCCAATAACAGAACTGATAAACCCTTTAATAATTATTAATACTCCCATTCTAGGGTATATATTCTGCTCAAGCCCAATTAAAATTCCTGAAACTCCGCCAAGAACTGCGGATATAATAAATGTGTAAGAGTAAATTTTTTCCGGGTTAATTCCGACAACCTGGGCAACATCTTTATTGTCAGCCAAAGCCCTCATCGCTTTTCCCAATTTAGTTTTCTTCAAAACATAAAAGAGGATAAAGAATAATATGACAGCAAGAACTATAATAGCAACCTGGATTAAGGATATGGTAAAAAATCCAAAAGTAAATATCTTGTTTCTGCTTCCCAAAATCAGGGTTTTTGTATTTGATCCGAATAAGGCCTGCATTAGGGAAGATGAAAAAATAAGAAGAACAACAGATGCAACAAGGAGCGGAACTCCTCCTGCCTTTCTTCTTCTTAAAGGCCTGTAAACCAGCCAGTTTGTCAATAAGGCTGACAATACCGAAATAATCACTGCCAAAACTGCAGCAAGCAAATAATGCAGGCCCAAATTATTCAGGAACATGAAAAACATGTAAGCCCCTATTGTTAAAATTGCCCCTTGTGAGAAATACTGAAATTTTACAACATAATAAACCAAGGCAAAACCGCATGCTGCAAGCGCATATACTGAGCCTGCAATAAGCCCGTTAATAATCAGCTGAGGCAAAATTGATAGCAACTGCATTTTCCAAGCATTCAGGATTGAATTATTTAAACTTTTTGAATTAAAACAATGAAGAAAAAATAAAAAAATTATTTAACGGACGATAGTTTAGGCTTAATTAATGTACCTCTCCAAAACAATCAATTTACCGTCTTTAACCTGTTTCACTGAAAAGTCCAATACAACATCTCCGTTTTTATCAAGCGTTACTTTTCCAACGGCGCCATCATAGTCTTTTACATTATACAGGTAGTCTCTAATTTTTTCTCCGTCATATCCATTCTTTGAAATTGCATCTGATATAAGGTATACAGAATCATAAGCAGCGCTCATAAATGCCGGGAAAGGTGCATCTTCCTTTGTGTCCTGCTTATACTTTGCAAGTATAGGCGCAGCCTTTGGATTCTTGTCGTCAAATTTCTGCTCGATGCCAATCATTCCTTCAACGTCAGCTGAATTTTCACTGACAATATCCCTTCCAATCATTACTTCTGCTGTCAGTAATTGTGCTGTTAGGCCTGCTTCTTTTAATTGTTTTAAAAGCAAGACACCCTTTGCCTTTGTCTGAGGCACTAGATAAATAAGCTCAGGGCTAGTAGCCTTTATTTTTGTAACCTGGGTCCTGAAGTCCGTATCTTCCGGATTGTAGGTTTCATCTGCTACAATTTCTCCTCCAAGCTTTGCGAAATTTTCTTTGAAAACTTTTCTCAACCCTTGTGAGTAATCAGTTGCTTCTGAAATAATTGCTGATTTTCTCGCTTTTAAGTCAGTATAAGCATATTCAGAAGCTACCATACCTGCATATGCATCGCTAGGGGCTAATCTAAAAACGAAATCACCGCCTTTTGTTGTTATGTCAGGTGATGTTGCGCTTGGAGAAATCATTATAACCTTGTTTTCATTTGCCAAAGGAGCAGCTCCAAGAGTCTCTCCTGAGCAGACTCCTCCGATAATAACCTTGACCTTGTCTATGTTGATAAGCTTTTGTGCAGCAGCATTTCCGTCCTTCGGATTACATTTGCTGTCCTCGTAAATAGGCTCAAGCTTTTTTCCATTTACACCGCCTTTTGCGTTTATTTCGTCAATTGCGTACTTTAATGTTTTTTGTATAGGAATTCCATAAGCCGCAGCATCGCCGCTTAATGGCATCATGACCCCAATTTTATAAGTGCCCTGAGGCTGTGCTGGCTCAATCTGGCCGCCACTGGGCTGAACAGGAGCCTGCGGCTGTGAGCAAGCGCTCAGAATTAAAACAGTCAATATTAAAACAGATAAAATTGCTTTTTTCATTTTCATCCCCCAAATGATTTATTTTTTATGATTCTAATGGGTATATATTTAAAGATTTCCATTATTTAAGCGACCAAGAATATTATTTTATAGATTTTTGAAATCAGGAATTGTCAAAAACA
Organism: uncultured Methanosarcinales archaeon; assembly: GCA_964396095.1. Classification (GTDB taxonomy): domain Archaea; phylum Nanobdellota; class Nanobdellia; order Woesearchaeales; family GW2011-AR4. The sequence goes on from CAYNCK010000075.1 coordinate 7,436, forward strand.
CTATGCACTAAAGCACATAGCGTGTTTTTGAGCAGGGTCGGAATTGCTGGATTACATGAGCCCAAGCACAAATGAATTCTCCTTGGCGAATCCGGCATTTCAAAACATTTTTATACATTCCAAGAAATTCTAATAGGATGCTCGATATAAGATTCATAAGGGAAAACTCCCAGATTGTGAAGAAAGATCTGGAAAAGAGGAATGACGGGGAAAAAATTTCATGGCTTGATGATTTGCTAAAAAGCGATGTTGAATACAGGAATCTTCTTCAGGAAAACCAAAAATTTAGGCAGAGGAAGAATGAAATAACAGATGAGATTAATCAATTAAAAAAACAGGGAAAGGATTTCAAGGGCAAAATCGAGGAAGTTAAAGAATTGCCTGAAAAAATAAAACAAACTGATGAAAAGCTGAATGAGCTGAAAGAAAAAATTGACCAGTACCTGATGAGATTGCCAAATATTCTTCATGAATCTGTTCCAGCCGGAAAAGATGCAAACGAAAATGTTGTTGTAAGAACCTGGGGAGAAAAGCCGAAATTCAGCTTTGAATTAAAGCCCCATGGTGAATTGTTGCAGGAGCTTGGGTTGGCTAATTTTGACAAGGCTGCGGAAGTCTCCGGCCATGGATTTTATTATTTGATTGGCGACATTGCAAGGCTTGAGATGGCTTTGGTTAATTTCGCAGTTGATTCTCTGTCAGAAAAAGGATACACCTTAGTTGAGCCTCCTTTGATGCTCAGAAGAAAGCCGTATGAAGGCGTAACTGACTTGAAAGATTTCGAAACCATGATGTATAAAGTTGAAAATGAAGATTTATTGCTTATTGCAACTTCAGAGCATCCTATTGCTGCAATGCTCATGAACGAGACTTTCGATGAAAAGCAATTGCCAATAAAGCTCGTAGGATATTCTCCGTGCTTCAGGAAAGAGCTTGGAAGCCACAGCATCGACACAAAAGGAATTTTTAGGGTGCATCATTTCAACAAGGTCGAGCAGTTCATTTTCTGCAGGCCGGAAGATTCCTGGAAATTCCACGAGGAATTGCTGAAGAATGCAGAAGAGTTGTTCCAGAAATTAAAAATCGCTTATAGGGTTGTTAATATCTGCACAGGCGACATTGGAATTGTTGCTGCAAAAAAATACGACATTGAGGCGTGGTTCCCAAGAGAAAATCTTTTCAGGGAAGTTGTAAGCTGCTCAAACTGCACAGCTTACCAGGCAACAAGGCTCAATATTAAATACAAAAAAGGAGAGGAAAAAGAATTTGTCCACACATTAAACAGCACTGCGGTTGCAACAGGAAGGGCATTGAGGGCAATTGTTGAAAACTACCAGCAGAAAGATGGAACAATAAAAATCCCAACAGTTTTGCAGAAATATATTGGGAAGAAGGTAATAGGGAAAAGAGAATAAATTTTATTGATTATACGTAGTGTTATCATTATAATTAATTATTGTTTAATTTTTATTGAATAAACTGTTATGGGATTGAGCCCATTATCCAGCGCAACTGAAACTAAAATTCATTTAGAATAAAATGCCAAAAATACACTGGATTGCCTATGTTTTAATCGGATTATTTATCTCCATATCATCGTATGTGATTAACTTTGATTATTTGGTTTTTTTCTTTTATATTGGCTGGATTTTTGTCATTGTAGGAATTTTCAGGATGGCAATCGGGTTTGGAAAAAATAAAAGTCAGGAGAAGCTTCAGCACGCAAAGCCGCAGGCAAGAAACCCACAATACAAATACTGCCAAAGATGCAGAAACATTCTGAGGATTCAGGACAAATTTTGTCCAAGATGCGGCTCAAAAGTTTAATCATGCTTCTGCAGTAGAAAACATATAGCTCCCTGCAGCAATAAAAACAGCAGCACATATAACAACAACAGAGAAATCCACAAAAATTCCAAAATATGTTTGACCTGTCAAAGCATACCTTAACCCGTCAACTCCGTAAGACAGAGGATCAAACCTTGCAATCAGTTCTATTGTTTTTTGCGAGCTGTCAAGAGGAAATATAGCACCTGAAAGAAAAAACATGGGCATCATAATAAAGTTCATTATCAATGGGAATGCCTGCATGTCCTCCATCCTTGATGCAATTGCAGTCCCAAGGGATGTGAATAGCAAAGCAATTAGAAACATGAACAACAATGCCAATGGCAGGTTGCTCCAGCTTCCTATCTTGAATCCTGCGGCATAAGCAATAATAAAAACTATAATTCCCTGTAATATTGACACTGTTGCTCCCCCAAGCGTTCTTCCGATCATGATGACAAATCTTGATACAGGTGCAACAAGAGTTTCCTTCAAAAATCCAAACTGCCTGTCCCAGATTATTTCTATGCCAGTAAACATTGCAGTGAAAATAATTGCCATTGCAATCACCCCGGGCCCAATAAATTCTATGTAGCTTCCATGAGCGGCTTTTTCGTAAATTGGCCCGAATCCAAACCCAAGCGCTAGCAAAAAAAGCAGCGGCTGCCCAAGCGAGCCTATAATTCTAGCCTTTGACCTTATGTATCTCTTTATCTGCCTCAGCCACAAGATGTATATCACTCCCATTTATCTTCCCCACATCTTTCCCTGTTCTCTTAGATTATCAATGCCTTTTGCATCATCTGTCCGTATGGTATGCCCTGTAAGCGAAAGAAAAGCCTCTTCAAGTGATTTTGATTTGGTTTTTTTCTTAAGAATATTCGGAGAGCCCTGCATTATGATTTTTCCATGGTCTATTATTGCAACTTCATCTGCAACTTTTTCAGCCTCTTCCATGTAATGTGTTGTCAAAAACACGGTTATTCCTTCATTTTTATTTAATTCTTTTATGTAGCTCCAGATGTGGTTTCTAGTCTGAGGATCAAGCCCTGAAGTTGGCTCGTCAAGATATAATATTTTAGGGTGATGCATCAAGCCTCTTGCTATTTCCAGCCTTCTTTTCATGCCTCCTGAAAAATGCTTTACAAAATCATCCTTTCTGTCCCAAAGCTCGACAAACTTCATAAGCTCTTCTATTCTTGAATTTCGCAGATTTTTCGGCATTCCATAAAGAACCCCGTGAAGCTCAAGGTTTTCCAAAGCCGTTAATTCATTATCAAGGCTCGGGTCCTGGAAGATAATTCCAAATGATTTCCTGACTTCCAAATGGTCTTTTATAGGCTTGTCGTTAATGACAATCATGCCGCTTGTCGGCTTTATCAGAGTTGTCAGCATCTTAATTGTTGTTGTCTTTCCGGCGCCGTTAGGGCCAAGGAACGCGAAAATAGAGCCTTTCTGCACAGAAAAAGAGATATTGTCAACTGCAGTAAAACCATTGAATTTTCTCACTAGGCTTTTAACAGATATTATGTCCGGCATTATTTCACTAATTTTTGTGTTATTTATAAAATTTGCTGACAAAAATTATTTAAACTATCTGAAATTCATGACAGTAATATGGGTGGCTTGTTCAAGGACATTCTGGGAAGCAGCGAATCTCTTTTTAAGAACGATGTTGCATTAGATTATTCTTTTGTGCCGAAAATCGTGCCTTACAGGGAAAAGGAGCAGAGGATAATTGCGTCCTGCATCAAGCCCCTGTTCCAGGAAAAAACCGGCAAGCATGTCTTTATTTACGGCCAGCCGGGGGTTGGAAAGACAGTTGCATTGAGAAAAGTATTGGATGAGCTTGAAGAGGAGACGGAGGAAATTATCCCAATCTACATAAACTGCTGGCAGCGCAATACAACTTATAAGATAATCCTTGAAATCTGCGACTTGATGGACTTCAAGTTCGTGCAGAACAAGAAGACAGAAGAATTATTCAGGTGGATTAAGCAAAATTTAAACAAGAAATCTGTTGTTTTTGTCTTTGATGAAGCGGATAAGCTGGAAGACCTGGATTTTCTTTACATGATTCTTGAGGAAATCTACAGAAAAACAATTATTCTTATCACAAACTACAAGGAATGGGTCATTGATTTGGAAGACAGGATAAAATCAAGGCTAATGCCTGAGCTTATTGAATTCAGGCCTTACAATTTTGCAGAAACAAAAGGGATTCTGAAGCAGAGAGCTGAATTTGCATTTCATCCGAATGTCTGGAATGATGATGCCTTTGAATTGATTGTAAGAAAAACAGCGGAGCTGCAGGATATAAGGACAGGACTGCACTTGATGAAAGAGTCTGCAAATATTGCGGAAAGCAAGTCATCCAGAAAAATCCTTATTGAGCATGCACAGCCGGCACTAAACAAGATTGATGAATTCACTATAAAAAACCCCGGCGAGCTTGAGTCGGATGAGCAATTAATTCTGAATTTAGTAAAAAATAATTCCGGAAAAAGAATCGGGGATTTTTTCAAATTGTACCAGGATAATGGAGGAAAGCTGGTTTACAAATCGTTCCAGAGGAAAGTAGACAAGCTGCAAAAAAATAATTTCATATCAGTTGAGAAGACTGCAGGCGGGGATGACGGCAATACAACAATTATAAAAAGCAATTCTGAAAAGAAATTGACGGAGTTTTAATTATGTTGATTTTAAACATTGGCTGTTAAACCACTCCCTAAAATCATGTACAAATGCGATTATTGCCGCTTCTGAAGGCAATCCTTTTTTCCTGTTTCCCTTTGCATTCTCCTGCCTTAATGATAAAATAAAATATTTTAATACTTGATCTCAAACCCACTGAAATTTTCCAATTCTTTGTGATTAATTTTTATGTCAACAACTTTAGAAATGCCTGGCCCTTTTTTTATAAAATCAATCAGCTCATTTATTTTATTTTCATCGCCTTGCGCGACAACTTCAACAGTTCCATCTTCAAGATTCTTTGCATAGCCATGCAAGTCTAATTCAACAGCTTTTTTTCTAGTATTGTCCCTGAAGAAAACACCCTGCACTTTGCCTGAAACAATAAGATGGACGCATTTCATAAAATAAGAATGTTTTTTGGTTTTATATATCTTATCATTTCTTTTCCATACTGCAAACAACCACTGGACACTGGACATGCCGCTGTGAAATATTTAAAGGCATTCTTCTCAATAATGTCTAGCAGGAAAAAGAAAAATGACGAAAGTCAGCTTTTCACCCCCAAAATTTCCTGCTAAAAATTTCAAGAAAAAAGGTGAACAAAAATGGAATTAAGCAATGAGTTTATTGAAGATTTGTTTTTGAAGCAAATCAAGGAGCTTACAATAAGGACAAACAAGCAGCTGAAGAGCTTTGATGTGCAGTTCAGCAGCTAATTCGAAGGTGATTAAAATGAAAGGATTATTTGATGATGAATTGGAAGATAATGTATCAGAAGATTTTTACAGCGGCAAATATCTGGAAGAATACGTTGAAAATGATGAAATAAACGCTGAGGAAGAAGGATTCATGATGGGCTATTTGGGATAATATTTTTATTATCACAAACTATTTATACCATCTTTTTTTCCAAGCGTCTCATGCGCATACTAAACTTCGATGAATTAAAGCTTGAAAAACAAGCAATCATTGATGAAATCATAAACGGCGCTGTTTTCATCTATCCAACAGATACAATCTACGGGCTTGGCTGCAACGCCCAGGATTCAGATGCAGTCAAAAAAATAAGGCGGTTGAAATGGAGAGTTAAAAATCCTTTTTCCGTCATCGCGCCGTCGTTGGAATGGGTTAAGGAAAATTGTGTTGTAGAAAAACATGCAGAAGAATGGCTTGACAAGCTTCCGGGCCCTTTCACTTTCATTCTAAAGCTAAAAAATCCAAATTGCGTTGCAAAAGAAGTAAATCCTGGATTAAAAACTTTGGGAATAAGAATTCCAAGCCACTGGTTCAGCAAAATAGTCCAGGAAGCAAAAGTTCCTGTTGTCACAACGTCAGTGAACAGGAGCAGCGAAGATTACATGATATCGCTTGACAATCTAGACTCTTCGATAAAAAGCAGCCTTGACTTTGCGGTTTATGAAGGCGAAAAGAAAGGCAATCCAAGCAAGATAATTGACCTTACAGAAAAGGCAAAGATAATTAAGAGATAAGTTTTCTTATTTGTAAATTAATTTCATCACAAAAAGTAATAATGTCATTAAAAATTCTATTGATGCAAATAAGAGTAATGGTAAAATTTTGTTTGATTCAGCATAAATTACCCAAAGGATCAGCCCCAACATCAGCATTAATGTCCATGATGTTGAAATATCTTTTGTCGATTTTGTTCTCCATGTTTTTATTAGCTGAGGGGATAACGAGATTGCAATCAAAAATCCTGCAAGGTAACCAATAATTTCTAGATTAGCCATTTATATAGATAATTTTTTAAACAATATAAACTTTTGCGGTAAATAATGGAAATTAGAGATAAATCCAAATTAAGAATCCTGGCAGCAGGCGACATTCATGGGGATACAAATCAGGCTAAAAGATTGGCAGAGCAGGCGGAAAGAGAGAATATAGATCTGGTAGTTTTAAGCGGTGATTTGACGTATGCAGAAACATCAACAGAAGGAATTATCGGCCCATTTGTAAAAAAAGGAAAAAAAGTAATACTTATACCAGGCAACCATGAAACCGTTGCAACTGCTGAATTTCTCGCTGAACTGTATGGCGTTACCAACCTCCATGGATACTCGATAAAATACAAGGACGTTGGCTTGTTTGGATGCGGCGGCGCAAACATTGGATTGTTCCAGCTCGGCGAAGACGAGATTTTTGAGCTGATAAAAAAGGCTATGAGAGGATTAAGGACGCAAAGAAAAAAATACTCGTTACCCATGTGCACCCATCCGGCTCCCTTATGGAAAAATTCTCAAGCATATTCCCGGGAAGCGAAGGCGTCAGGAAGGCAATTGACACTTTCAAGCCGGACATTCTGATCTGCAGCCACGTGCACGAAGCTGAAGGGATTGAAGAGATGATAGGCAAGACAAAAGTGATGAATGTCGGAAAGAAAGGAAAGATAATTGAGGTTTAAAGAATTAGTTTATTATTAATTTCTAATGAATGATGAATTTTTAATACTTTATTGGATTTTGACTATTTAATTTCAATTAGTCAGCATAAATAAATTTATTTTAATGTAATCTACCATTTGGTATTTTTATTTATGTTCTTCTTTAGTTAAAGTCATTTAGCTCTTCTTGCCGTTGACAGTAGGGCATGTCCAATAAAAATAATTTAAAATAACAATAAATAATTTAAAAATAAATAACCATCAAGAACGATCAATAAAACTCAATCCCGTATTTTTTATCCTTTGATTTAGGCTTAACTTCTTCTTCTGTCTCTTCCTCTTCTTCGGATTCTTTTGCAACATCCATTTTTTTTAATTCTTCTTCGCTGAATAATTCTGCAAAGAGGTCATCTGTTGATTGAGATGGTTCTTCCGCATCTGTTTGCTGAGTTTCCTCTGTTGTTTCCTGTGTCGGCTCTGATGAAGCTGAAGGAGTTGAAAAAATATCGCCGAAAATATTTGCAATAGGGCTTGCCTGGGAGGATGAATCTGCAGGCACGTTCGTAAATATCTCCTGAGATTCGCCAACAATGTTCTGCAGCATACTGATTACTTTTCTCAAATCTTCATGGGAATCCTCTTTCGTATCTATGCTTATTTTCATTGCATTTAATTAGGGTGTTTGGCTTAAAAAGTTTTTGGTTATTCTGGTTGATTGCCTTTGCTTCTGTTTCTTATCTTTGATATAATAAAAGTTATCGCTAGGAATATGGCAAAAATCGACGAGCCGATTATCAGGTTTTCCCTTGTAAAAATGATGGATTTTTTCCCGACAGGGGGAATTGTCTGGGCTGGGGGCTTGCTCGAATCTGATGGCTTTGACTCATTTGTTGTATTTAATTTTTGTTGCGGCTTTGCTTCAATCTTGGTTGCATTTGATGTTGTATTTATATTATTTTTTATGATGATGCTTATTGACCTGTTTATATAACTGTAATAATCACTAAACTTATAAGACAATGTCAGCTTAAGCTGAATAGTTTCATTTTGCAATTCGGTTCTTGGCGCAATTAATTCTTTGTTCATTATTAAGTAATTGTCTTTTGGCGTCAGGCTGTCAAGGCTTTGCACAATCACTTCGTCAGGTGTTGTTAAAGTTGCTTTTATGTCAGTAAGCGCAGTAAAAAAGCTCGGATTGGTGATTCTTGCAAACACCAGGAACTCTTGCCCGGGCACCACATCAAAATGCTCTGAGCTGAAATTCACAACAGGATTTGGCACAAGCGCGTTAAGGTAAGTTTCGTTTGATAGTGCATTCTTGATTTCTTTAATCTTGTAATCAAAAGTTTGAGTAAATGGAGTGCTGCTTTCAAACCTAGGAACAAGATAAAATGAATAATTTAGGCCAGCCCCGGGATCAAGTGTCATGCTTCTTGTGAGCAGGTTAATCTCCCTCATAAATCCCCTGTCAAACTTAAGAATGTCAATGTTGCCTGGAATTTGGATTTTTATCGACACTTCCATCTTTTCATCAGGGTTTATATTGCTTATTGAAGAATTGAAAAAAAATGGCCTGTTCGCTTCCGTATTGTTGTCTAGCGAGCGGGAAAAGACAAGCTGCATCGGGAGAACAGTAATTGACACAGAATCTGTGTTCTTCTTTTCGGTATCGTAAGGGTTAAGATAGCTTAAGTTGCCTGTTAAGCTATAGCTTCCCGATTTCTCAGAAGTAAGCGTACCTGTGCATGTTTTGTCAAATTTGCTTTTGAGAATGCCATGCCAAGATAATGTGCTTCCATCAAGATTGCACCCCTTAATATCAGTCAAAGCAAAAGGGCTGAAGTCCTCGGCATAAGATATGTCCTTAATGTCAAGTTCGCTCGGGTTCAAGAGTGTGATTGTAAAAGCTGCTGATTCTTTTGGCATCAATGAGATGCTGCTTATCTTGCTTGTCGCAGTAAGGCTGCCGGTTAGCTTGTAAATTGTAGTCTGCACAGCATAATAAGTCACATAAGTTGTGATATTCCTGTCGGAATAATTTGCGCTTTGAATGCACACCTTGAATTCCGTGTTTGAGTTGCATTTTCCATTCTCTATAATCAGGCTTGTGGAGGGATTTTGCACGAAAACCTTGTTGCTTGATTCATCATATGTAAAAGCAAATATGCTGCCCTGAATATCATATTGCCTGTCAGTTATCACGGTTCCTGTGAAAATCTGCGTTTCAGCATTTACCATCGGTAATACTACAATAAAAGCAAAGAGAAACATCAGCAATTTAAGCATAAAAGGGCAATTTTGTTTAAAATATTTAAATTTAATTGTTTAAAATCATTCAAAAACTGCCTGCCAGTTCATGTAGATGTTATTTGCAACTTCGGTTATATCCATCTTCTTGATTTCTGCAATTTTTTTATAGCTTTCAGCAACAAAGGCAGGCTCATTTGTTTGCTCTTTATAGGGGCTAAGGTAGGGGCTGTCTGTCTCGGAGAATAATTGGGTTATTGGAACCATGCCTGCCATTTCCTGGAACTGCTGGCTTCTTACAACTAATGTAGGAATTGTTAAATACCATCCGTTGTCTGAAATTCTTTTCACAAGATGCTTTCTTCCAGAGAAGCAGTGCATAACAACTTTTTTAATGCTAAAAGACTCAATAATTTCTATGCATTTTAACTCGGCCTTTCTTGAATGAACAACAATTGGCTTTTTCAATTCCTCAGCAAGCTTAATCATCTTTTCAAAATCCTCAATTTGCCCCTTGCTTTCGCCGTTAACAAAATCAAGTCCAATCTCGCTGATAGCTGCAATATTGTTTTTATTTTTTCTTATAAAATCAATTTCCTCATCAATGTCAAAATCTTTTATTTTTATATCAGCCTCTCCTGTTTCAGCTTCCTTCTGCAAAGCATCTCTCGGATAAATACCCATTCCGCATTTTAAAATATCATATTTTTTTGACAATTCAAGGCATTTCCTGTTAGTTTCCGGATCAATGCCGTTTGTAATTATGTGCTTTAACCCCGCATCTTTTGCCCTTTTTACCAGCTCATCTATTTTATTGGCTAGCAAAGGATGGTCCAGATGCGAGTGCGCGTCAATTAAGAGGTTCATTTTATACATAATTTTAACAACATTTAAATAATTATTGTGATTACTTCTATGAATGGATACAGTAAGGAGGCATGGAGTGTAAAGTTGTATAATTCTATTATTTTTAATTTTATATTATTGATTTTTATGTATATTGTTTATACAAGTTTAATGAATTTGCGCTTATTGTCCAGCGAAAGAAGAGCTAAAATATTTATAAAGAAAACATTAACTTAAAGAATCAATAATAAAATGAAGCCAGTAAGCCACATAAAAATAACAAAAGGAATGAGTGTCAATGAGTTAGTTAAACAGATGGATTCTGCAGGAGTTCTTGGAGCTGGAAGGCTTGGAAAAGCAGTTAATATCTGCGAAGCAATGATAAAAGACAAAGAATGTAAGGTATTTCTCGGGCTTGCAGGCCCTCTTGTGCCGGGAGGCATGAGAGAAATAATAATTGAATTAATAGAAAACAAATGGGTTGATGTCGTAGTCGCAACAGGCGCAACTTTGACGCATGATCTTGGAGAAGCGCTTGGCTACAGGCATTACCAGGGAAGTGCGAATGCTGATGATGCAGAATTGCACAAAAAAGGCTTTGACAGGGTTTACGAATCGCTGATGCCAAACAAGATTTACGAGGGCATGGAAGATTTTATTTCAGAAAATTTTGAAAGCCTTAAAACAAAAATTTCAATCAAAGAATTTTTGTGGGAAATAGGAAGATTAACTCCAAAAAAATCAATATGCAAGGCTTGCTTTGAAAACAAAATACCTATTTTTTGCCCTGCAATATCCGATTCAGGGATTGGATTGATGATTTGGGGACAATTAGCAAAAGGCAAGACATCAGAAACAAGGGCATTTGAAGATTTGAAGGAGATAATTGACATTGCATGGACTTCAAAAAAAGCAGGAGTCATTTACTTTGGAGGCGGAGTCCCAAAAAATTACATACAGCAGGCAATGCAGCTAGCACCAAAATCAGCGGAATTCGGAGTTCAGATTACAATGGACAGGCCGGAGCCGGGCGGAAGCTCAGGCGCTGAATTAAAGGAGGGCATTTCATGGGGCAAGATGAACCCAAAGGCAAAGTTTGTTGATTTGATTTGCGATGCAACGATTGCGATGCCCATTATTGTGGCTGCACTGAAGGAAAGAATAAAATAAGATTGATTAAATTATTTTTTTAATATTTTTAAATTAATGGCAAAGAATATTATTGCGGTAAGAAATCATCTAAAACATAAAAAATTAAATAAATTTCACATTCATTAAAACATTACAAAAACTAATATTGAAAAAATAATCAAAATAAAACTTTCAAAAATAAAAATGCTGACAATCCGACAAATTAAATCCATGAAAGCCAAGGAAAAAATAGCAATGCTGACTGCTTACGATTTCCCTACTGCAAAATTGATGGACGGGATTGTTGATATAATTCTGGTTGGAGATTCATTGGGAATGGTTGTTTTGGGCTATGAGAACACAACAAAAGTTACAATGGACGACATGCTAAGGGCAACAGGCGCTGTGGCAAGAGGGGCAAAAAATACGTTAATTATAGGCGATATGCCAATCGGAACTTACGACAATAAAGAAAATGCATTAAAAAATGCAAGATTATTCTTAAATGCTGGTGCGCATGCAGTCAAGATGGAAAAAAAGCCTGAGATTGCAGAATACTTAGTTAAAAACAAGATTGAAGTTATGGGGCACATAGGATTAACCCCACAGACAATAACAAACTTCAAAGTCCAGGGAAAAAATGATGAAGATTCCAAAAGATTGATTGAAGAGGCTCTTCAGCTTGAAAAAGCAGGATGCTTTTCTTTGGTTTTGGAGTGCATACCATTGCATTTAGCCAAAACAATTACAGAAAAAATAAAAATTCCCACAATAGGCATAGGGGCTGGAATTCATTGCGACGGGCAGGTTTTGGTCACAAATGACATTCTTGGATTGTATGGGGATTTCAAGCCGAAATTTTTGAAAAGGTACGCTGAAATTGGAAATGAAATGAAAAAAGCTTTTGAAGAGTATGCTAAAGAAGTTAGGGAAAAGAAGTTTCCGGATGACGGGCATAGCTTTCATTGATAAGTTTGTTTTAAGGTTTACGCCACCCGTAATTTTTTGGCTTATAGACTTTAATTCCTTTAGAGCTTCCGAGTTTTTCTAATTGTTCAGCAATCATTTTCTGATACGGAGAAATAGCAAATAGATTCATATCCCAAAAGCTATCATTTAATCTATCTGGAAATGATGAAGGCTTGCCACCTATTCTAAAAATCTCTTCAATGTAAATAGTTTGAGTTGATCCATCAACACTATTCCATGGGTTATTAGTTATATTAACCCTTATATGAGTAACTCCACGCTGTGAATAGAATTCAATAATATTTTCTATTCCTTCAAGGTAACCACCTTTACTTATGGCATCCACATCTGTGTGGAGCCCAAATAGATATCCTGTTAGTGTCATTTTACCCTAAAATAATGCGCCTCAATTTTGTAAGGAAAGTCTTCTCTTAAATTTTCTAATAAAGTTTTATTTTTTAGTTTTTTATCTCCTTGTCAGGCTTTTTGTTTACTATTGCCTTTTCTTCTATTATTAATCGTTCACAAATTTCAATATTTTAACTTCTAATTTGGATATTTTTAAATATAAAACTTCAATCTTTAATTAGCCTAGGCAAGCCAACTTCATATCCATTTTCAACAAGCCAATGGACGAATTTAATTCCCCTGTAACTCATAAAAGGTTTACCTCTTAATATTGCCTGTTTCAATTGACTGAAGTATTCCGGCAATATTCCTAACTCTTCAGCTATTTCCATATAAAACCCTCTGGTTGAAATTACGCGCATTACTTCCTCCCTATAAGGCTCTAAACATATTTTTAGTATTTTTTCCTTTGTAGTTTCATCTAAATTATTTTTACTAAAATATCCTGAGCTGTTTATTAATTTAGAAACCTTAAATTGTCTGATATGTTGATGATAACTAGTTACATCTATGAAACGCTTGTCAATTTCATTACTAGCTTTATCAATATAGGCAATTAAATTAATTTTAGAATAACTGTTCAAATTTGAAAATTTGTCATTCAAAGCAGCTAGTATATCTATTAATTTATCTACACTCAGATTGTACTTTTCTGTCAATAATTTATTTTGCGATTCTTGAAATTCGCCGATTGTTTTAATTTTATCATCAATTGCCATTTCCGCTCCAATTAAAATTTATTACTAATAAATAGTAAGAATTATCAATATTTAAACTTTAGGTGTCCAATAATTGGACTACTAACAGATAAATTATTAAAGAAGAGCAAACTAATTGAATAGATGGAAACAAAAATACTAGAAAAAATTGGGTTAAGCAAGGCAGAAATAAAAGTTTATCTTGCCCTGTTAGAATTAGGTTCCGTGCCTTCCGGAAAAATAGTAAAGGAAACAGAATTCAGGAAATCGACGGTCTATGAAAGCATAAGGAGATTGCAGGAAAAAGGGCTTGCTTCTTATGTAATAAAAGGAGGCATGAAATATTTTGAGGCGGCAGAGCCAAGCAGGATTATTGAGTTTATACATGAGCAAAAAAGAAAACTTAATGAAACTGAATTAGAAGCAAAAAAATTAATTGTTGATTTAAAAAAGGGGTTTGATATTTTAAAGCCAAGTGCAGAGGCGCATGTCTTAATTGGAATTGAAGGATTCAAAACAATGAGAAGGGATGTCTTAAGAAATGCAAAGAAAGAATTGCTTCTTATCGGCGCAATATCAGGGGAAGACGAAGTGATGAAGGGATTTTTTGAGGAATGGAACAAGTTAAGGCAAAAAAAGAAAATTTACCTGAGAATCCTGCATAAGGCGAGTGCCAGAGAGAAGGCGATGTCTAAAAAAGAATTTATGGGTAAATATTTTGAAACAAAATTTCTGCCAGAGGAACTGGAAAGCCCTGCAGTCATAAACATTTACGGAGACAGAGTTGTAAATCTTGTATGGAAAAAAAACTACCCAATTTGTTTCATGCTGATAAACAAGGAAATCGCCGATGCACACAGAAAGTATTTTGAATATTTGTGGAGATTAGCCAGGCCATAAACATTTATAAACCAATATTCTATATTTATTTGTATATGGAAAAGTTAATGTTCAAAGGTAAGGTTATAGTCATAGGAATAACAGGAGGAATTGCATGCTACAAAGTTCTTGATTTGATAAAAGAACTCAAAAAGCTTGGCTCCAACACCCATGTAATTATGACTGAGCATGCCACGCATTTTGTTGACATCCAAGAATTTCAAAAGGCAAGTGGAAATGAAGTCCATACAGAATTGTTTCATCCAAAAGTGAACTATAAGGACTACTTAAAGAAAAACAAGCCCATAAAGCACATTTCTTTAGCTGACATAACTGATTTATTCTTAATATGCCCTGCGACTGCAAATGTAATTGGTAAAATTGCAAACGGGATTGCAGATGACCTGCTGACAACATCCATAACAGCAACAATTGCCCCAGTTTTGATATGCCCTGCAATGAATGTAAAAATGTGGAAAAACCCGATTGTGCAGGAGAATGTGAAAAAACTAAGAAGGGCAAATTATCATTTTGTCGAGCCTGAATACGGGGAATTGGCCTGCGGCTACAAAGGTGTCGGAAGGCTTGCAAACTTAAAAAAAATTACAGATAGAATAATGCTGTTATTAAAGCAAAGAAATGACCTGAAAAATAAAAAAATCCTTGTAACTGCTGGAGCCACATTTGAGGAGATTGATCCTGTAAGAATCATAACAAACAAAAGCTCTGGAAAGATGGGCACTGCAATTGCAGAGCAAGCTTTTCTAAGGGGTGGTGATGTTTTTTTACTGAATGGAAATAATTCAGTGGAGCCTAGTTACAACATCAGCCATGAAAAATTCACAAACGTAAAAGATTTATTCAGTAAAATTAAAAAAATTATAAAAAAATATGATATAATTATCCATTCTGCTGCGGTTTCTGATTTTGAAATTAATGATAAAATGAATGATAAAATTAAAAGCACCGGGCAGCTTCGCTTGGAATTTTCACCTACAGCAAAAATATTTGAAAAATTGAAAAAATTAAACAGCAGGATATTTCTGGTCGGGTTTAAAGCCGAATACAATCTGCCAAAAAATAAGCTCATAGAAAGTGCATACTGGCTCCTAAAATCCGCAAACGCCGATTTGGTCATTGCAAATGACGTCGGGAAAAAAAATGCCGGGTTTGATGTTGACACAAATGAGGTTTTTATTGTAGATAAGGACAAAAATGTTTATAATGTATTTTTATCTGATAAAAAAATTGTTGCAGATAAAATATTGGATGCTATAATAGCAAAACTCAAGTAAAATGAATTCTGCAAAAGCATTTGCACCTGCAAATATAAGCTGCATTTTCGGCATTTACAGCCACAAAAATCCAAGATGGATGGGCTCTTACGGATTGGGGTTTACTATAAATAAAGGCGTTGTTGCAGAAACATCAAAATCAAAAAAAACAGAGATTTTTTTCAATAATGCCCATATAAATTTCCCGACAGTTAAAAGCGTAATTAAAAGATTAAACGTTAAAACCATAACCATCAGTATAAAAACTAAACTTCCGCTTGGCTGCGGCTTTGGGCTAAGCGGAGCAAGCGCATTGGCAACCGCTTACGCATTGAACAAATTATTAAAACTGAAAAAATCAAATAAGGAATTAGCTATCATAGCCCATACCGCAGAAGTGGAAAACAAAACAGGATTGGGTGATGTGGTGAATCAATTTTACGGGGGCTGCTGCCTAAAGCTAAGGCCAAGCTCTCATTTTATTGTCAAAAAGCTCCCATTAAATAATGCTGATGTTTACTGCAGGCACTTCAGCAAAATATCCACTAAATCAGTAATTACCAATCCTAAGTTAAAAAATAACATCAACAAATCTGCATCAAAATGGCTAAATAAAATCGAGATAATGGTAAAATCCCATAAAAATATAAAATTTAAGGAATTAATAGAAATTTCAGGAGGATTTGCAGTTGAAAGCAGACTAATGAAAAATAAAAGAGTAATAAAAATTATTAAAAGTATCAAAAAAAATAATGGAAATGCCTCAATGATAATGCTCGGCAATGCAGTTTTCAGCGACATGCCATTCAAAGGCGCAGGTAAATTCAAAATATCAGAAACAGGAGCGCATTTGATATGAATATTCCTAAATCACATCCAAGGTATGCTTCATTAAAAACAAGGGAATTGGTAGTTGTTGGAATAAAAGAGGGTGTAACATCAATTGACGGGCTTATTTCGCAGGGAAGGGGCGAAGCATTTGATTATCTTCTCGGGGAAAAAACCAATGATTTTGCTAAAAAATCAGTTGATAGTTCTGCTGCCCTCTTGCTGTTGGCAAAGCATCCGGTTATTTCAGTAAACGGAAATGCAGCTGCACTGGTCCCAAAAGAGCTGGCAGAATTGTCAAATATTCTTGATGCGCCTCTGGAAGTTAATATTTTCCATCCATCCTCCCAAAGGGAAATAAAAATAAAAAAATATTTGTTAAAGCATGGTGCAAAAAAAATTTTGCTGCAGGACAAAAGATATAAAATAAAACATCTTGAATCAAACAGAAAATACGCCAATCCTGATGGGATTTTAAAGGCTGACGTTGTTTTTGTTCCTCTTGAGGACGGTGACCGGGCAGAGGCCCTAATCAAAAATGGAAAAAAAGTCATAACAATAGACTTAAACCCATTGTCAAGGACAGCGCAAAAATCTACTATAGCAATTGTTGACAATATTATAAGAGCAATGCCGCTGCTGCTAAATCAAATTAAAAAATTCAGGAAATTAAAATTGACGGAAAAACATCTTGAAGCCATATATAAACATCACAATAACAAAAAAAGGCTTGCATTGGCAGTTAAAGCTATTAAAAAATTATAGAATATGCCTCAAAATTTCCCTCAAATCCTTCTTGTCAACTACAACATCGGCAATTTCCTTTAATTCATCGCACCTGCAGTTGAATGCAATCCCCATTCCTGATTCTTCCATAATTTTCATGTCGTTAAGGTAATCGCCTATAAAAACACATTCCTTAAGGCTTATTTTTTCCCTTTCAGCAATTTTTCTCAAAGCCAAAGCCTTGCCTTCCATGTCATACTCAGTAGCATCAACGCCACTTATTCTTCCATTATTGTCAAAATGAATTCTGCTCAAGAAAACATCGTCAAAATATTCTTCGTAATTTGGGATAAATCTTTCAAGAACCACGTTTAACGAGCCGGATATGACAGCTAGCTTCAGATTATTTTTTTTTAGCTCATTTAATGTTTCAATAGCACCCTCCATTAATTTCAATTTGGATAAAGCCTTGAAAAAATCCCCTTTATTAGCGTTGACTTCTTTCCAGAGGTTTATATCATGCTCGGCCCACTGCTTGTAGGTTATTTGCCCGTCAAAAAACTTTTTTCTGGCATCCTCTCGTTTGTGCACATCAGTCTGGAAATAATCATGAAATACCTGCCAAGAGAACGTGACATTGTCAATCAAGGTACCGTCAACATCAAAGCACACAAGCTTGTATTTTCCCATAAATACAAGAAATTTATTTTATTTTTAAATATATTGAATAAATTCACTTGCAGCACTTATGAAACTCATCCTTCATTTCGTAAAATAGAACGCAGAATTTCTTGGTTTCAATCTTTACCTCTTTTTGCCCTTTTTTAGTGAGCCTGTATTTTTTCGTCTTGCTGCTGCTTTTTATTTCCTCTATAAAACCGTTCTCGCTCAGCATCTTAAGCACAGGGTATATTGTTCCAGGGCTTGGCTTTGTTCCCCTTCTTAACTCTATAACTTTCCTTATTTCATCCCCGGACATGCTCCTTTTGCTTATGAGCTTCAGCACTATAAAGCTCAGAAAACCCTTCATGTCACAGCACTTCTTCATATATGGAATTAAAAAATGCAGGTTTATATACTTTTCCTGGCGCATATATCGTAAAACCGATATATTTAAATATTAGCATAATATATCAAATGCCTGAATATCGTAAATCCGATAAAGAAATTGGAGGCTAAAACAATGGGAAAAGGAAAAGGCTGCTGTTAACTGGCTTGATTTTTTATTTTTTTATCATAATATATAATTTAAAAACTAATGGAGGCTGATTAAGAATGGGAGAAGAATGTAGTGAAGGAAGTTGCTGTGAATCCGAAAAGGAATGCTGCGGCAGCAAAGGCTGCTGCGAAGAAGAAAAAAGCATGGGCGCAATGATAATGAAGCTGGCGAATGAGGCATGGGACGATTTAATGAAAGAAAAGATGAAATCTTCATATGAAAAAGCAATGGGCTCCAAAATGGACAAAGCTGCCCAAATTGGAGTAGAGGCTTGCATTATGTACTGGGGCAATAAGATGAAGGGAAAGGTTGCCTGGGCAGAATTCGAGGAAAAGCTAAGTAAAGCAATGATGTAGATAATCTTCAGGTTAGTTTGTCCGGACCGGATTATCCTCTTTATCCGGCCTGCTTGACTTTTAATATTGATGATTTATGGAATATGAAACAAGGCTGGAGCGCGCAAAAGCAATTTCTGACATATTCACAATAGTGCAGGACATGGTATCGGAATTTCTTGGAACTGACCAGGCAGGATTGCTTCTTGGAATGACCGATCTTGGAGAATTCGGAAGCGGATTTTTGGGAGCATTCTATTCCCTTGATGCAAATATGATTATAATAAACAAAAGACCGCTGGGAAGAATTCTGCAGACAAACCCGAAATTATACAATTATTACCTGTTTCATGTTATTTTGCACGAGTACATTCATTCCATAGGCTCTTTTGATGAGGCACAGGCAAGGCAGATTGTTTTTGAATTAAGCAATCATTATTTCAGCAAGGGGCATTTAGTTACTCAGCTTGCATCGAACATAGAAAAATTCCTGCCTAACCTCGCATATCCTGCTCAGGGATTTCAGCCACCGCAAGATATAAATATAGAGTTCGTGAAGGGAATTGACAGGAAGAATACAAATTATATAGGGTGATACAATGGATTTGCCATGGGGAGATGAAAAAACAGTTCAGTTTATTACAAGCGTTGGCCTTGTGACAAGCAACGGCACTTTTGGCAACAATATAATGGCAGCTGAATGGACGCATCATGTTTCTTATAGCCCTGGATTGGTTGCCGTCTGCATTGGGAAAAACAAGGCAACACTTGAAAACATAAGAAATTCAAAGGAGTTTGGAATCGGCATCTGCGCAACTGACCAGAATGCTCTTTCAAGCATAGCAGGGGGAAGCTCAGGCAAGGATACTGACAAGATAGCTGCACTTAAAGAGCTCGGATTTAAATTCTACAAGGCAAATAAAATAAATGTTTTGATGGTTGAGGGTTCTGTTTTAAACATTGAATGCCGGCTTTACAGGGATATTGAACTTGGCGACCATGTGATGCTTGTAGGCGAAGTCGTTGATTCAAGATTAAGCAAAAATAAAGAGCCCCTTGCATATCATAAATTAAAATACTGGAAGCTTGGAGAAAATATTCCAAAGCCGCAGGCGCAGGAGCTTGAAAAAATAAAAAAAATAGTTGAAAAGCACAGAAAGGTTAAATAAAACAAAATAATGGTTGACGCCGGACTTGACTTGGAAATTTGAATATTTTAGTTATTTATAATTTGGGATTAATTTAAATAAAGATGTAGTTTTCTTATGTTTTATCATGACACATCAAACGCCCACTATTTTAAAATTCAAGCCCCTAAATAGATTTGAAAATCTTTCTGGAATCGATATTTTGGGAGTGGATATAAGTGAATTAATAAATTACAGGCATTATCTGCGCAGGAAGGGTTTGATTGGAACACTTACTGAAGGCGCATTCAGCGGCTATGATTACGGCAATTTAAGCATAAGAGTTGCTGATGCCGAAAAAAAATTTAATATGCTGATTAGCGGTTCACAGACAAGCGGAAAAGAATTTGTTACATTGGACGATTTCACCTTGGTTAAAAATTATGTGGCTTCGGAATTCTCTGTTTATTCGGTAGGTATGGTAGTGCCATCTTCAGAAACGCCAATGCATTGGGCAGCATATGAAGCAAACCGCAGCATCGAAGCAATAATTCATGCGCATATTTGCGAATATAATCCCGCTTATGGCCGTACCTGGGAATTTTTTGAAGATAATAGGCTGCCTATGACGACATCTCCAAGCAAAACAAAAGAAATTGGTTTGGAAATAGAAAAATTAATCAAGGAAGTCGGATTTGACAATGTTGTTGGAATGCTTAATCATGATGGGGGTTTCGGACTTCTTTCTATGGGAACAAATGTAGAAGATTCTTATAACAGGCTTGTCGGATTTTATGAAAGGCTTCTTGAATTAGACACTGCGAAAATTCAAGCTCAATCCTTCCATCCATAAGCCATGATATAATTTTGCAGCTGTGGATTATCTCTCGACAAAGGAGGAAGCCATTCTCCAATGTAAATTCTATTCCAAACAGCCATGCTAGGATTATTTAATGTAGCAAACTCATATTTATAAAATTCAATTCTAATATAAGTTGGAGGATTATCGGGAAAAGGATTGTTGGATATCAAACTGAGCGCAGCCTTATCATTATTTAAAAATTTTGATACCATATGTATAAGCCATGGGTTTTGCTCGGGCCTTTCCATTGCAGCAAACCAAATCTGCCAGTCAACTCTTGGCTGGTATGGCGTAATTATCGGCAAGCTTCTGTAGACATTGCCCGGCTTTGTCTTGAATTCATATTCTTTCCAAGTTGTTTTTTCATTTATGATTATATCTTGAGTTCCTTCAAGAATTAATTCATGCCTTTCCTTTCCAACGTAGCCAAAAGCCCCATAACTGTTTACAAAATCCCAGTTGTTGAACGACGTGTTCATGTATTGGCTTGATGAAAAAAGGTTTTGTACAACAGGAATGCTCAACCATGCGACAAATACAAACAAAGCCCATGAAGCATAAGGCTGCCATCTGTATGTTTTTTGGTTTTCAACAGCAAAATCAGATTTTTTTATAATCCATTTTGGCATTATTTTCCTGAGAAATCTGTCATCGAAGCAAGCAATAACAGGCACGATTGTCAGCCAGTTCAAAAATGAAAGGTTGCCGCTTAAAATTAAGATAAACTGGAGTGAAATCATAAAAATTCCTGCAATATTTCTCAATATTCCTGGCAAAAATGCAAAAAAAGGCAAAATCAACTCGACAAAATGGTTGAACAAAACTCCAATTTTGTGAAAAAATTTTGGCATGAAATGAAAATAAGGGCTTAATGGATTCGGAATTGGCTGCGTTTCATAATGATAATAAAGGCAGGTTAAATCACGCCAGCAGGAATCCCCCCTTATTTTTATAAGTCCTGCACCAAGGTAAATCCTAAACGCAAGCCACCTGAAAAGCCAAATGACCTGCTTAGGGGGAGATGATTTTGAGAAAGGCTTCATGTCCAGCAGCGGGCACAGGAATATTGCAAGAAAGCCTGTTTCTATAAGCTGGATTTCCCATCCATAACTGTAAAAAATCTGCCCGACATGTACAAACGACATGTAGATTATCCAAAGGAATCCCATGATTGGTGCATTTGCAAATCCGATTAAAACAATAAATGACAAAATAACGCCAAGCCATGCCAATATTAACATGAGATTATCTGAAATATAAAGCCAAAATACCGTCGGCATATGAATGAAAGCGCTGATTTTATTATCAAAGTGAAATGAATTAAGAAAATTTGCTGCCGGGTACAGGCCATGCCGGCCTATAAGCGGTATGACTTGGAATGCAAGCGATAAAAATGCAAAGAAATAAACAAATCCAAGCACCCTCAAAAGAACAAACCTTGTAATGAAATAAGTCGGCTTTTCATTTGGCTTTTTATTTATATGAAACATATTTTTTATCCTGGAGAATCGTGCCATTAATGTATTAATTATTTTTATAATTTTTAAGGTTTTTGATTGAGAAAAAATAAAAGTGCCAAAATTGAAATTATTGCCGCAAAAATGAAAGTATAGCTGTCGTTTATTGTCCAAAGATAGCCTGCTATGATTGAAGCAGGTAAATACACAGCGCCTGTTGAAAAATTGTACAGGCCTATTGCCGTTCCCCTTCTGTATTTTTCAAGGTCGGATATGTATGCCTTGCCCTGGCTTTCGTCTATTGCATAAAATACTCCAAAAAGAATAAACAAAACTATAACATCCGATTTCTTTGAAGCAAAAATGAATCCAATGCTCATGATAAAATACAAGATATATTCTAAAGCAATTATTTTTTTCCTTCCGACATAATCCCCAAGAATCCCTATAGGTGCGGCAAAGATTACAAAAGAAATGTTAAATAATGCATAAAGAAGCACAATATCCTTTATCTGAAACCCTGTATTGTATGCTTTCAAGAGCAAAAATCCGAAACTGAAATAAGCAATTGAAAATATAATTGAGGATTTAAGGTAATGTCTGTATCTTTTTCCTAATTTGTGATATGTCTTAAAGATGTTCTCCTTTTTCTGCGGTTCTACATGGGGCTCTTTAATAAAAATAAGCAATAACACAGCGATAAAAGCAGGTATAATGGCTATCTTGAATAGCAATGAAAATGAAAAGATATTTTGCCCGTAATGCGCAAGAAGAAAGTAAGCAATTATCGGTCCCAATACTGCCCCAGATTTGTCCAGTGCCTTATGAAGTCCAAAAGAATAGCCTCTTCTTGACTTTGCTGCAAGAGAGGATATCCATGCGTCCCTCGGCGGGCCTCTAAAAGATTTTCCAAATCTCTCCACAACTCTGAATGAAGAAGCAAGAAATACAGAATTTGGTATTACCAGCAAAAATTTTGAAATTGTGGAAAATCCGTAGCCAAATACAGCAAAAGCTTTTCTTTTGCCGGTTTTATCCGACAGGTATCCGGAGATATAATCCAATGATGATGATGCAAAATCCGAAAATCCTTCCACAATTCCAAGAAGCGAAGCTGCAGCCCCTAAAATCACTGTAAAGAATATTGAGAACACAGAAAATATCATTTCTGAGCTTATGTCTGTAAGCAGGCTTACAATTCCCAGCAAGAATATATTCTTATTTACTCCGAATATTTTTTTGGCCATGGCTTCTTAAAATAATTTTTATGAATGAGTCTTTAGATAGGACAAAATTAGTTAGTACTTCATGAAAATAATGCCCCTGCGGGGAATTGAACCCCGACCTCAAGCTCCGCAAGCTTATGTTCTGTTTCGGCTGGGCTGAAATGCCACCGAATTCAATTGGAATTTCAGCGCGTGTCCGTTATACTACAGGGGCGCTAATATAAGCTATAAAATTCTTTTTATAAAACTTCTGAATAAAATTTACTCTTCCCAATCCCTCAAGCTAATCTGCCCTTTTCTTTTATTTTCAGAAACTTCATTAAGTTCCTGGCCAAGCTGTTTCTTTATGCTCAATGCAGTCTTTTCCCCCAAAATCTGGGTAAGAGTTGCAAGATCTGTATTCTTTATATCCTTCAAGTCCCTGAACCTGTTCCTGAATAGAATTCTTGCCCTTACTCTTCCGATGTTTTCAAGCCTTACAAGAGTAAGCAGCTCTTCTTTTACCCCATATTTCATCCTCAGCCTTAATTTTACAATTTCTTTTATGAGAGACTGGTAATGCAGAATCCTGCACAATTCTTCTCCTGCATAAAGAAGCCAGTCTGCAACATCAAGCTTTGCCCTTAATTCCCCTGGCCTTACATTATACTGCTCAAGCATAAACTCCTCATCCTGCTCGTTAATCCAGTTGTTAAACATCAATGCTGTTTTTACAGAATTCAAAAAATCCTCATATTCAGGCTCGTACATTGAAGGCTCGCTCTCAAGAATAAAATTGCTGAATTCAAGCATTGATTCCTGCACCTTGTCATATTCCTTGATTCCGACTTTCAGCAGGGGCCTCAGTTCAAGCGTGTGCGAAGCCATCTGAAGGAAAGAAAATGCATCTATCTTTTTGTCTGATGCATTTCTCAGGCAGCTTATCATAAAATAAGCGGTGTACGGGTCAATGTAAAGCTCTGCAACCCTTTTCCCAAGCAAAGTTGCCTTTAATTTTTCGTCTTCAATTTCATTGGCGCTTAAAAAATCATCCCCAGATCTCATTATAAATTCCCATTCCTCAAGCAGCTCAATGACCTTGGATATTGTTGAATGCAGCCTTCTCAGGTCCTTGAACTGGTGCGCGTAAAAAGTTTTGTCAAAGAATTCAAAAAGCTGTTTTGTTGTTGTTATAAAATCCGCTGCAATAAGCGAAAGAACATATGTCCTAAGCACAGGCTCCACTGCAAGCTTTGAATAAATTTCTTCAGGCTGCCCGTTTATATATTTTTCCTCTATTTTTTCCTTTTCAGATTTTGTAATAGCGACTGCAATTGACTGGCCTTCGCTGTCATAATTAGGCCTTCCTGCCCTTCCTGACATCTGCATATAGTCAAGCACAGGAATCCATGACAACCCATTCGCAGTATATCTTCTTAAGTCCTTTATGATTGCCCTGAAAGCAGGCAGGTCAACACCGTAAGAAAGAGTCGGGGTGCAGCATATTATTTTTATTGTGCCGTTTCTGAAATTATCCTCTATTATATTTTTTTGTTCGTGAGTTAATCCTGCATGATGAAACGCAATCCCTTTTTTCATGCAGAAAGAAAGCCTTTCGCACTGTTTTGTCGGCCTTGAAAGTGAGTTTAGGGCTTTCTCAGCCACGTCACATAAGATTTCATTGCTTTCTTTTATTTTCTTGGAAATATCTTCTGCAGTCTTTTCAGCTGATTTTTTTGTGTTGACAAAAACAAGAGCCTGCTTGCCTATTTTTATAGTGTCAAGTGCTATGTTCAGTGCAGCGCTGTCAAATTCCCCGTCAAGCTTCACAGATTTTGCCATGCAATAAAACTAAGAAATGGTTATTTATAAAGATTGTTGAAAAAAATATTAAATATTTTCAAATCACATTCACATTTAAAGTTTCGATTGTTTCATCTGTCCCGTCGCTTACATGAACCTTTACTTCCTTGGTTCCTTTTGTCGTGAAAACCCTCTGGAGGTATTGCGAAGCTTTGTATTTCTCGAAAATGCCGAAGTCCCATGTGTAAGTTAAACTATCGCCATCATCATCAATTGCCTTCACATACATAAGAACGGGCTTGTTGGCATTTGCAACCACGCTTTTAGTTGAATTTGTTATCCGCGGGGGGTTGTTTTTATATGACAATTCTATTTTTGCAATTTGCTTTGCCTCTAATTTTCCGTCGCTGGCTGCAAAAACAAGCTCATATTTTTTAGTCTCGCCCTTTTTAGTTGTGTTAAAAGGTGTCCAGAAAAAAGAATTCCCCTTCAAAGAAGAGCCTTTAGGCGGGTTTTCAATTGAATAATTTATGCTGTCACCGTCAGGATCGTGCGCATCAAGCAATATAACAATTTCATCATTGTCCTTGGATTTTATATCTTTTATTTTTTCAAGTACAGGTGCCCTGTTTATGTGATTGATTGTCACTTTTGTTGCTTTTGAGGTTTCCAAAATACCATCGCTTGCAGTAACTTTAATTTCATATATCCCAGCATCGCCGAATTTGGACTTGTAATTGTCTGAGTTTAAAAATCCCGAATAGGCTATTTTAACTTTATCGCCATCCAAGTCATAAGCATTTGGAATTATTTTAAGTGTATCGCCTTCATTTATGGCTATTGGCTGTATGTCATCTATAAAAGGGGCCCTGTTTAGGTCTTCAACTGTTATAACCACATTCTGCACAATCTTTTTGTCTTTAGACATTGCTGCAAACTGGATGTAAAAGCTCTTGCTTAAAGTGTTAAATTTGGATATAAGCCTGTCGACAAATCCCTTTTTCCTGACTGCGTCATAGCTGGGCTTCCATGTGAAAATATTTCCTTCCAAGCTTGCCCCTTCAGGAAGATTGTCTGCTGAATAAGTTATTTCATCGCCGTCAGGGTCATTTGCCTCAAGAGCAATTTTCAGCTCTTCATTTTCCTTGATAACTTTATTGGACAGCTTTTCGAAAACCAGCGGCCTGTCAATATTATTAACAGTTACCTTTACAATTTCGTCCTTGGCGAAGCCTTTGCCTTCTGCATGAATCCGGATATCGTAAATGCCCGAATCATCAAAAGTTGTTTTCCACTCATTTTTCGTTCCTAGCGGCTCTGCGATTGAATAAGTTAATCCATATTTTACAAAATCAGGAAGTTCCAGCTTTGCAATCTCGTTCTCGTTTACTGCAACATCCTTAATGCCATCAAGCATGGCTTCAACATCAACGTTTTCAACATTGATTGACCATTCTTTTTTTGTTTCTTTTTTACCGTCAGAAGCTATAAAAATTATTTTATGGTCTCCTGAATCCTTGTAGCCTGTGATGTATGTGAATGTGCTTTCTTCCCCCAATTTCCTGCCGTCAACAAGCCATTCATAAGATATTTCATCATTATTCACATCACTTGCATTCACTTCAAAATCAATTGACCCTGTTTCCTTTATTGTGATTTTATCTTCTTGCGGGGCATAGGAATCTATCTTCGGGCTTTCCTCCTTCTTTTTTACCACAATCAAAATATCTTTTGATACGCTTGTAGTGCCGTCAGAAACAGTGATTGTTGTCTTGTATTCCCCTGAATCGCCGTAATTTGTCTGCCACTCGCCGTTCTCGTTTAAAGGAAATCCGTATGTGGTAACGAGCTTGTCTGCGTCGGGATCTGTAACTTTTGGCTGGAGGCTTACTTTTTCAGTTTCATTTACAGCAAAGGTTGAAATAGAATTTGCAAAATAGGGCAAGATCAAAAATATAATTAAAAATAATAAAATCTTTTTATTCATGTACTGCCCCCATTAAAAAAAGAAAATATAAATATAAAATCAGCTTTTCTGCACAATGTCAGTTATCACAGGAGGCCTGTTTACATTCTCAACACTGACGCTGAATGTTTGCTCTGACTTGTCCTTCCAGTCAGCTGCAGTGGCAGTAACCTGGTATGTGCCCGCGCTGTCATAGTCCGTCTGCCATGTGAAAACATTGCCTTCCTGCTTGAACCTGCTGTCGCTGATTGAATAGTTGATTGGGTCTTGGTCATCGTCAGTTGCAAGAGCCGTTATAACAATCTTATCAGTTTCTTTTGCTTTTATGTCTGAGATTTTTTGCAGAACAGGCTTCCTGTTGACATTCTTAACATCAACGGACCAAATCTTGCTCACGCTTGACAACCCGTCTGATACATCAGCCTTTACTGTGTGAGTGCCTGCATTATCGTAAGTTGTCTGGTAAGTGTATTTGCTTTCAGTTCCGGTCTCCTTGCCGTCGAGCTTCCAGTTATAAGTTAATGGGTCCTTGTTAAGGTCGCTTGCGTCAACGTTGAAATCTATTGATTGCATTTCATCTATTGCCAATCCGCTTTCAATCGGCTTTGCTGCATCAATTTTTGGAGGCTCTTCCTTCTTGTTGACAATTATCAAGACTTCCCTCGAGGTTGTTGATTCGCTGTCAGATGCTGTTACTGTAACAGTGTACTGGCCGGAATCGCCGTAATTTGTCTGCCATTCCCCCTTCTCGCTGAGTGGGGACGTAAATGTAAAAGCAAGATTTGTGTTTTTGTCAGGGTCCTCTGCCTTTGGAACTAGGCTGACAAGGTCTGTTTCCTGCACAACAACTACAATGGGCTTTTCCTTTGCCTTTTCTCCAGTCTGTTCTTCTGAAGAATGGGTAATCACTTTAGGCTTTATGCCGTTATCATTTTCAGCAGATTGTTCTGTATGTGTTTTTTCAGTATCGCTGCTTTTGTTTTCCATCACTACTTCACCTGTAGTTTTAGTTTCATTCATTGCCTGAACAGGCTCTTCATATTCAATAAAAACATCCTGTTCCGGGAATCCAGCATTAATATGGTTTGTAAATTTGATTGGAGCTTCAAGGACTGTTTTGTTTTCCGTCATAAGTGGCACAAGGAAAAATAATTGAACATGGCTGTTGGCTCCAAAATCTCCAGGAGAAGCCCCGTAAGTTTTTCCGTCACTGTGGTATGCAAGCGCGATTAGTGCTGCATTTTCCTTTGTGCTTGCCTCCAAAGGCTTCAATCCCACGCTAAAATATCCGTTTCCCTTGTCATCTGCATTGAAAATATTGTCAGAACCATCCTCTTTTCCGCAAGGAATATCAACCATTTTTGGCTCAGGAGGGAATGTAACCCTTGAGCACCACAATGTATAAACTCCGTTGGGGATAAGCTTTTTGAATGATAAGTCAAGCATAGCATTTTCTGCATCTTTTACGCTATAAATTCCTATTCCTGACGCATCAAGCCATTGTCCTAATGCGAATCCAAGAGATTTTCCCTTGTCAAATGGCCCAAGTGGATTTTGCCCGGCCTTAAAAGGGTCGTGCTGGACTGCGACTGCACTGGAATAAACAGTCTTGCCAAGTGTTTCAGGGCTTTTTGCTGTCTCGCCCTCAACCCTTATGACTTTTGTGTATTCATTTTCCTTTTTCATCTCTTTCTGAGGCCCTGTGCCGTAAAGAGTCTGATAAACCTCGCAGCTGCTTAGCAAGAAAACTGAAATTATCAATAAAACGATAAAAGATTTTGTTTTAAAATTCATTATGTACCCCTCCTTTATTGGACATTTTAAATATAAATAAAAGTGTTGTTATTCTAAAATAACATACTTATATTTAAACTTTGCGGTAGT
The DNA here is from genome assembly GCA_964396095.1 of uncultured Methanosarcinales archaeon. Classification (GTDB taxonomy): domain Archaea; phylum Nanobdellota; class Nanobdellia; order Woesearchaeales; family GW2011-AR4. Next base: position 36,225 of record CAYNCK010000075.1, read on the forward strand.
AATTAATTTTTTTGAAGTTTTAATTTTTGGCATTGTAACAATATATAGTAATTAAAGAGGTATTGAAAAGAAGTATTATGTTATCTGCTGACCACTGGACATGCTCACGCCATATTTATAAAGGACTAATTCTATCAAATTATGGAAAAGAGAAAACTCAAAATGAAAGCATTAAGCAAGGAAGAGATAAATCATATTTGTAGTTTATATGAGACTTATGGAAACGTCAGAAAAGTTTCTTATGCAAGTTCAAAATCAATAGGTGTGGTTCATAAATATCTTTCTAAGCATGAACTGATAAAAAAGCAGAATACTGTAAATAGAATCTCCAATGATGATGAACGATTGGTAGGCACTTATGTTGGCCTTTGGCTTGGCGACGGGACGCAGTACATAGATAGACATAGATTTACTATCAAGATATGTTCAAACAAAAGAGATGTTCTGTTAAACAAGTTTATTCAGGAGCTCATTTTTCGGATATTCGGAAAGAAGACAAGCCTTATTAAAGAGAAAAATAGTAACAGGGCATATATAAAATTCCATTCAAAATTTATTTTTAATTTCATAAAAAGTTATGCAAGACATTCTGGCATTAAAACTTATTCTGTAAGTCTTAGGAAGGATGTTGATGACTACCGGACAAAATTTCTTGAAGGATGCTTACTTGGATTGACGTTAAGCGATGGGTATCTTAAAAAGAATTTTGCATTTTCTACAGCATCACAAGACTTAGGATTTAATGTCTTTCAAATATTGAAGATATTTGGGTATAATCCTTATTTAAATACGCAAAAAAGAATCAATAAAGCTGATTCCTTTAAAGTATCTTTGAGTTCATCTCAAAGCTTAAGATTAAGCAAATTCCTGGACAATATTATTATCTCTCTTGGTTTTAATTACTCATTTCAAGAATTAAAGTATGGGCCCGGTGTGATTTGAACGCACGACCTTCGCCTCTAGGAAAGCAAAAGCATTCTTTTGCTCATATCAGAGCGACGCTCTAACCAGGCTGAGCTACGGGCCCGAATAGAGCAATGAAAATTTGTTTGATTTATAAAGTTTTATTATTTAATTGTATCAAGAATAAAATCCTTTATCTTTTGCAACTCCTCTTTCTTCACTTCCTTAAACCACAACTGGTCAGGGTAAATTACTATTGTTGCCCCAACATTGTTGCAGAATCCCAAGCATCCTGTCCTTGTAACCCAGACTTTTGAAGCCAAGCCATTTAATTTTGTCCAGTCTTTTAATTCCCGGAAAATCTCGTAACCTTTTACGCCTGAACAGCATTCTCTGCCGTCAGTCCTTTCATTAGTGCAGACGAGAATGTGTTTCAATGGCTTGTAAGGGATTTGTTGCATGATATAAAAGATTTCATACACTATATATAATAGTTATGCAAGAATAAAACAATTGAAATAAAATAAAAAACGCCCTCGACCAGACTCGAACTGGTGATCTTGTGATTAACAGTCACACGCTTTAAACAGTCTTTGAACTTTGCTTTTCAAAAAAACCTGCTAAGCTACGAGGGCTTAAGAATAAAGTATAAAAGTTTCGTTTAAATAGGTTTCGTTGAGAAAATTTAATTAATGCCTGACAAAATTGCAGGCTCTCCTTACCAGTTCATCAAGATTCATTTCATTATACTTGGGATTTCTTATATTTTCCAATGCTGCAGATTTCATCACGTCTGCGGCGCTTTTTTCTCCTGTTTGTTCAAGCATCATTGCATAGGACAAGAAAGCCGCTTCCGGTTTTATTTGCTGCACTAAAGAAGGATCATGTTTTCCGTCTGGACCATACCATTTGTCAGGAGCAGTCCCGTGAATTGGCTCAAACATCGACGGAAATTTCCCGGTAGGATTTATGTTTCCTGATACAGCAGTTCCAATACCACCCTGAAGAATTGCGCCAATGTCGGTCATTATATCACCAAACATATTTTCAGTTATAACCACGTTAAATTGCTTGGGATTAACAAGCATCTGCATTCCAAAATTATCAACGTGCATATATTTTACATCAATATCATTTCTTTTAGAGTATTCCTCAAAAACCCTTTGCCATGTCGATGCGGCATAAGCCAAAACATTTGTTTTGAAAACTATATGCACAGTCGGTTTATCTCCGTGCTGTCTTGCTAATGCCCTCTCAACTGCATACTCCATCAGTCTTTTGACACCCCTGTAAGAACATTTCATAACCTGATATGCAATTTCATCATCTGTTCCTTTGTTTTCAACACTTCCGATGTTGGCGTACAATCCTTCAGAGTTCTCCCTTAATATTTCAAAATTTATATCTTTGGAAGTTTTTCCGACCAGAACAGAAGGTACACCTTCTGGCAAAACAACAGGCCTTAGATTAACATACTGGTCAAATTCCTGCCTGATATTTAATAAAATTCCAATTTCAAGAACTCCTGGTTTTATTTTGCTTGGATCACCGACTGCCCCTAAAAAAATCTGGTCATATCCTCTTAACCCATCTAGATCGTCTGTGTCTAGCGCCTTGATCCCTCTTTGAAGAAAATAATCAGCATTGAAAGGAAATCTTGTATGAACTATTCGTTTTGTTAATCTACCGCTTACTGCCTCGCTTAATTCAAGCACAGCATTTGTGACTGTTATCCCATTTAAGTCGCCCGGTATGACTGCAATGTTATGATAATCTTTTGTCATTTTGTTAAATCCCAGCAAAAATCAGTTATTGGCAAAGCCATTCATGTAAGGCAGTCCAATGGCTACCCTTTTTGTCTTATCGGAATTTGCCTTCAGCATGCTTAAGGCATCCCATTTTCCCTCAAGCAGTGCAAGCCTCGATGATTCCGGAATATTTATAGGAACAGCTACTTGTCCAAAAGCAAGAGTTTTTGTTCCAAGATCAATAGTATACTCTGTACCAGGATTATTTTTTGTATATTCCATCAATTCAGAAATCACAGACGAAGTTGCAGTCACTGCCGGAATTCCCAAAGACCTGCAGTTTCCTTCAAATATTGCAGCGTAAGATTCGCCGACAATTGCCCGGATTCCATAATGCATAATTGCTTGTGGAGCGGTTTCTCTTGAAGAGCCAGAGCCGAAATTCTTTTCAACAATCATAATTGATGACCCCTTATACCTCGAATCATTAAGCGGATGATTTGCATCAGCTTTTCTTGCATCACGAAAAAGGTAATTAACTGCATTGGCAAATGTTGTTTCTGTCATTGCATCTGCCGGAGTAATCTGGTCTGTATCAATATTATCCCCTTTTATTGGAATTGCTGTTCCTGACACTCTTAAAATTTTTAAATCATCAATTGACATTTTGCCTCATAGTAATTCTCTTACATCATTAACATAACCTTTTACGGCTGCAGCTGCAACCATTGCAGGGCTCATCAAAAGAGTTCTTCCCTGCGGGCTTCCCTGCCTGCCAACGAAGTTCCTGTTTGAAGACGATGCACTTATTTGGTCACCGATAAGCTTGTCAGGGTTCATTGCAAGGCACATTGAGCAGCCAGCCTCGCGCCACTCTGCTCCTGCTCCCTTGAAAATCCTGTCAAGGCCTTCCTTCTCTGCCTGAATTTTTACAGAATTTGAGCCTGGTACAACTAATGCTGTTACTCCATCTGCAACTCCATATATCTCAAAAATTTTTGCCGCTTCTCTCAAATCCGAAATCCTGCTGTTTGTGCATGAGCCTATGAATGCAACACTTATTGGAGTTCCATAAATTGGATCTCCAGGTGTGAATCTCATATGGTCATAAGCTTTCTTTGCTGAGCCTCTTTCGCTTTCGGCAAGTTCCTCAAGCTGCGGCATTCTTTGGCTAATAGCGATCGATTGCCCAGGATTAGTGCCCCAAGTGACCATAGGTTCCAAAGTTATTGCGTTAAATTTAACGTGATCATCATATTGTGCATTGCTATCTGAAGCAATAGATTTCCAATATCTTATTGCTCTTTCAAAATTATTTCCCTTTGGAGAAAATTTTCTCCCATCAAGATAATCAAAAGTATTTTCGTCGGGATTTACATATCCAACCAAGGCACCTCCCTCAATGCTCATGTTGCATAAAGTCATCCTTTGCTCCATGCTCATGTTTTTAATTGTACTTCCATTAAATTCGTAAGCAAATCCTTTGCCGCCCGATACACCAAGTCCGTTTATTATTGCAAGAACTACATCTTTTGCATAAACTCCCTTAGATAATGCTCCATCAAAATCTATCCTCCTTACATTAAGCTTGCTGACAGGGAGTGTTTGTGTTTCAAGAATATAAGCAATTTCAGTAGAACCAATCCCAAAAGCCAATGAGCCAAATGCGCCATGCGTGCTTGTGTGACTATCTCCGCATGCAATTGTCATTCCGGGTTGAGTTAATCCTAACTCAGGTCCAATTACATGCACAATTCCGTTTAATCCAGATTCTGGACCAAAAAAAGTTATTCCGTATTTATCAGCATTTTTTTCCAAAGCCCTCATCAGGCTCTCTGCCTTAAAATCTGCAAATGGCCTCTGAAGGCTTTTGGTTGGAATCATATGATCTGCTGTTGCGTAAGTTCTGTCAGGAAACAAAACTTTTCCATTCCTTCCTCTTAACATTTCAAATGCCGGAGAACTCGTAACATCATGCACTAGATGCAATCCTATAATGAGCTGATATTGTCCAGTCGGTAATTTATCAACAACATGAGAATCAAATACTTTATCGTACAAAGTGCCTTGCGACATATTTACTCGGTAGTGGCAATTCATTTATAAATCTTTCAGGATTAAAAATCAAATTAACTTTTCAATCAATCAATTTTTATAACAAACTACCTTCCCGTAGCTTTTTCAGAAGGGGGTTTAATAAAAATGAAAGAATCGTCAGGTGAAAGTCTTGAGGAAAGAGCTGTTCCAGTGCCTTTTGCTTTGGAACAGCAAGTCAGGAGGGAAATTCTTGATAGAAGATTACAATGGGATTATTATGCAAAGGTTTTCACGATTGCAAGATTAAGCAAATTAAGCAGGGAACAAGTACAGGATTTAATTAAGAAGAGCAAATCACCTTCTGTAACATCAGACGGGGAAACAGCTATAAATCTAAAAACATTAATTCCCTACATGAGGGACAAGACTATTTATCAAGCCCAGGCACTGGTACTTTTCAGGCATTACATGAGCATAGGAAGAAATAACAATGGTGGATCGTCAAGAGACTTCTTTGATCAAAGATATTTACCTACAGGTTACCTGACTTCAGGTTATGCATGGAGAAAATAAACTATTTTAAATCAGTTCAGAATTAATTTACTTCAACAATCTTTACCTTGAAAGTCAATTCTTTTCCGGCCAAAGGATGGTTTAAGTCAATCACAACAGAATCTTTGTTTACTTCCTTTACAAATGCAGGAATGCTCTGCCCATCAGGCGATTTAATGACTAATTTTCCGTTGACTTCAACATTTTCAGGAAACTTTTCCCTTGGAATGCTCATGACAAGCTGCTCCTGCGATTCTCCGTAGGCATCTTCTGGCTTGATATTGATAGTTCTTTCCTCGTTTAATTTCATTTCCTTTATACCGTCCTCAAATCCCTTTATAACCTGGCTTTCACCTATTGTAAATTCTAAAGGTTCTTTTCCTTCGCTTGAATCAAATACTGTTCCGTCATTTAAAGTTCCTGTGTAATGGACTTTGACTTTTGTTCCTTGGTTCAATTGAAATCACCTATTGTTATAGAATTAAGAAATAATATTTAAGGGTTTTGGGGAGAGTCTTAGCTTCTTTATCTTCATCTTGGCAATGTTTTTCTCGCTTTCCAAAATCTGATTCATTATATCAGAATTTTGAAGTATTTCTATTGTTTCTTTCATGCTTTCACTGCGTTAGTTAAAGTTTAATTGATTCTTGTCCGTTATTTTATAAACTTCAAAACTAATAGTGTCGCCTACTTTAATGTTCTTCTCTTTCATGTATTCCGGCGGAATAATAACAGCCATTCCGTTTTTTCCAAATTTTATTATTTTTGAGGTTAGGATTTCAATCACTGCTCGTCTTTATGGTATAAGTCAAGAAGAATTATTTTATCTTCTTCTTTCAGATATTCATATGCAAGCCTATAAGGAGCAATGTACAACTCTCTTGTGCCTTTTCTTGAGTACATCATCGGCTTTCCGATTTCAGGATTATCCCTAATCTTTCCTATTTGCTTAAGTATTTTTTCCTTTGTGGATTTGTCCTTTATTTTTGAAAATAATTTTTGGAAAGAATCATTAAACCTAACCTTTACCATTTTTTAGCTTCTTTCATGAAATCATCAAAATCCATTTCTATAAATTCCCCTTTCTCGTACCTCTTGTATGCCTCTTCAGTCCTTCTTGCAAACTCCAAGTCTTCAGCAAGAGACTTACTCATCTCTGAAGCTTTTTTTAGTATAATCTGCTTCCCGTTTTTAATTAATACAAGTTTTTCTCCTTCTTTGATATCTTCCCTCATCTCCAAGGGTATTACAATCTGGCCTTTTGAGCTCATCTTGGTTATGCTTATATCCATTTCAATCACCAAGTAAGATTAGTCTTACTTGTATATAAATGTTTTTATTTGGAAAAGCTTTGAGATAGAAAGATTTATTAAATAGATAATCAATTTATTTATTATGGCAGAGACAGTTACAATAACAAAGAGAGAGTATCAAAAGCTTAAAAAAAAGGAAGAAATAGACACGGAGCTCCTCAAGGACATAGCTTCAGGAATGAAAGATATACTAAGAGGAAAAATAAATGAAGTTTAAAGATTTTTCAGAATTTTATCAAGCTCTTCTTTATAGACATCAAGATTTGATTTTATAATGTCAATAACCTGCTGCTGTGTTTTCTTGCCGCTGATTGTTATTAAGAATACAACCTGATGTGAATCATACACCAAGAAATACATCCTATTGCCGTTAAATTTCTTTTCTCTGAAGAAATCATAGCCAAGCGGCCTTCCCTGATATGGGTTTTGCTTTAGCGACTGCTCAAAATTACTTACTCTTTTTTGCTCCTGGCTGCTTAACTTATCCAGCTTCTTGCCATACCAGTCTGAGCGGAATACACGGAACATAAACAGGATAAGGTATTTGATTGTATTTAAGGATTGTGGGAAAATATTTTAAAAATTATTATATGCATTCCTTTTCCAGAAATTTTTCATTTTGAGGTTTGGGATTTTGTATCTTTGATTATTTATGGAAGATTTAAAGGTTTTGTATATGATTTTAGTAAAAAATAGAATTCTAAGATTTCATCTTCTTCCATTTCTTTAAGGTTTTTATAAATTTACTTTTTAAAATGAAATAATATTTAGATAACTTCTCAAATGTACCTATGATTGTCAATAAAAATAATGATGATGAGATTACCCAGTTATTTTTTATAAAATCTATAATTACATAATGAATGGGTTTATAATATTTTAAATTAATATAAAAATCTTTATTGGACTTGAAGTTCCAACTTAAAATACTTTGCTTATCTTCGAAAAATAAAGTTGCATTATTTGGAAAGATTTGGGTGGGGTAATAATTAGTTGGTAAGTGAATTATAATTTTATTATAAGTTTCATCACCACCCAATTTTTGGGGAAATATATTTAAATTTCTTACGTTGTTAATAATACCTAATTTTTTATAATTGTCTTTAGATATATCGTTATAATCTTGTCTTGATATTGTTTCAATCTTATTATTGCCTTTATTTTTATAAAAAATCCAATAAGAGAATGTTTTATTCTCTTCTATGAAACCATACCCTTCTACAAATTCTTTACACTGAATTCCAAAGCAATCTAAATTTTTTTTAACTAATTCTTCTGTCAATGGATTTAATTCTTCATTATTTGCATAAATCTTAACTATTTTTTTAAGGAAATTTTCTTTTGAAGAATAAAGATAGAATATTCCAAAAGGATCTCCGATTGGGGAATCTGTTTCAATATAATCAATTTTTTTTACCAGTATATAATCATCAAATAAAGTAATATCCAAATGAGAAAATTTAGTTTGCTGAGCATATGAATTAATAAGTTGGGAATTATAAATAAAAATGATAATTATTAAAAATATTAATTTTTTCATTTAAACCTCCACTTCCCTCTTAACCGAAACCTTCCCAATAATTGACCTTAACATATGACCTGTGATTTCTAAATCGTAGAATTTCTTTAATTCAAGTCTTCCATTCACGCCGACAATTATCGGATATGTTCCAAACTGCCTGCAGAATGTTGTGTTCCCGTCATAAATCTCTGCATAGCAGTTTGTCAGGATTGTTCCTGATGGAATCACTCTCTGCAGCATTGGCCAGTCTATCTTTTGCCTTATTTCATTTCTCCATTTCCAGTACATTTTTTTATTTTTCCTCAAAAACTTATCTTTGCCTTCGTTAAAAAGCGAAGTTCCTTCAAATATTGCAACCTGGCGGATATTAATCCTCCTAAGCATAAGCCCTTCATCATAAATTCTAGTCAGCCATTTCATGTTCTCTTCATGTGTTTTCTTTGTTTCATTCCTTAAACCAAATATTATGTTGATGCCGGGCAAAAATCTTGGCATTCCATCCTCTCCCCTCTCGCTTCCGTATTCATTCAGTATTTTAACAGCTTCATAAGCGATTGAAGGAGGAGTATTCAGTGTATTCGCTTTCACAACTTCCAAATCAAAGCTTTCAACACCAAAAGCAGCAATATTTCCTGAAGTGCAGTATTTCACAATTGCTTTTGTTATGGAAAAATTATTTTTCTTGTCCAAAACAACTTTTACCGGATTTACATTATCAATATGAATAACTTTAATGTCAGGACATTCTTTCCTTATGTCTTTCAGCAATTCAGCAGCATAAGGCAAAGTGTAAAAGCAAGTCTGCTTTCCCAATCTAAAATACCTAGCGCCCAATTTATAGAATTCAATGACTTCATTCAAAACATCTTCTCTCTCACGAAACTCAACTTTATTCTTGATAGGCTCTGTGCAAAACGAGCATTTTCCAATATCGCATCCGTGCCCTGTCTCAATCTCAATCATCCTGTAATCAGGAATCTGTTTTATTATAGAAGCGCCTTTCAAGGAATATTCCTTGACATCTTTATACAAAAAGTTAAACATTGAATAATCAACTTTGTCAAAAACAGATAAATCAGCTTTCTCGTAAAATTTTCCGCCAAACAGCTGCGTTCCAAAAACAGCAGGGCCTGTCAAAATCTTCTCGCAATTCAAATCCTTAATCATGGGAATAATTTCATGCAAAGTCCCGGGCACAGCTGATAAATACTTACCAGGCACATGGACTCCAAGAACAACAATCAAAGTTTCAGTTTCTTCAAGAATTTTCGGGATATTTTTGTGATTTAAAGTAATATTGTAAGTCATAATATCTGTCTTCTGGGATTTTTTAATAACTTTAATTTGCCCATTGTGTTTTTTCCATGACCTTAAATCATCTATACTAATATAGTACACTTCTTCATTCAGGTAGCCTGCAATATACCTCGGATACGTTCCAAGATACGGAGGAACTCCAAGTCCTGCAGGTTCGTCTGTGTAGCAGTCTAAAATTGTATATTTCATATTGAATAAGTAAGCTCATTCAATTAAAAATCTTTCCAATATAAATTATAAAATATCTATTCCAACATATATAATTAATTGAAAAATCCGCGAAAAGCTTAAATACCCGTATCTAAAAGAATACTATAAACCATGGAGGTGGTCTTTATCGCAGATGTACAAAAGACATACGCAATGATTATTGGAGTTGTGCTGGTTCTTTTAGGACTGGTGGGATTTGTTAACCATCCAATACTCGGAATATTTGGTGTTAATGTTGCTCAGGATGTATTGCATCTTGTTGGTGGAGGCTTGATACTTTGGCTATCCATGAAGAGCGCAAAAGCAACCAACATGTGGGTTGGAATTATAGCTCTTGTTGTTGGTCTATTATGGTATGCAGAAGGCCTGGACGGAGGATTACTGGCGAGCATCTTCGGCATAAATGCAGCAATCAGCTATCTGCATCTTGCAGTTGGCGTTGTGTCGCTTGGAGTTGCTTACGGAGTCAAGGAGTAAAAGCTCCTTTTTTTCTTTTTTATTTTATGAAACAAAATAAACCTCTAGATATTATAGGAACAATTATTCTTGGAGCAGGAATGCTGATAGCTTTCTCATCCCATGCATTTCATTCAAAGATTGGATTGGGAGAAGAAACATCGCATATAACCCACATAATTTACGGAATAGTTCTTGTTCTTCTAGGACTGGGAATTCTTATTTGGAACAACAAGGCTTTGAAGAGCTGGAAATGAAGATTTTCAGAATTAATTCACCTATTTTTGTAATTTGAGTAAGCCTGACGTACTCTTTTGGAAGTGTATTCAACTACCCTATTAAAATATTCTACTGCTAAAGAAACCCCCATTCCAACAGGTATTACAAATGCTGACAATTCTAATTTTAATGCTTCCGGGTGTGGATTGTGGCTTAGATACTCCCTGTATTGAGGATTAAGCGACATAATGGTGTACACTAGGGCTGCACCACCAACCCCACCTGTTGTAGCTCTTCTTAATGGAGTTTTAGTTATTGCTTTTGCAAAGGAATTATTAACTATCTTTTCCAGTACTTTTCGTGTAGAACTTCTTGACTCTCGAATCATAATCTGAAAAAAATGAACGCTTTTATTTAAAACTTTTCTTACTTAAGACAATACAACCGATTTTTATTATTTATCTTTAAGAAACATTTAAATTAACCCAAAAAATCATGATTCATATGCTTTGGCTCATATTTGGAATAATAATTGCACTGCTTGTTTTGTTTCTAATTAATTTCTACAGGGACCCGAATAGAATCATCCCAAAAGGAAATAATATTTTATCACCTGCAGACGGAAAAGTAATAAGCATAATAGATACGTCCAAAGATATAATCAAAATTAAAAAAGGAATTTTTGGAAAAATAAAAACAATGACAAAAGATGTTGCAAAAGAATGCATTGTCATCTCAATTTTCATGTCGCCATTGGATGCGCACATTAACAGGGCACCGATTGAAGGCACGATAAAATCAATAAGGCACACCAAAGGAACATTTTTCAAGGCTTATGACCTGGAAAAGAGCCTGCAGAATGAGAAAAACGAAATAATAATCCAAAACAAAAAGCTAAAAATCAAGGTTATTCAGATTGCAGGCTTTCTTGCAAGAAGGATAATCTGCAGGGTAAAAGTTAATCAAAAAGTTAATAAAGGATCCAAAATAGGCATGATAGCCCTGGGAAGCCAGACAACATTGGTTATTCCGAAAGGGGTGAATTTAAGGATTAAGCTGGGCCAAAAAGTAAAGGCAGGCTCAACCATAATAGCTGAACTAAAATGAACGACTTTTTTTTGATGCTTTCACATTTCCTGAAAAATCCTAAAGAGGTAGGAGCAATTGCACCAAGCTCAAGTTTTCTTGCACAGGAGATAGTTTCAAGCATTGACTTCAGCGGCTCAAAAAACATTGTCGAGCTAGGGTCTGGCACAGGAAAATTCACAAGGCTTATTCTTAAAAATGCCGGGCTAAGCACAAAGCTTATCTGTTTTGAGGTAAACAATAAATTCTGCAGCATTCTGTCAAAAAGCATTGATGATGCCAGGATGATTTTAATTAATTCAGGAGCAACCACCATCAAGTCCAATCTAAAAAAGATGAACTTAAAAGAGGCTGACTGCATCGTGTCAGGGCTTCCTTTCAAGAACTTTCCGGAATCTAAGCAAGTTGAAATAATAACTGAAGTCAAAAATTCATTAAGCAAAAATGGAAAATTCATTCTTTTCCAATACACAAAAAGCTTGGGCAAAATGCTTGAGTCAAACTTCAAAAGCGTGAAAAGAAGCTTTGTCCCGTTAAACCTGCCCCCTGCGTTTGTTTATGTCTGCGAGAAGTAAAATGAGAATAAGGATAAAAAGGGAGAGGATATTCCTTGCCCTTACATTGCTGAGGATAGTCCTTGCTTTTGTCGTCGGCATCCTTGTCCTTAATGAAAAAAACAACATCGCAAGGATTTTCTTCATTGTAACTGCGCTAATCTCATTTTTTGAGGGCTTCATCAGCAAGAAGCTGATTGAAAAGTCCCTGCTCAAGTCAATTCTTGATTTTTTTGCTGACAAGCTCCTTGTCAACATTGTTGCGCTAGTTCTTGCTGTAAAAGGAATTCTTCCTCTTTGGGTCATGCTGGTTTTCCTGGCAAGGGACATTATAACCTTAGTCATAGGGTTTATTTTATTTTATAGGGATTTCAGGAGGGAATTCAAGGCTACAGTCCTTGGAAAGATAAGCCTGTTTTTCCAGATAATTGCCCTCATTCCTGCACTGATGGGCAATCTAGACTGGATATTGATATGGATTGCTATAGTTATGACAGCGACTGCAGGCATAGAGGCTTTATTTAAGTCAGAATTCAGATTGATAAAGAAAAAAACAGCCATGGACGATTTCAAGATGATGAGGCTGATAAAGTTTGCTGACGTTTTCACACTGACAAATGTCATTTTTGGAATCATAAGCATACTTTTTTCTGTCAAAGGATGGTACGCAAGCGCAAGCGCAATGCTCATTCTGGCTGTTGCATCTGATTATCTTGACGGAAAGATTGCAAAGGAAATGGGGCAGCAGAACGAGTTTGGAAAGGAGCTTGATTCTCTGGCTGACACCGTATCATTTGGAGTTGCTCCTGCAATATTCGGGTTTACATTGATACAGACGCCGTTGGCAGTAATCTCCTTTACAATATTCCTCTTTTGCGGAATTTTAAGGCTTGCAAGGTACAACATAATGGACTTCAAAGGTGGATATCAGGGATTGCCGATAACTTTGAACGGATTAATAATCCCGCTAATTTATTTTTCGCGCAATCTGCTCCACATAGAAATAAAGTTCTTCCCTTACATATATCTTGTTCTCGGAATATTGATGGTTTCTTCGATAAAAATTAAAAAGGTGTTCTAATTCCTGAATTTTTCTTTTTTGAAATCTTAATAAGCTTATATAAATAAACAATCATTGCCAAATAAACTGCCGCAACAGTAATCGTCAGCAAATAGCCATAATAATCGAACTCTATCAGTATGGCAATTAAGGAAGTATACATCAGCCCTACACTCAGCCTTGCCACGAATGTAACTGGAACTACTTTAAGCTTTTTGGCATAAATCATTTTTGCAGCTCCGCTCATTATAGAAGGTATGATTAGCAATAAAAACCAGAATAATTCCAGCTTATTTTTTGCAACCAGAATAATAAGCGTAACCAGTATCAAAGTCCAGTCGGTAAATGCGTCCAGCCCGTTCCCAAGTTCCGTTTTCTGGTTCATCAGCCTGGCAGAAATTCCGTCAATCTTGTCGCTCAGTGTTATGATTGCAAAAATAATCAATGCAAAGCGGGTGATTGAATTCAAAAGATAGTAAACAAACGGTATAATGAGCAAAAACCTCGATAAGGTTATCATATTCGGCAGGTTGACTATTTTATTTCCAGTCATACTCCTTATTCTGACAAGATATTCAATTCCTGAAACAATTGTAAGAACTACAGCAGCAATCATCAAGTAGTGGCTGTAGGGGAGCTGGAGAAGCACAAAAACAATTGCAATGCTCTGGACAACAGTTTTTGCCTTTCCAAAAATGCTTGCAGCAATGACAAGCTTCATAGGAATCATGTAAATCCTGACTGCCGTCAAAATAGTCTCTCTTGCAATTATTGATGCAGCCATCCAAAGCTCAATGCCCTTGTATCCCTGGACAACAAGGAATATCATTGCAGTTGATATGAGCAGCTTGTCTGCAATCGGGTCTATGAGCTTCCCGAGCTCAGTAACCTGCCTTTTCTTTCTTGCAATATACCCGTCAAGAAAATCTGAAATCGAAAGCATTGCAAAAATAAAGGCAGCCAGCTCGTCCTTATAAGGCATTCTTACAATCAAAATAAGTGCAAAAAGCGGGATAAGAAGAACCCTTATTATCGTGATTTTATTGGGAATGTTAAATGTGAATTTCATATTTTTTATAGTTTTAACAACCGCTTAAATATTTTTCTGAATTCTCCAATTCATGGAAAGATATTTAAATTTAAATCCAAAAGCAAGTTCATGGCAGTATCTCTTGCAATATTCTTGCTTCAATGCTTCTACTTCATGCTTCCTGGGTATTTTGCAAACATGGCCCCAGTTATGATAAAAAAAATCAATTTGCTTGTTTTCCCCATTGATTTCAACGCAAAAATAAATAACAAGCCCGTACTTGGAAAAAACAAAACTTTCAGGGGATTGATTTTTGGCATAATTTTTTCAATTATTATTGCATATTTCCAATATTTCCTGTACAGTATTGAATTTTTCAAAAACGTGTCATTTTTCAATTATAATAATTGGCTTGCATTCGGGATTTTGATGGGTCTTGGGGCGTTGTCCGGGGATATGATTAAAAGCTTTTTCAAAAGAAGAGTCAATATTAAACCTGGCAACAAATTTATACCATTTGACCAGATGGATTTTGTAATCGGCTCGTTCATATTTATTATTCCTTTATTAGGCTTCAATTTAAGAATATTCATTGCATCATTGCTGTTAAGCTTTGTCCTTGACATTATGGTGAATCATCTCGCATTTTATCTCGGAATAAGGAATGAGAAATGGTGATTAAACAAAAAATAAAATGCTTGCAATTATTATAAATCCAATATTATAAAAAACCATCCTGTAATGGTTTTTTTCTTTTCTATTGTAAATGAGCGATGCCGTAGGAAGCCAGTACATCATGATAAGCGCAGACTCGATTGCAAATAAATTTGGGTTATTGGAGCTTAGAAAAAACATCACCCCCAATGCGCTTGAATGCACTATAGATTTTTTCAGCATGTCGTTGGCTTTGTATTCTGTAATAATCATGAATATAAAATACAAAACCAGCACCACTAGGTAGAATATCTTGCTGAAATAATAAAAAATCAGGAATGGAAAAATAATAAACAGGATTATTCTTCTTGCAAAAATAAGATAATTTTGCATGGGCTTCTGCTCTTCAGGCGCGATTATTACAAGAAGAATGCCAACTATCAAACCGCAAAATGTAATTACAGAGGCAAAAAAGTAATTTATGAATTGCATTTAATCATCTTATTTTGTTTATCTTGATTAATCTTCGGGCATGCCTTTTATCATTGCTGAAATCTGTCTTAAGCCATGAATTTACGGCATCAATCGCTTCTTTTTTTGAAAGAAACCTTGCGCCAAGCGACAGGATGTTTGAATCATTGTGTGTTCTGGATAATTTTACTATCTCGGGTTTGCTGCCGTAGTAAACCGCAGCTCTTGCTCCTTTTATTTTGTTGGCTGCGATTGCCTCGCCTTGCCCTGAGCCCCCAAGAATTATTCCAATGTTGTTTTCCGACTCTGCAACTTTTTTTGCGACCGGAATTATGAAATCAGGATAATCATCGTCAGCGTCAAAAGAATGCGCTCCAAAATCATGCACTTCGTAGCCCTGCAATCCAAGATATTTTTTTATTTCTTCCTTAAGCTCAAATCCGGCATGGTCGGTTCCCAAAAAGATTTTATGTTTTTTCATTTGTGTTAGGCCAATTTTGCGATATGGTTTCTACGTTAATCCCAATACTTTTAAATCTTTCTGCAATCCCGGAACGCAGGGGTAATTTTTTACTTCATTTATGCTTATCCATCTAAAATCTACATTCTCATGATCAAGCTTTATGCTTCTTGACTTAACCTCGCAAAGAAAAGGCATCACAATCCAGGTTTTCCCTTTATTTTTATCAACAGCAGGAAATATTTTTCCAATATTTTTTATTTTTGCGCTTAACCCGGTTTCTTCTTTTATTTCTCTTAATACAGTATCTTCGGCGGATTCAAACTCCTTAACATAGCCCGAGCAGAAGCTCCATTTGTTAGGGTAATTGTAGTCATCAAAGGATTTTTTCAGGATAAGAATTTTACCTTTGTTTCTGACAACTCCAGTGACTGCAAAATATGTCTTCATTATAGTTTAGAATAAGAAGTGATATTTAAGCTTTAATACCAGGTGCCCCTCCATGTAGAATGTCCCCACTGTACCAGTAAATCAACACCAATCCTTTCAACCTGCAAAGGAACATCACATGCACCGAAGCATGATCCCATCCAGATTATTGCATTTGCATTGGTGTTTTTTTCTATAGCCTGCTGTATCTCTTTTGCCCTTGGCTTTAACCCGTCCGGCAGTTGAACGCACACCATTTTTGTGTTATCCTTATTGATTCTTTCAATTACTTTGTTTAGTTCAAGGTCGTAGTTGTCCATAGATAATAGAAATATTTGTTCGTTTAAAAAGCTATTTGATTGTTTACAAAAGTTTTCTAACTAGACTATCATATTGTGTATTTAATTTTTTTTGGGTCATGTCCAGAAAATCTGCAACACCATTATATGGGGAGAAATTAATTTGTAAACCTTTTGGAGATTTATCGCTTATTCTTTGCCTCAAGGCTTCAACAGTACTATCTATCCTCTTTTTCAGCACATATGCTTCAATAACATCACCATATCTTCCCAGCTTTCCTTCGCCGACAAAAGATGGAATTTTTATATTCTTACTTTTTGCTTCTTCAAATATATCAAGAATTCTTTCATAATCTGAAAGTGCTTTTAGTAAATTATACTGCTTAACATATTCCCCAATATCAGCGTGAGATACAACAGGACTTTTTATTCCAGTTAGATTCATAGGCTCATTCTTTCCTATAATGTTATATGTTGCCAAACTAGTTAATATTTGAGCCTGCCTGGCCAATGCAACTATTTCTGTCCCCCTAAAATAACCTGAGTTTAAATCCCTAGAATTAAGCCCTAGATAAGATCTTTTTGATTTATTTACAGCTTCATCAAGGCACTCGTATGCTTCCCGGTATATTTCATTTGTTTTTCCTTTATTCAGTTTTTCTATTGATTCGCGAATTACCTCAATTATTCCATCATCAGAATTATGCTTTGAAGCTGCAATGGTTTCCAAAGGCCTTAATGTTTTAGATGCTGCTAAACCAAGGATTCCTTTTCCGCTAAATTCTAAAAATCCCCTTCGTGATAATTTTTCATCCATTTTCTTTTACATAAACATTTCATCCATTTCAAACTCAGAAAGCTCTTTTTTGTTAATGAGCTTTGCAAAATCCTTCTCCTTCATCTTCTTCCTGGATTCTCTCATTGTCTCAATATGTTCCATATTTTCGTCCAAGAATAATTCTTCTGATTCCATTGTATTAATAATTTGCGCTCGACTGGCTGTTATAGCTGGCATTAGGCTGGTATTTTTCAGCCCTTTCCTCGATTATTTTTACGCCATTTTCCGCTACTTCGCACGCCAAACACATAATTAAAACCCCCAACTTTATATATTGTTATCACTTGGTAGTGATACAACTTATATATAAAGCTTTCGCTTGATAATATGAAAACATATTACTTACAATATAGAAAATAAATATCCGCCTATTATATTATATAAGAAGTTAGACAGAGCTTACTTTACGGGATGCCTCATAAAATGCCTACAATTCATGCAGTAATATATTACTCTGTGCTTGTGAATTCTTACCCTGCAGTTAACCCCGGGCACCAGGT
Organism: uncultured Methanosarcinales archaeon; assembly: GCA_964396095.1. Lineage (GTDB taxonomy): Archaea > Nanobdellota > Nanobdellia > Woesearchaeales > GW2011-AR4. The sequence goes on from CAYNCK010000075.1 coordinate 53,883, forward strand.
ATTTGAGGCAATTCTTGCAGAATTTTTTCTTTAATTGTGGAGGAAGTCTTATCTTGTATTTCATTGCTATTTTTCTTGCAATCTTTATGTATTTGTCAGATAGCTTGCTTTCTTGTTTGAAAGATTCTTTTGCTTCCTGAAAAAGAAAATTAATCCTTGCTTTTGCAATCTTAATGACTTTATTGGGCTTGCTGGTGTATTTTCTGAGCATTTTAGTTGATGTAATATGAATTTTTATTAATCTTTTTATTTGTATATTATACAATTATTAATATTTTATAGTAGTAACATTAAAAACCTTTATAAGCATTAAACCATAAGTTTACCTGATGTCAAGAATAAATAATCAAGTAACTAGGATTGATAATTTTTATCCTAATATGTCAACAAGGGAGATTGCCAGAAGTTTAGGTATTGCTGATTGTACTGCACATGCTATTAAACATTATGGTTCCACTAGGCAATATAAGGATTATCTGGCTCAGCAAAAGGGATTTGATTCACATTTAGATTATAGGAATTCTCAGCGGAAACTAAAATGGGAAGAAATTCAGAAACTGGCAACAGAATATTATGAAGTTAAGGAAAGTAGTGGCTTAGGATCTCTATGCTCAAACCGGAGCGATAGGCAAAATGAAATTATAGAAAAAATCCTGCATTTGGCAAAACCAATTTTTTATAAAATAGGGCATAGGTTACAAGGCTTTGGCCAGCCGGTAAGCATACAGGGGCGTGAAGTTTCTCTTAGGGGATTTGGAGGTTCCTATTCGGTAGACGACCTTGCCCAAGAGGCTGGCTTATATGTTTTTAGAAAATTCCATTTGTACGACCCCCATAACAGAAGCATTAGTACCTGGCTTTATGCTTCTATAATTGGAAGCATGTTAAATAGAGGGGGAAATTTTGGTTCTGTTCTTACAATTACTGAACATGCTGTTAGAAAAGGAAAAAAAATATTACGAACAAAAATGACTTTGGAAGATTTTATAGAACCAGCAAGCAAAATAAATACCACAGGAAGAGATGCAAAAAAAATAACCTCAGCAGCTCTGCTTTATATGTCATTAACCAGCCAATATTCGGAGATTTCTGGGATAGATGAATCTCAAATTGATTATACTGCGCTTGAAACAATCACTGAAAATACACCAAAATCACCGTTAGATGAATTACAAATGTTAGAAAAAATTGGATTAGTCTCTGTAGTCCTAAAAAGTTTGCCAAAAAAAGAACAGCAAGTAATTAAGATGATATTTGGATTTGAAGGTGACAAAGAAATGACAATGGAAGAAATTGGTGATAGCCTTAATATTAGTAGAACCAATTTATTTAGAATTAAAAATAGGGCACTTGAAAAGTTAAGAAATTTTTTAATGAGCAAATTGGGAACAGAATTTCTCTAAATAAACAACGGCACAAGCACAAGTGTTATTGTCGACAATAGCTTAATCAAGACGTGCAATGAAGGTCCTGCGCAATCTTTAAATGGATCTCCAACAGTATCTCCTGTTACAGCTGCCTTATGAGCTTCAGATCCTTTTCCTCCGTAATTACCATCTTCAATGAACTTCTTTGCATTATCCCAAGCTCCTCCGCTTGTGTTCATCAGCAAAGCCATCAAAATACCAGTCATTGTCCCTACCATCAAAAATGCGCCGGCAGCTTCATATTTTAAAGTCATTCCAACAATAATTGTTGTAACAACAACAAGCAATCCCGGCAAAACCATTTTTTTCAATGAAGCTTTTACGCAAATGTCAACAACTTTTGCATAATCAGGCTTTGATTTTCCGGTCATGATTCCTTTATTTGTTTTCCATTGCCGCCTTACTTCATTTACAATTGAATAAGCAGCATCTCCGACAGCCTTTATTGCTAATGAACTGAAAAGAAAGATAAGCATTGCTCCTAAAAATCCTCCAACAAAAACGTGAATCTTTGAAAGGTCAATTCCAACTGATTGTATAGGGACTCCGCCTTTTGCATTTATGTATTTTACAACATCATCAAGATAAGCGCTGAATAATAAAAATGCAGCAAGCGCAGCACTTCCAACAGCATAACCTTTTGTCAAAGCTTTTGTTGTGTTTCCGACAGCATCCAATCTGTCTGTCCTTTTTCTTACGGCTTCTGGAGCTTTTGACATCTCTGCAATTCCGCCTGCATTGTCCGTTATAGGTCCAAAATTGTCCATAGCAAGAATAAAAGCAGCTGTTCCAAGCATGCCCATTGTTGCCATTGCCGTTCCATATAATCCGCCATGATCAAACCCGCTTGATTTGCCTAACCAAAATGAAATTAGAAGAGCGAGCGACAAAACAATTACAGGAGCAGCTGTTGCTTTCATTCCGACAGCAAAGCCCGTAATAATATTAGTTCCATGCCCTGTTTGTGATGCCTTTGCAATATCCTTAACAGGCTTGTATTTGTGGTCAGTGTAATAAACTGTTATTAAAACAATCAAGATACTGGTAATTATTCCGACAACTCCCGCAAAAAAGAACCACATGTTATCTTTCAGCAGCCATTTTACTGCAAAATAAAATCCAGCTGCAGCTAATACACTAGTAATTAAATAACCCCTGTTTAATGCATTCATTGGATCCTGATTTTCATTTTTAAGTTTTGTAAACATTACTCCGATTATGCTTGCAATTAATCCAAATGCCCTTGCAACAAGAGGAAACAAAATTCCATTCAATCCAAACTCCTTATACAAAGCTACTCCCAAAATCATAGCTCCGATATTTTCGGCTGCAGTGCTTTCAAACAAATCAGCGCCTCTGCCTGCACAGTCTCCGACATTATCTCCAACCAAGTCAGCAATAACAGCAGGATTTCTTGGATCATCTTCCGGAATTCCCTTTTCAACTTTTCCAACCAAGTCTGAACCCACATCAGCAGCTTTTGTATAAATTCCCCCCCCTAATTGAGCAAACAAAGCAACAAATGATGCTCCAAAACCGTATCCTACAATTAAAAAGGGAATTTCTTTTGCAGGAGCCCCGAGACTTGAGTTAAATAAGTATATTAAAGAAACTCCAAGCAAAGACATTGAAACAATCACAATTCCGGTTACTGCGCCTCCCCTTAATGCAGTTACAAATGCTTCGCTTATGCTTCTTCTTGCAGCACTAGATGTTCTTATATTAGTCCTTATAGAAACCCACATTCCGACAATCCCTGCCAATGCAGAGCTGAACGCACCAAACAAAAATGCAACTGAAGTTTTCCATCCAAGCGATTGCTGGTTTAAGAATGCATAAACGCCATAAATAATAACTGCAAGTGCAATTGTAAGAATTCCGATTGTCGTGTACTGCCTCTTGACAAAAGCCTCTGCGCCAATCTTTATTGCATTTGAAACATCAAGCATTGCAGGTGTCCCTGTGTCTTTCTTTAGAATTTGTCTTGTTAAATAGGCTGCAAACAGCAATGCCAGAATGCTTATTGAAATCACTAAAGTCAATAAATCCATTTTATTTGGGAAAATAAAGGGGTTTATAAAGGTTTTGAGAAACAAGAAATAAAATGTGCAGTTTAAGTTAATTTATAGAATTGCATGATAAGGTTAAAAATTATAATTGAAGCTATTAATATTCTTTTTAGTAATTTTGCTTGTTAACTTTGCCATCCTGAGAAACGCAGGAAAAAGAATAATATCTCGGATAACTTGGAGTTAGGCATTCTTCAATATCTGCAATTCTTCCTAATCTTCTGTCGGGCATTGGGCCCGGTGGAAGTGTAAGGACAGTCATTCCAATCAGCCTCTTGATAGAGGCATTGATCATCTCTGTAAGCATAGGCATGGTCGCAGGTGCTATTCCTGCTTATAGAGCTTCGAAGCTGAAGCCGGTTGATGCTCTTAGATATGAATAAATTCTGAAATAATTGTTTTTTAAATGACATCCACTTTAAAATAGTAAAAATTATATGTAGATAATGATTTAAGACTGTAAAATGCTGAATTTCCTTAAAAAAATACTTCAAAATGAAAAGCAGTATACAAAAAGGGAATATGATATACCTCTGCAGAATCTTGAAGAGTGGCTTAATGAAAAATCAAAGCCGCTGCTGGAGGATGTAAAAATAAGGATTGAAGGAAATTTAATGCAAGTTAATGAAGAGCTGCAAAGGGCAAGGATTAATGTTGAGGTTCTTGAGAACGCAAAATTGCAAAATCCAAACATCCCTTTCAAGGCAAAGCAATACATGGAAGGAAACAGGAAAGCCTACATAAGGTCGGTAAATTCTTTCCTGGGGCATCTTGAAATTAACAATAAGGATTACTTCTATCTGGTTGAATTCTGCAAGTTATTTGATGAATTAATTGATGAATTAAACAAGGGAACATTAAGAAGTTATACTATACTCCAGGAATTTTTTTCAAATGAAACTGAAAAGATAGCTGGCAACCTGAGGAATTTTGACAATCTGTTCAGGGATTTAAAATCTATACTTAATGATAAAAAGATGGTCGCTGTCAACAGCGCAGTTGAAAAAGCCCAAAATCTAAAGTCCAGGATAAGGCAGAAAATAAGCCTCGATATTGACTTAAAAGGAATGGAAGCAGAATTAAAGCTTGTAAGCGCCGAAAAGGAAACTACTTTGGCAAGTATTGAAAATTTCGATAAAAGCGATGAGCACAATAACTTCCTGAAGCTTAATGAAGAAAAAAAATCAAAGATAGTTGCATTTTATAATGACCAAAATATTATATTGCAGTCATTTTCTGTTTTGGAAAGGCCATTGCGTAAATACAGCCACGTCGCATTCGAGCATGAGGAATTTGTTTTGGACTATCTGAAAAACCCCATTGAAGCAATAATTAGCGACAAAAATCTTGTTATTTTGGAAATCCTAGGGAAGCTTGCTGAATTACTGAACGAAGGCAAAATTCAGGTTGACGACAGGAAAAAAGAAAAAGCAGTGGAGGAAATCAGGAGGTTAAGCAAGGAATTTATCGGGCAATTCATAAAAAAGTATTTTTCATTTAAATCTGAAGTGGAGGAAATTGACCATAAAATGAAACTGTCCGGTGTTACTGAAAAATTCAGGAATTTCAACCGCAATTTGGAAAAAATAAATATTAGTATAGAAAAATTCAGCGAGGAATATGAGAAGCTAAAAAGTGATTCATTAAGCATGAACAGATTTATTGAAAATGTGAGAAGTGATATTGAAAATTCTATGAAAACAATATTTAATGAGGAAGTTAAGGTTTCCTGTTAATTGTTAGGAATTCCCCATCGCTTGCGATGATTGGGTTTTGGAAAACCGATTATTTTATATTCATGGGAATTCATAACTTTAAAAATACCCAGCTACTTTGGGCTATTGGGATTTTTATTTCAGGATTTTCGAAATTTCTTGTAGCTTTCTTCCAATGCATGAATTCCTGGCAGTTTCTTACCCTCAAAGAACTCAAGAGACGCACCTCCGCCGGTGCTTACATGCATCAATTTGTCTGCATATCCAAATTTCTCTACAGCCGCAGCAGAATCACCTCCGCCAACAATTGTGACTGCTTTTAGTGTTGATAAAAATCTTGCAATCTCCTTTGTACCATATGCAAATTTGTCAAACTCAAAAACACCAAGCGGCCCTGACCATAAGACAGTCTTCGCATTTTTCAAAATGTTTTTATAATTTTCTACTGCTTTTGGGCCTATGTCTAGTCCCATCCACCCCTCAGGGATATCATCAACGCCAACAACTTTGGAATTTGCATTTGGATCGAGCTTGTCAGCAACAACTAAATCGCTCGGCAGCTCAATCTTCGGGTTTTTCAGCAATTTTTTTGCCAATTCAATGGACTCATTTTCAACTTTAGATGACCCGACATTTTTCCCCTGCGCTTTCAGGAATGTCAAAGCCATTGCGCCTCCAATCAAGATATTGTCAACTTTGGAAAGTAGATTTTCAATAACTTTTATTTTGTCAGAGATTTTTGCCCCGCCTAATATTCCAATAAACGGCTTGTCAGGATTCTCCAATGCCTTGCCCATAATTTTTAATTCCTTCTCGACAAGAAATCCGGCAGCTGACTTAATGTATTTTGCAACCCCATAAGTGGATGCATGCGCCCTGTGGCATGTTCCGAATGCATCGTTAACGTACATGTCTGCAAGGGCAGCAAGCTGTTTTGAGAAATTCGCGTCATTTGCCTCTTCTTCAGGATAAAACCTCAGATTCTCAAGCAAAATTATTTCCCCATCCTTCATCTTATTCACTTCCCCCAGTACATATTCTCCGATACATTTATACAATTTTTTTATTTTTATGTTTAACAGCTGCTGCAGCCTTAAAGCAATCTTGTCCATTTTCAAAGCTTCAACAATTTTTCCGTCAGGCCTTCCAAGATGGGAGCATAGTATGACCTTAGCATTTCTTTCAATTAGGAATTTTATTGTAGGGAGGCTTTCCCTTATTCTTTTGTCATCTGCAATCTCATTTGTCTTTTTGTCAAGAGGCACATTAAAGTCAAATCTTACAAGAACTCTTTTTCCCTTGACATCCAGGTCTTTAAGCGTGAAAAATTTCTGCATAATAGAAGCTCATTTGGATTAGTTTTAAAGTTTTTTGTTTTTAAATTCTCGCTTTAATCCAAAAATACAGGTAAATAAAAAAAATAAAAGCAATTGCAATATTTATGATTGCGAATGAAATGCTAGTCCAATAAAGTATTTTTTGTTTTTTGCTCTTTCCCATTATCAAGAAATTTTACCGATGAGTTAATTAAAAAACCCCTAAGCCTTTGCCTTTATCCTCTTCATCCTAAAGATGTTCTCGCGTTCCATTTCCTCAAGCCTGAGCTGGATGAATGATTTTACTTTCTCAAGATTGGGTATTAATACAAACTCAAGGGCATTAACCCTTCTTTTTGTCCTTTCAATTTCGTTAAGAAGCTTTCTCATAGAGGTTTCTATTTCGGCTGCAAGAATTATTTTCTCGACAACTTTTTCGTATGCTGCAGCCGCCTCATCAATTGCAGACGAATTGTAAATACCATATCCCCTTTCCATGAAAGCCTTCTGGATTTCAGAGCTCCCTATTTTCGGCACTTTTACTCCCATAATATTTTTTGTTGTTAACTTTACATCCGGAATGTCGTGAATTGCGAGCGCAATTGACTTTACTTTTAAATCACCTTCAAGCGCTCTTGCAATGTTCATTTTTTCAAGAGCGGATTTATACTCATTAACGAGCTCTTCCCTCAAGGTTCTTGTCTTTTTTAGAATTTCAAAAAACTCCAGAATTAATCCGTCTCTTTTCTTCTTAAGCAGGCTGTATCCTGATTTTGCCAGCTTAATCTGCTTCTTCAGCTTGAGAAGTTCGCTTCTTGTCGGCTTTATATCCTGTGCCATTTTAATTGTTTATTTTAAATGTTAGGTTTTTATTAGATTATTTTATTTTAAATTTTTTATTTTTATAAATAGGAGAGGCAAAATCGATTGAAAGGAAAGATTTTGCCGAGCACTAACAATTGTGAGCGAAGCGAACGGATTTAATTTATTTTTTATTATTCTATCGAATTTAATGTTTTAGCTATTCTCGCGCTGGACAATAGGCGCAATTCAATTAAACTTTTTCAAAAAATAAATCCTATAATATTTAAAAAAATAATAATTATAAAAAATTCTTTCTACTCTCCCTTGTAGTATTTCTTCTTAAGCTCGGGGCTTATTCTTGTCAGCTCATTTTCAGGCAGTATGCCCAGCAATTTCCATCCAAGGTCAAGTGTTTCTGCTATGCTCCTGTCCTCTTCCCTTTTCTGCCTTACAAACTTATCCTCGAATTCGGCGGCAAATTTGAGCAGTTTCTTGTCCCTGTCGCTCAATGCTTCCTCGCCGACAATTGCAACCAATCCTCTCATGTCCCTTCCTTCAGCGTAAGCAGCATACATCTGATCGCTTACTTGCTTATGATCTTCCCTTGTCTTTTCTTTTCCGATTCCAAGATTCATCAGCCTTGACAATGACGGCAAGACATCAATGCTCGGATAAATTCCTTTTCTGTGCAATTCCCTTGAAAGCACAATCTGCCCTTCTGTAATATATCCTGTCAAATCAGGAATGGGGTGTGTTATGTCGTCTCCAACCATCGTCAGAATCGGGATTTGTGTAACGCTCCCTTTCTTTCCTTTTATGACGCCGGCCCTTTCGTAAATCGTTGCAAGGTCTGTGTACATATAACCGGGATATCCTCTTCTTCCGGGAATTTCTTCCCTTGCAGCGCCAATCTCCCTCAATGATTCGCAATAATTTGTCATATCCGTTAAAATGACAAGTACATGTGCGTCATGCTCATACGCAAAATATTCGGCGGCAGTCAATGCCATTCTGGGTGTCACCAATCTTTCAACAGCAGGGTCATTTGCAAGGTTCAAAAAAACTACACTCCTTTCCAAAGCCCCTGTCTGCTCAAAATCGCTCATGAAGTATTGTGCTTCCTCATTTGTGATGCCCATAGCTGCAAATATAACTACAAAATTTTCCTGCTTTCCAATGACTTTTGCCTGTCGCGCAATTTGAAGCGCAATCTCGCTGTGTGTGAGTCCAGAACCCGAAAATATAGGCAGCTTTTGCCCCCTGACTAGTGTGTTCATTGCATCAATTGTAGAAACTCCTGTCTGGATAAAATCGTGCGGGGATGCCCTCGAAAAAGGATTGATTGCAGCTCCTATAATATCTAATCTTTTTTCAGGAATAATTTCTGAGCCGCCGTCAATCGGCTTGCCGCTTCCGTTTAAAACTCTCCCAAGCATGTCTTTTGAGACATTCAGCTTTAATGTATCGCCAAGAAATTTTACTCTGCTCTCGACATCAATTCCCGATGTTCCCTCAAATATCTGCACTACAACAATGTCATCGCTTGTGTCCAGTACCTGCCCGTTTTTTACATCGCCGTTTGACAATGCAATCTTAACTATGTCAGCATAGCCTACAGGCTCCGTCTTCTCGACAAAAATCAAAGGCCCCTTAATTTGTGTTATTGTCTTGTATTCCTTCATTGTAATCACTCTCAAGCTTTTAGCTCTTTTTCCATCTGGATTTTCAGTTCATCAAGCAGTTTTTCATATTCCTTGACAAATTTAACTTCACCAAGCCTGTCTTTGGATTTTGCTGCCAATATTTGCTGCAATCTCACGCCGCTGTCCAATGCAGAATTTGCCAGCCTTGAAAAAGTTATTATAAATTTCATGATGCTGTAAGTTTTCTTCAGCTCGCAGAACGTGTCAATCTCATGGAATGCATTCTGCTGCAGCAAGACTTCCCTAATCAATCTTGAAACCTGCAAAGTCAGTTGCTGCCTTTCAGGCAATGCATCTGAACCAACAAGCTGGACAATCTCCAATAGTTTATCCTCTTCCTGCAAGATACTCATCATCTCTGCGACTAAAATGTGCCAGTCAGAAGCAACATTTTTTGAATACCATGATTCCAGCGTGCTTAAGTACAGCGAATAAGATGTGAGCCAGTTTATTGACGGGAAATGCCTTCTCTGCGCAAGCTTTGCATCAAGCGCCCAGAAAACTTTTGTGACTCTCAAAGTGCTTTGTGTAACAGGCTCTGAAAAATCTCCCCCAGGAGGTGATACTGCCCCTATGACGCTGACGCTTCCTTCCTTTTTTGTGCCAAGCGGAATGACTCTTCCGGCCCTTTCATAAAATTGCGCCAATCTTGTTGACAAGTAAGCAGGATATCCCTCTTCTCCCGGCATTTCTTCCAGCCTTGATGAAATCTCCCTCATTGCTTCCGCCCATCTTGAAGTCGAGTCTGCCATCAATGCAACAGAATATCCCATGTCCCGATAGTATTCTGCAATTGTAATGCCTGTGTAAATGCTCGCCTCCCTTGCTGCAACCGGCATGTTGCTGGTGTTTGCAATCAAGACAGTCCTGTTCATCAAAGGCTTGCCACTTCTTGGATCAGTAAGCTGCGGGAATTCAGTCAAAACTTCGGTCATTTCATTTCCCCGTTCCCCGCATCCGACATAAACAATAATATCAGCATCACTCCACTTTGCAAGCTGCTGCTGCGAAACGGTTTTTCCTGCACCAAAAGGGCCAGGAATAGCAGCAACTCCTCCTTTTGCCAATGGAAACAATGCATCAAAAACTCGCTGACCGGTGATTAATGGGGCATCGGGCTTTAACTTTGATGCAACAGGCCGCGGAATTCTTACAGGCCAATTATGCTTTAACCTTAATTCAAAGCCATTGTCAAGCTTTCCTATAATATCATTAACCGTAAATTTTCCTGATTTTATTTCAACAATCTTTCCTTTTTGATTTGGTGGAACCATAATTTTATGCATTATTCCTGGATTCTCTTCAACTTCCCCTATTGTTTGTCCTGGTGCAACAACATCACCATTTTTTGCAGCAGCCTTGAAATCCCATTTTTTTTCCTGATCAAGACCCGGTGCATCCACTCCCCTTTTAATGAAGTCACCCATCTGCTTGATAAGGACAGGCAGCGGCCTTTGTATGCCGTCATAAATACTGCCAAGCATTCCAGGCCCAAGCTCAACTCTCAACGGCTCTCCTGTATTTACAACCGGCTCTCCGGGCTTTATTCCAGACGTGTCTTCGTAAACCTGTATGATTACTTTATCACCATCAATCTGAATAACTTCTCCCATCAATTTTTCATTTCCAATCCTGCAAACATCATACATTCTAGGCTTGATGCCCTTTGCCACTACAACAGGGCCTGCAATCCTGTACAAAACGCCTTTTTCCATTTTACCACCTGTAAAAAATTAAAGTTTTCATTTCCACAAATCAACTCCAACTGATTTCTTGATCAGTTTTTTCAGGCTGTCCTGCTCGACCTTCGTTGATACAGGAATAAAGACCGGGTCAACAGATGCCTCTATCTCTGTTCTTTCATGAGGCTCAAGCCCTTCCATTATTTTCTCGTCTACAATAACAATCCCGATTTCCTTTCTGCTTTTTAGCGCCTTAAGCTCATTGAAAGGCTTTTGGCTTAGCTCAACTGAGTCCCTTATTCCTGCGAGCTGAAAGCCAACGACAAATTCGCTTTGCCCGGCAACTGCAATTTTTACCATTTTTGTTTTTATTCTCACTCATCGTTCGAATCTCACTTGGAGTGATATTAAATTTTTTAATCTTATTAATTGGATTTTTGTTTTAATGTTGTTCGTTAATGGATTTTATTGAATATTTTTGTTGAAGTTCACCTTTAGTTTATTCTTCTAGTGCTTATTGCGCTGAACAGTTGACGCATTCCATAAATTTATTGTGCAATAAAATTTTTAAAAAAATATCTGAAATTCATTTTGATTTGACTTTTTATTTGTATCTTAATCATCATAGACCATCTGGCTTTCTATGAACTCTTCGCTCAGGCCAAGCTGTTTTCCCTTGATGATAATTTTCAGATTCCTGACTTCAATTTCCTTGGCAAACATGTAGCCAAGTATCGTGTCAATTGACAGAGGGTGCTGATGAAGCGATAAAATTGACTGCCTAAGGAGATGCTTGTAAAGATCAATTTCAAGCTTTATTAATGAGCCTGTTTTTTTGTACGCCTCAATTCCGTTTGCAATTATATTCTTGTAATATGCCTTTGCAAGCGCATTTGAAAGCTCGTCAATGCCTTCTAAATTTGCCAATCCGAGTATTTTTGCATCCTTCGCCTTGTCCCCTGTAAGGATAAGAAATCCCTTTATTGATTCCATGCTGGATTTTGCCTTCTTTAGCCTAAGCAGTGTGAGCAGGTTCAGCATTTCGACTTCTTTCAGCAGAAAATTTTTGAAAAGGTTTCCCTGCTTCGGAAGCATTCCTGAAAATTTTATGACATGCGAATAATAATGCCGGTCGAGCGTATTTTCTATTGCAGCCAGATTTTTCTTTTCGCTGAAATCCTTCAATGCGTCCTTGAAAAAAACAAAGTTTACAAGCTGGTTGTTTCTCAGGATATCCTCAACAGATTCCTTTTTAATTAGTGAAATCAAAAAATCATAATTCAAAGTGCCTGCCCCTGTAATTGAATTCTGTATTATTTTTTCATCTGCATTTGTGAATTTTCCCCTTATTATTGTCTTCAAATCCTCAATGTCCTTTCTTTTTGCGTACTCTTTTATCAGCAAGCCAAGCTCATAAGATGAAATTCTTATCAGCTTCTTGAAGGATTCTGCGAGATTCCTATTCAGGGCCAGTTCAATCAGGTCAGCTCCTAAATGTTCTGCTGCCAATGAGCTGATTTCTTTCTTGTAGCTTGATTCCTGCAGAATCTTTGCAATCTCGCTGAATGACATCTTCAGCATCTTTTGGTAGCTTTCCTTTTTAAAAAGAAGCGCCCGCATCACAACAGTCCTTACATAGGTATAAGGATAATAGCCTAGCTTCACTTTTTCAATTTCCTCTGCATGCTTTAGTTTCAGCATTTTACCCAAATAATATCTTGCTAATATTCTGCAATTCCGTTTCTTTTACGCTTTGCAGGATTGTATCGAAGCTGTAATTTACTCTTATTGTTTTTTCCTTGTTCTCTGCAATTATTCCGCCGGCAATATTTGCCGGTTCAACATTCACTCCCTTCAGGAATTTTGCGTCATTCTTGCTGCAGTAAACAAAAGCCACATCAAGGTCTTTTTTTGCTTTTTCAAAAAGCTTTTTGATAAATCCTTCTCTTTTTCTGTCGTCAAGGCCTTGAAGGCTTCTGGCAGCTTCTTCAAAGACAGAATCTATGATTTGCTTTTTTGTGTCAAGAAGCATTTTCTTGGCTTCAAGCTCTGCAGATGCAATTTCTTTCCGCTTTATTGCATCGCAGCTTTTTTTCAGTTCTGCCTCGCTTTTGCTTTTCAGCTCCTCTATTTTTTTCTCAGCATCCTTCATCAGCCTGCTGGCTTCCTTTCTGCCGTCTGCAATAATGGAGTTAGACTGCTCCTTTGCACTATTCAATACCTCTTCCTTTACAGCTTCAAGTCCCATTTTTGATTGATGTTACTTTGCAAGGTTCAAAATCAGTATGGCTACAACCAGCCCAAAGATGACTATGGTTTCCGGAATAACTGTAAGGATTAATCCCTTGCCGAACAACTCTTCCTTCTCAGCCATCGCCCCTACCGCAGCAACCCCGATTTCCTTTTCGGCCAATGCTGCTGCTATTGCGCTCAATCCTATTGCAATGCCTGACGCCAATGCAACCAATCCCGTTGAAATGTCTACTGCCATTTTTTACCTCCGAATATTTTTAACATGAGGGGGTCTGACATGTTTAATGTCAATTCCCCCGAATGTTTTAATTCAATTTTTATTTTTTATTATTGACTTAATTATTATGATTTTTATTTTAGCTATTTTATTTGTTTTTTGTTTTAGTTTTTTAATGATTGCCTTGTATTGAAATTTTACCCCCCCATTCCAAAGGGATTGTACTTTTCAGCGCCTCCATGGAAAAATTTTGAAAAAAACTCAACATAATGCAGCCTTAATGAATGCAAAAAGCTTCCAAGAAGGCCGAGCATTAAATTTATTGCATGCCCTACGACCAAAACCAAGACTCCTGCAAAAATAAATAAGCCGCCTTTATGGAAAAATTGTCCTGATTCATCGTTGATTATTGCAGCCAAAATGACTGAAGACAATCCTATTGCCATAAGCCTTGCGTATGAAAGGGCATTTGTTATTATGCTAAGGGACTCTATCGGGCCTTTAACTCCTTCACCTATAAATAACATGATAAGCGAAAGGAAGATTATTGCGGCTCCAACCACCCAGGATATGATTATTTTCTTAAAAATTGACAAGGCAATAAAAACAATGCCAGTCTCCAATACAAACCAGCTGACTTTACCGAAAAATGCATGCCTGAATCCATGCGCTCTCAATTCGTTAATAAAACCTATTATTAATCCCCCATTCAGATGAACAACCCCTATTCCAATTGCTAGGTACATCAATGTGAACATTTCCTTTTCTCTGCTTATCAGGTGCCACAATTCTATATTACCTATTTTCTCTAAGCCGAAAAATTCTCCAAACAAAATCCCAAACAAGACTGAAACAAGGGAAGCCAGAATTAATATATTCATAAGGTTTCTTGCTTTAGGCATTTTCATTTTCAAAATCCAGAAAATCAGAAAGCTCACCAGCCCGTAGCCAATGTCCCCTAACATCATTCCAAACAAAATCGGGAAAGTCAAAAATATGAAAAAAGTAGGATCAATCTCCTTGTAAGTAGGCATACTGTATAAGTCCAGAAAAAATTCAAATGGCTTCGAATACCTGTTATTTTTGAGCTTGACAGGAACCTTGTCGCTTTTCTTGGCAGGCTCGAACTGCACGAATATCCTGTTTTTTGAAACCTTGTTCAGCCTGTCAATAGATTTATTTAATCCGTCGCTCGGCACCCATCCTTTGACAAGAAAGCTTGATTTTGTTGATGCAAACTTCAATGGCGCCTCTGCCTTTTCGAGCTGATCCTTAAGGAAATCTTCAGATGCAAGAAGGAAAGAGCTGTAATTATTTCTTAGGTTTCCAAGTTTTATTCCTATTTCATCTTTTTTCATGATGAATCTTACTGTATCTTCATCAAGCTTTCTGATATTGTTAGAAGCAAGTCCTTTCAAGCCGCTTAAGTTTAGGAAATTCACAGGATTGAATCCTATTTTCTGCATGATAGAAATTGCGCTGTCTTTGTTTTTTGTGTCAATGAATAAAATTATTAAATTTCCCTTGCTTGTCGGGTTTTGCAGGAGCATGAACTTTGCAGTTGTTTCCTCAAGCTCCCCCTTCAGCAATTCATGGCCATTTTTTCCCTTGAGGTAGCCTGCAAAATATGCAAGCGATTTATATGAGGAAAGCGCCTCAAGCGCAATGTTGATGCCTTTCAATATATCAAGTTCCTGCCTTATCAATTCATTTCTTGAAAGCGTTTCGTCAATTTTTTTGATTTCATCAAGATTTACATTCAGCTCGTCGCTCAGTTTTTTTGCAGTTGACTGTATCTCGAGCATTCCTTTTTTCAGCTCAAAATCATAATCTTCTTTTTTAACTCCAAGCAAAGAAATCAGTGAACGGACTTTTACAAGTATTTCTGATAGCTTGGCAGCGCTTTCCAAGGGGTTTCCTATGTCGGCAAGCTCACTTTTTGTATGATCCACAATGTGAAGAATTTTCAGGCTGTGCAATTCCTTGATTATGTCTTCTTGGATGCTTTTGGGGCCGGTTATCACAACTCTGCTCATGCTGGAAGGGGTAAGCATCTAAACCATCTCCTCAAATTTTTTCATGGCAAAATCAACAGCCTTTGCAGCATTTTTGTCTGCATTTGACTTCAGCTGTTTTATTGTATTCCTTGACTCAGATATTTTTTCCTCTTTTATCAGCTTTGACTTGTCCCTGAATTCCGACAGTTTTTTTTCCTGCTGCTTTATTATTTCATCTTCCTTTGATTCAAGCAGTTTTGAGGAATTAAGCGATGCTTCTTGGATTATTGAGTCCTTTTCTCCCTTAGCTCTTTCTATTATATCATCTGCCTTTTTCTCAGCATCCCTGATTTCCATAAGAACTTCCGTATCCATATGACTTTCCTCTTCTTTCATTTCACCATTTCCCCCATAAACAGGCAGGGCATTTCCTTAATAATATATGCCTATTTATTATATGGAAAACATTTGTATGTACTTTATTGGATATATTTATAATATTTGTTATATGGTATTTCCATGGGTTTAGTTTATCACCAAGACACTGGCAATTAACTTGATGTCCGAGCATTTTATTGTTTATGCTAAATTTTTTATTGTGTTTGTTATCGGTCTTATAGTCGGCAGGGTTACAATGGCGGTGCAATATGAGCTTATGAAGCCAAAATAATAATTATTTTTCTATTTCCCGTGTTATTGCCCAATCCGTTATAACTTCTGCAATAGTTGTCAGGGAAAGCCTTATCCTTTCCTTGTCATAGCTCTTTATGTCCTTGACTTCAAGGCTTTTTATTTTTGCAGTTTTTTTTATGAACTGAAGCGCTGTCTTGTGGTTCAATGAGATTGTGTTTTCTATAATATTCTGGAGCTGTTCTATAACATCATAAACCAGGCTCAAAAAATCTGATTCCCTGCTGCTCACGCAGATGAGATGGTCAACCATTCTTTCAAGATCCTTGGATATTAATGAGATATAGTAAAGGTCGATAGTTTTCAGCCTTGTGTTTCTCTCAAAAGCGAGTGAGCTTATAACTGACTTGTCAATAAGCATCTTGCTCCTGTCTATCTCATCCTCGTACCTTTCAATCAGCTCCTTGTCGTAATTATTCTGCATTACAGTTATCATGTTCTTGATCTTTTTTGTCATTGTCTTAAGCAAAGATTCAGGGTCGCTCACAGAAATTGTGCCGTTGCAGGTTATTTGCTTCTTGTCAATCTCAACAGACTCAAGGCTGATGAGCCTTTTCTGGTTTAGGAGCTTCGTATAGTCCATCTCCTTCTCAAAGTTTATTTCAAATGAGTTTACCGGGTTTATGTAGCACGCAACAACCAGCTTGTGAATTATTTCCTGATCGTCTTCAGAAATATTGAACTTCAGGTTTTTCAGCTTCTTTTCAGCCAGTTGCGGGGAGATTATTAATGTCCCGTCGCTGCTCTGCTCTATGCTGACTTTTGCCTTGGAGCCTATCTTGTGCTCCCTGCACCATGAAGTTGGCAGGTAAAGATAGTGCATGTCGCCTGTTTTTTGGATGTTTCTTATTTCCATAAGTTAAAAGATAAAGCAATAATAAATAGTAAGTATTTAGTAGGTATATATAAAGATTGCCATATGAGAAAACGCGCCGGGGAGGATTCGAACCCCCGGCCTAAAGGTTAGGAACCTTTCGCTCTATTTGCTCGAAAATAATCTTCCTCCAAGCTGAGCTACCGGCGCATAAACTTATCAGAAATCAATTGCTTTTAAAAATGTTTATTTTTTATGTTACACATGTTTTTATCCACTTATTTTTTAAGATTTTATTACATCAGAAGTTTTTGTATTTTTCCAAACTAAAACTCTTTCTTGTGAATTCTTTCCAAACTCCACCCTTAGTATAACACTGGAATCAGGGCATCCCTTATATCTTAATTCATATCCCAGTATCTTAATTTTTTCCTTTTTTGCCACTTCTGCTAAATCAGGAGCTAAAACTTCAGCTGCTTCAACCCAGCTTAAAAATTTCTTATCTAAAGAAACTAAATGCCCTAAATCTACATCTGGTGGAAGATTAGCTTCTTCAATTGTACCATAATTTGTTATTATCTCCATAGCAGCATTAAGAAGCTCAGATTGTAGAAAGCCATAAATTGACATATTAAATTCTCTTGTGATATACTTGTTTTGTAGAGATCGCATTCCCATGTGTAAATCCTTTGGAGGTACAGATTCCATGTAAAGATGTTCGTTTCTCATTTTTTCAACTTGATATTGAAATTGCAAGCATTCAACCACATTGTCCAATGTTGCTGTTACTATCAATGGCACCTGTATTGACAACCCATAAGGTATGCTTCCGGCATGGCTCATCGGAAGAGAAAGTGTACCACTTCGCATCCCAGCTAAACTTCTGACAACATCAAGTGATAAATTTATTGTTCCAAAATCGGCAGTAGAATCTTGAATGCTTAACCCCCACAAATTTTCCTCTTTATTGTTTCCGTGCCATTCTTCATAGTGAGACATAAAAAGAGGCATTGAAAAATCTTTATACTTTGCTATAGGATAATCTTTTATTAATCTTTTTAATACATCTCCTGCACGCTCTATACAATATCCAAATTCTTGCTCTTTATAGCTTCTATCAACTATAGTAATTTTTGTTGCCATTTTATGTTTTTAATAACCTATATTTTTCCTTAATTTCATTCTTGATATTATTAATATTGTACGACATATCCAAAAAGTCTTTTTTAACTTTAGGAAGTTCAAAAAACATGTCAAGGTATTGAAAACCCATCCACATTCCAGTTGGTATTGTAACAATAAGACCAATATTATGAGCTATTTCTTTATCGTTAAAAATGTAATAACTTAAACCAACAGCACCGGCAATTACCGCTGTACATGCGAGAAATGGTTTTACTAGTTCAGTTGCCACACTTAAGCGTTCATATCTCCTTTCCTTTTTAGCTTTCCTTAATTGAATCAACAAATTGTTAAGTCCAACTTCACTCTGGCCATCAGTTAACTTTAATTTGTTTTCTAAGTCTGACATATTTCCCCCAAAATAATAAAAATTTATTATTTAGCAGTAACAAATAATATCAGATATTTTAATATTTCTATCTAATATCTATAATAAATAACAAAATTTATATATAAAATGTAATTAATTATAAAAATATGAAAGAAAATCCACTAAAGCTAAGCATGATAGACAAAAAACTTCTCTGCGAACTTGACATAAATGCCAGACAGCCCTTAACGCAATTAGCCAAGAAAGTAAGGGCAAGCCCTGCAGTTATAGAATACAGGCTGAAAAGGATGGAAAAATCCGGCTTAATCAAAAATTACCTTACATTTCTTGATGCAGGCAAATTAGGATTAATGATCTGGAATGTCTATGTCGAACTGCAAAATACGACAGATAAAGAAGAAAATGAAATTGTAAATTATTTATGTGGTATCGAGAAAACTTGGTGGGTTGCCAAATGCTCAGGGAAATGGAATCTAATCTACAGCTTATGCGTTAAAAATGTCAAGGAATTTTATTCAATAGTAAACGATGTCCGCATTAAATTTGACAAATACATTCTGAATCAAAGCATAGCGGCACACGTAGAAGTGGAAATAATATCAAGAGGGTATTTTCTCAACAAACCTGGAATTGGGATTACATGGTATAAAACTATTGAAACGCCCAAATTGGACAAAGAAGATATTAAAATTTTAAAAATAATATCACAAAATGCAAGGTTTTCATCAACAGAACTTGCAAAACATACAAGTTTAACACAAAGAATTGTTGCCTACAGGTTAAAAAATTTAATTAAAAATGGAATTATAAACAGATTCCGGCTGCAACTCGACGTGAGTAAAATAGGATTGAGCTTCTACAAATCAATTTTATATATAAAAGACTATACAGACAAAAAAAATAAAGCCTTGAAGGAATATTGCATTAATGAGGGCAACATCTTCCATTATGAGCAAAAAATAGGTCCTTGGATGCTTGAAATTGAGCTTGATGCAGAAAATTATGAGGCAGCAGATAAGCAACTAAAACAAATGAAAGAACAGTTCCCTGATTTTATAAAAAGCTACGAGCTATTGTTAATTAGAGAGGAACCGAAAGGGGAGTTTGATCTGACAAAAATTATTTAATCTTTTTACATGCTCTTCAGCGCTTTCTGCATAACCGGAATGACTTTCTCAGCCTCGTCCTTGAACATTCTGCCTAATTTTGCAAAGCTCCATTCGCCGTCCTGGTTCATGTTTTCCCTTGAAACCTGCATTTTCTTCTCGCCGTCATTGTAAGAGAAAACACCGACAGTTATTCTTGTTGTCTCGAATGGTATTACTTCTGAAAATATTTCCTTATCCAAGCTCTTGTCAAATTTCCCGAATGCCATTAAAAATCACCAAAAAGAAGAAATTGGGAAAAGGTTTTAAATGTTGGCTTTATTACAGAACATTGAATAAAATAAAAAGTATTAAATAGTCATAATCGAAATAAAACGCAGGATAGATTCTGGCGATATTTTTAGTTATTTTATGATTTTGTCTTTTATTATTTCAATTACTATTCCAGTCAATTTAATTAGATACTACTCCAAAAAATCTAATATCAACAAAAAGACTGCAATTGGGAAAGGACTCATATATGGTTCTTTACTCTCATTTTTCATCACAGTTATTCTTGCCATTGTTGTTCAATTCATATTTGGTTTTGGGAAATTAGGGATAACTGGAGGTGCAGCTGCATTGGCTATAATATTTATAAATTTAATTTTATTAGTAATAGGATAGTATTTAATCTTCGGCATGTTTATATATAAGCTCATCTCTAAAAGTTTTGAGGTGATACTTATGACAAAATGTATTTTCTGCAAAAATTCTACAGATTTTGTCAAAGCGGGTTTTCGCTATAATCAATCTGGCAAGA
>CAYNCK010000076.1:0-6617 GCA_964396095.1 uncultured Methanosarcinales archaeon
CCTGCGATTGCTGCCATATCAATGTTCCAGCCTATGAATGCGGCAACCCCAAGCATTATCAGGACTTCAGAAAGCATTGTCACAAGTATGGGAATTGCAATCAGAAGTTTTCTATACCTTATGCCAATCACAATCGCTACAGATAGTATTGCAAGCACCGACATTAGAATTGCGTTCTTTACAAAGCCTTCTCCAAGAACAGGGCTTATTGCATCAGTCTTTACAATGTCCAGCTTCACAGGCAATGAGCCTGTAATGAGTATTGTCTGAAGCCTTTTCATGTTTTGCAATGAATTAAAAATTGCCTCCTGCTGGTTTGCCCCAATCCCCGAGCCTGAAATTGCAATTTGCGTTGCCGCCTGCCCCTTCAGGTCTGCCCCTATGTTTAATTCATCAACCTTTTTGTTATCCAAAAACAAATCTAGTTTTTCGCTGAGATAATCATTTCTCTGCGAAGTAGGATCATGAACAATATCAATATTTTTTGTTATATCTGCCTGCCTTTGCGCAGCATCATTGCTTAATGTGATTGAAAATCTGAACCTGCAAAACCATTGCTGCCCATTCGGCCCGCAGCCGGAATTAGGGTCTATGCCTGCTTCATTGGCGCTTCTCGCAACATACACAATATCCTGCCCGCCACTGAAAACTGTTTTGTTGCCAATCTTGGCTTCAAACTTACCCTGCTTTGCAAGCAGGTCTTTTATTTCTTCTTCTGTCGCGCCTGCAATTTCAACGACAATGTATTGGTTTCCCGTCAAATCCTTTGCATCCCTTACAACAATGTCGCTCAATCCATAGACGTTAAGCCTTTCCTTCATGTTGTCAAGCAAAACACCAAGCTTGTCAGCGTCAAGTATTTCTTCAGGCTGAAGCAGAACTCTTGTCCCTCCTTGTAAGTCCAATCCTTTTCTTATATTTGTTGTTGGTGCGTCATAAACCCTCATTCCTAAATCTTCAAATCCTTTGCTTACCTGTTTTATCTTCGGAACAATAATTATTTTGGTAATCGTGTCATTTATTATTTGAATTGTGCCGTTTATTGTAACATTTTTCTGTATTGTTTCAATGACGTTCTTTTCCTCAGTCTCGTTCAATTCAATTGTTTCAAAAATTTCCTTTGGAGTAACCTTGTATATTGCATTTGATGTCTTTATTTGCAGTGGCTTGATTGATGCTAATTTAGATGTATACTTGTCGAAGTCTTCGGCATTGTTAACTGGATTGTTGTTGATTGACAAAATCCTTTCCCTTGCAACCGGCTGTATATTTGGCTTTGGCTGAGGTATTCCTGCAATGCTTGCAGAGCTGTTTGTTGTTACGCTCCTAATTGCAACTCCCTTGTTTAAAGTCGGGTGAATTGCTATTATTGACAAAATAATAAACCCTACAAGAATTATTACTCTCCAGTTTGTTAATAGCTTTTTTATTCTGTGGTTCATATTATTTTTCCTTTCTTTGCCTGCCTTTCAACATAAAGCCTTAGCAGCCCTACATTCTGAATCCATGTGTTGAATATGTCTGCAATCAGGCCAATAAACAAGATAATCATTATCTGCCTTATGACATCGCTTTGGGTGACAAACATGGCAACTACAACAGCAACCAATGCTGTCATAGTCTCTGTCATTCCTGTTTTTATCGAGCTTATTATCCTGTCCATGACAGAGCCTTCCTTTCTTTTCAAAACCCTGACAGAAAGCAGAATGTCCGTGTCAACCGAATATCCTATTAGCATAAGGAATGCGGCAATTCCTGCTGTTCCTATTCTCATACCCATCAGATTTACAACTGCAAGCGCAAATACAATATCTGAAAATGCTGCAATGATGATTGCGAGGCTCGGAATGCTGTCAATGAAATATAGTGCCATCAAGACTATTCCCAGCACATAAGAAATGAAATGGAATAGGAAATTTTGGGATGCGAAAATAAATAACACGGCTAAAATTGTTAAAAATGTGCACAAAATTTTATAGTACAGATTTGTCCCAAAAAATAAAAATACCACCAAACCCATAAATAAAAAAGCTACATATAGGGAGCTTATTGATTCCCTAAAAAAGCTTGCTCCAAGCGAAGATCCTATTATTTCGATGCCGTAATTCACTTTTGCCAAATCTATGCTAAGGGAATTCCCTATTGACGACAGCATTTTATTAACATCCGCCTTGTTGTTGCCGTCAATGTCTGCTTCAATTATAAGCCCGACAACCGTGCCAGAAGTTCTCAAAGTCCTGACAACAATGTCGTTATGGGGAAATTGCGAATGCAGCTGCTTTTCAATTTGCGATGCATCAAAATTCTTTTCGTAAGGGATTGTGACAGTCACTCCCCCTTTCAATGAAATGTCTTTGATTAGAAAATCTCCTGTACTGTGCATCTGGTAAGCAATCTGCCCAAGCGAAAAAAGAAGTATGAGAAAAGGAATTATGAGAAGCTTCTTGTATTTCTTGTCATAAAATTCATAAACAGACTGCCTGAATGATTTTTTTTGCTCTTGATTTTGATGTTCCATAAAATTACCCCAACATTAAAGAATACCTGATAGAAAAAAGAGCTGTTAATAAAGCTTTTTATCTAAAGCAAGCCTTAACATGTCGGAAATCACAAGAGTACATAATTAATAGCTATGATTTCCGAGCATGCTCAAAAGTGTGCTCAATGCTTTATTTCTGAAGCGCACTTTTGACAAATCCATAAAATATAGGAGACGGATTTCCGAGCCTTGACTTGAATTCAGGATGGGCTTGCGTCCCTATGAAAAACGGATGCTGCGGCATTTCAATGTACTCCATCAGCTTTGTCCTGTCAAATCTTTCATAATAGCCCGAGAATACAAGTCCATTTTTCTCAAGAATGTCAACATATTTCGGATTAACTTCATATCTGTGGCGGTGCCTCTCTAAAACAACTTTTTTTCCTTTTTCTAATAATCCACTCCTGAATGCCTGCGTTTTATCTTTTGCCAATTCCTGAAGTTTTTTTGCGTCTTCCTCGAGCCTTCCCGTTTCACTGTACAATTTCAAAATTTGCGATTTATCTTTCAAAATTGCAGCATAAGCGCCAAGGCGCATCGTGCCCCCGTACATGCTTTTTTCAAGAATTTCCTTTTGAGCAGGCTGCACATCAATGACGGGAAATTTTGTTTTTGGATTTACCTCAGTTGTATGTGCATCCTTCATGCCGCAGACATTCCTTGCAAACTCAATAACTGCCAGCTGAAGCCCGTAGCACAATCCAAGATATGGAATCCTGTTTGTCCTTGCAAATGTAACTGCATTTATTTTCCCCTCAACTCCTGAAGAGCCAAATCCCCCCGGAACAATTATCCCATTATAGCCTTTCAAGACATTCAGTGCTTTCTTGTCGTCTTCAAATTTCTTTGAGTCAAGCCATGTTATTTCAACTCCAGTGTTTAGCGCAGCGCCTGCATGCAGCAGCGACTGGTTTATTGAAAGGTAAGAGTCTGCCAATGCATAATCACCAATGTCAATGTACTTTCCGACAATTGCAACCTTTATGCTTTTTTTAGGATTCAAAATGTTTTCAACAAGATTTTTCCATTTCTGCCAGTCAGGCTGCTTTTTTGACTTCATTCCGAATTCTTTCAGGATTTTTTCTCCCAATTTTTCCTTTTCCAAATCAAGGGGAATCTGGTATACGGTGTCTATATCTGGCTCTGAGATAATATGCTCAGAGACAATGTTTGCATATGTCTCGATTTTCTTTTTTCTTGGGACATCGAGAGCTTTTTTTGCCCTGCAGATTATGAAGTCGGGAAAAATTCCAGATTCGCTAAGGAGCCTTATTGCTTGCTGTGTTGGCTTTGTCTTCATCTCCTCGATGTGGCTGGGAATAGGAAGGTACGTAACAAGAACATAAGACAAGTTTTGCTTTCCTACTTCCCTTTCAAGGCTTTTCAGAGCAAACAGGAACGGGATATTTTCATAGTCACCTATAGTTCCTCCAACTTCCACCAGGACAAAATCATAGGAACCAGATGCAATCTTTATCCTTCTCTTGATTTCATCAGGAATGTGTGGTATGAATTGCACAGTCTGCCCAAGATATTCTCCTTGCCTTTCCTTATCAATAACTGTCTTGTAAACCTGCCCCGTTGTCAAGTTATTTTTTTTTGGAATATCTATATTAAGAAATCTTTCATACGTTCCCAAATCCTGGTCAATTTCCCCCCCATCATCTGTCACCCAGACTTCACCATGCTCTGTCGGCCTTAAAGTTCCGGCGTCATAATTAAGGTAAGGATCGATTTTTATTGCAGTTACTTGGTAGCCGTGCTCCTGAAGAATCTTTCCGATTGAAGCTGTGGTGACTCCTTTTCCAACTCCGCTCATTACACCTCCGGCAACAACTATATACTTCGTCATTTGATTAGATAAAATTTTTTATATAAATTAATTTTAGATTGAATTTAATAAATTTTAATTGAGAATTAATACTTAAAATTTTAATTGATTGCATTAATTACAAATGAAACAAGTTTTATTTATAGTTTATGGTTTAATGAGTAAATTGGTATTATTTTCAATATTGAACTTAATTATGGATAAATTTATATTTTTGAGCCAAAACCATTAATTCAATGAAAACCAACTTTGTAGTTGCCGGCTATATATTTGACAAGGACAAAGTTCTTTTGATTCACCACAGAAAGCTTGACTTGTGGCTGCCTGTCGGGGGGCATATTAATGAAAACGAGACTCCTGACACGGCATTGCTTAGAGAAATACATGAAGAAGTTGGAATTGATGGTAAGATTCTGAACGAAAGTGATTTGCCATTAGCCGGAAATGTTAAGAACAACCTCGCAATCCCATTTCATGCAAATGTCCATTCTGTTGAAGACCACGACCACTGCTGCTTTTTTTACATATGTAAAATAAAAAACAACGGCAAAATTAAAATAAACCAAAAAGAATTGAAAAATTTCGAATGGTTTTCCAAAAATGATTTAAGCAAAAATCAAGTTCCTGAAGATGTTAAAAATATCGGAATAAAAGCTTTTGAATTATTTGAAAAAATAAAATAAGATGGAATTGACAAAGAAAAAATGCATTCCCTGCGAAGCTGGAACTCTGCCGTTAAGAGAAGAGGATATAAAAGAATTGCTGGAACATATTTCAGCTTGGACTATAAATAAAGGGCATCTGAATAAAAATTTCAATTTTAAAAATTTCATTGAGGCAATGAAGTTCGTAAATTCAATTGCCGATGTTGCGGAAAAATTAGGGCACCATCCGGATTTTTCCGTCCATTACAACAAGGTGCATATTGAGATTTGGACCCATGCAATAAACGGATTGTCGGAAAATGATTTTATACTGGCAGCAAAAATTGACACAATAAAATGAAATTCGAAATCAGGGGCGCGGCTTATGCATTGGTCTGGATTAACATCATTGCGTTTATAATCCAGTTCATTAGCCAGGGCTTTACATCCTCCTTCATGCTCGTATCTCATGATGTCTTCACAAGGCCCTGGATTTTGCTGACTTCAATGTTCCTCCATCACGACCCGTATCATCTTTTTTTCAACATGTATGCTCTGATGCTTTTCGGCCCTTTACTGGAGCAAAGGATAGGCACAAGGAGGTTTTTGATCCTTTATTTTGTATCCGGAATACTGGCGTCTTTTGTATCAAGCTTCTTTTACGAGTTTGGGCTCGGGGCAAGCGGGGCAATAATGGGAATTCTCGGCATGCTGATAGTTCTTATGCCTGACTTGCAATTGCTCTTGTTCTTTGTCGTGCCTATGCCGCTTTGGATTGCAGGCATTGCTTATGCTGCATTGGATGTTCTTGGGATATTGTTTCCTGCAGGAATAGGGAATATTGCCCATCTTGTGGGAATGGCTACAGGATTAGGGTATGGATTCTTCCTGAGAAAGGAAAAAACTAAGTTTTACAGGAAATTTACATCTAAAAAGCATCTTGACAAGGAAGACATGGAAGAATACCTCAGAAGCGGCAGGATTTAGTTCTGCAAAAGACAATAACATTAATATATCATTGTTGATTATGGACCATTATGACAGAACTGATTGCATGCCTATCATCAGGGGGAAAAAGCTGGGCGCATGTCCAAAGGCTCATTAATGAGGAAGATTGGAGCAAAGTATTTCTTATAACAAATGATTTTGGAAAAAATAATTTCAAGTGCGAAAAGAAAATTGAATTTGTAACTGTTGATTTTCAAAAGCCAGCATTTGAATTAATAGGGGATATAAAAAAGCACTTGGCAGGAAGAATAACAGACCTGGAAGTTGCATTAAACCTTGTTTCAGGAAATGGAAAAGAGCATATGGCCATTTTGTCAGCATTGCTGAAGCTTGGCGTTGGAGTAAGGCTTATGGCTGTGACGAAAGAAGGGGTTAGGGAGTTATAAACTTATTTTTTGTTTCTTGTATTATTCTTATGAAATCCTCAACATTTTTTCTTACATCCCCTTCCAGCACAGCAGAGATAGCAGCAGCAGAATCAGCCCCTGCATTTATTGCACTTGAAACATTCTGCATAGTTATGCCGCCAATTGCAACTATAGGTATTGTAATTTTTTTCCTTAATTTAGCAATCATATCAGTGCCGCACGGCTTG
>CAYNCK010000077.1:0-3535 GCA_964396095.1 uncultured Methanosarcinales archaeon
GGTATTGGCCGCATAAATATTTGATAGATATTGACGGCTTTGTAAGGTACGACCATATTGGGGAGGGGGCTTATGAAGAAACTGAGAAAATTATACAAGGGCTGTTAAATGAAAGGATGGAAAGATTCGGCAAGAAAAAAATGCAGGAGGAGGATAGCAAGCCTTCAGAAGCTGTTGATGTTGAATACAGCAAAATAGGAACCCCAGAAATATACTTAGGATACGGCTTTACAAGGGGAAATTTTGGAAATCAGGAAGGGCTACCTGCCGAGCAGATTGTTGACTATAAAGTTCCGGTAATGGTAAAGCCAAATAATGTTTATCTGGATGGAAAATGGAAGGTAAACAACGATAATGTCGAGCTTATTGGTGAAGAAGGAACAGTCTTCCTAGGATATGATGCAAAAGCAGTCAACATAGTAGCTGGCTCTGAGCAAGGCTCTGAAGTTGAGGTTTTTGTTGATGCAAAAGAATTAGATGATGCAAAGAGCGGAGCAGATGTAAATGTTCAAGATAATAGGAGCATTGCAAACATCAAAGAGGGCAGGCTTTATAACATTGTTGATTATGAATATGGAGATAGGTTGTTGGAACTAAGAGTTACAGGAATAGGATTTAAGCTCTATACTTTTACGTTCGGATAAGCACAATATTTATTAATTGTTTTTTCTTATAAGAAACTAATGCCAAAAAAATATAATAAAAAAAAGAGAATTTTGTTTATTTTTCTTGCAGCAGCTATATTTGTTTTTATTGTATTTCTAAAAAATCCGTTTTCAGTAAAGGATTATAATATTGAAGTTAAAGTTAATGAAGGCACTAATATTGGAGACAAAGCGCCAAATTTTAAGTTGGCTGATATAAATGGCAATGAAGTAATGTTAAGCAATTTCCAAGGTAAAAAAGCTGTTGTTGTTAATTTCTGGGCAACTTGGTGCCCTCCTTGCAGAGAGGAGATGCCACTTTTTGAGGAAATTTATGCAGAAAATAAAGGTAAGGTGGAAATTTTTGGGATTAATCTGCAAGAGAGTGAAAGAGCAGTGAATAATTTTCTGAAAGCAGTGCCTGTTACTTATCCATTATTGCTCGACCCAAGTGGCGATGTTAAGAAAGCATACAATGTATTCACGCAGCCAGTAACCTATTTCATTGACAAAAATGGCATAATTGTTGATAAAAAATTAGGCCCATTGGAGGAAAAAGAGATAGAAGAAAAGTTTGCCAGGATTGGTGTAAATTAATTTTATATGACCTCCTCCCGACACCCTAAAGGGTGGGGTTTCCTATGCCAGTCCGTGGTGTTGCTCCTGATTCTCAATGTAACTAGTAATTTTGTCCAAATCATTATAACCCACGGTAACGGCGCAGCCGCCGGGAGACCAGAAATGCCTTTTTGGGTAACGAAGCCTAAAATTTTCCTTGTTCCTGAAAATGATATGTGATGAGCGTCCCTTGAGTAAGTTCATCGCTTTGCTGTCATCTGTGCCGCGCGGTAGGGTGACGAGCAAATGTACATGATCCGGCAAAACCTTGATGATGTGAATCTCAATGTTATGAGATGATGCGGCTTTTCTGATGGCCGCTTGCACAAGGTTTTTATTCTCGAACTTCCGCATCATCTCATAGCGGTACTTAGTGCACCATTCAAGGTGCCAGAAGTTCAGGCCAACTTTGTGGCTAAAATGGTTCAATGTTGTGTTTATCATTTTCGTCCTCCGCTGGGCGAAAGCTAACGCTAAGTTTGTTTGTGTATATGTGCGCAGTTTCGTCCGCAGATTTATACTGCGGCGAAGCCGCACAAAAACTTTTCGAGAAATGATACGCCCTAAAGGGCGGGGAATTAAACCCTAAGAAATATTAAAAATGGACTTGCCGTGGGGAGAAGAGAGGACAAAGCAGTTCGTGACTAATGTAGGCATAATTACAAGCAACGGACCTTATGGCCATGATGTAATGGCGTGTGAATGGACACATCATATTTCTTATAGTCCTGGTTTAATAGCAGTCTGTATCAGTCCAATGGACACAACTCATGAAAATATAAAAAACGAAGGAATTCGGTGTTAATTTATGCGCTTCTGATCAAAATATTCATTCTAGTATAGCAGGTGGTTCTCATGGTAAAGAAGTTGATAAAATTGAAGCTTTAAAAGAACTGGGCTATAAATTTTTCAAAGCAAAAAAGATTGATGTTTTTATGGTAGAAGGAGCTGCAATGAATGCTGAATGCAAATTATTCAAGCAAATAAAACTTGGAGATCATACAACATTTGTTGGGGAAGTTGTTGAATTATATCCAATTAAAGGTAAAGAGCCTATTGTTTATCATACAGGAAAATACTGGAAGCTCGAAAATTAGGTTACAAAACCTACTCAAGAAGAAAGAGATAGAATAAGAGGACTTATCGAGAAATACAGGAAAAATTAATTATAGAATGCAAATAATAATATACTAAATGAACTTCTATATTTCTAAAAATGTCCCAAATAAACTGGCTTTCATGGAACAAAGAAGCCTTTGAAAAAGCGTCTAAGGAGAAAAAACCTATACTTTTAGATATACATGGAGTCTGGTGCCATTGGTGCCATGTAATGGAGTCTAATACCTACTCTGATCCAGAAGTTATTGATATAATAAATAAGAATTTTGTTGCCATAAAGGTTGATACAGATAAAAGGCCTGATGTAAACAAAAGATACAACCAAGGTGGCTGGCCTAGTACCGTTTTTCTTGCTCCGAATGGGCAAATAATTACCGGAACAACTTATTTACCGGCAGATATGCTTAAAGATATCATGCTTAAGGTTATTGACACTTTTAAGGAAATTAAAACTGCAGATATAAAATTAGAAAATAAGAAATTGAAAATTGATGATAATGCAGAATTGAATAAAAACATTATTGAAAAAATAATGGAAAGCATGCTTGATAATTTTGATTTTGATTATGGCGGCTTTGGAATGCAGCCTAAATTCCCGCTGCCGGATGCCATTAAATTAGCATTTGATCAGTATAATAAGACCAAAAACAAGGATTTCAGTGTTATTGCGCGATTAACATTGGACAAGATGCATGGAATATTTGATGAAATAGAAGGGGGCTTTTACCGCTACTCTGTAACGCAGCAATGGAATGAGCCTCATTATGAAAAGATGCTGGAAACCAATGCCGGAGTAATTCATAATTACTTGCAGGGTTTTCAGGCATTAAAAAAAGATGAATACAGGGAAACTGCAATAAAATCATTGAATTACATCAAAAATAACCTGTCTAATGAAGATGGAGGTTTTTATGGCTCACAAGATGCAGATGAAGAATACTATGGATTAAATGCAGAAGAAAGAAAAAAGCATGGAAAGCCATTTATTGATAAAAATATATATACGGATTTAAGCTCAATGATGATAAGCACTTACGCTTATGCATATAGCATTCTAAAAGATGATTATTACAAAATTTTTGCAATCAAATCAATAAAATTCCTGATAGAGAAAAACTACGATGAAAAATTCGGGGTGTTTCATTTTTTCGACG
>CAYNCK010000078.1:0-2231 GCA_964396095.1 uncultured Methanosarcinales archaeon
CTTTTTGTCTATTATTTATAGGGTTGTTAATCGCAGGTTCAATGCCAGCCGTGTATGCTCATGAAGGAGAGCACGATGAGGATAAAGTTGAGGGAGCAATGAATGTTGAGAATTCAACCATGTTATCTCCGGTTTGGAAGAAAATAAAAGCGGCAGAGAAGGAGTTAAAGGAGTCGGTTGATTCTGGGAATTTAAAACCTGTTCATGATTTGGCGGGCGATATTAGCAAACAAATCAAGGAATTGGAAAAAAGAACAACAAAGGACCAGCTTACAGAAGATCAAATGCAAAAAGTTACCACAAGCGCCCAGCGCATTGATGAAGTTGCTGGCCGTATGCATGATTACGCTGATGCCGGCAATCAGGCGGACACAAAAAAAGAGCTAGAAAAATTAAGCAAGCTTCTTAACTATGTTTATGTCCAATATGGGGAAGAAATGAACGAAGGGCATAATGAACAAGAACATCATCATTAATAGTTCTTCAGATTAACTCATAATATTGGTTTTAAAATTAATTTAAGGAGACGATTAGAATGAAAAGAATAAAAGTATGGTTATTTGTCTTTAGTTTAACATGTCTTTCTAGTTTTCCATCTGCGTACGGTCATGAAGGAGAGCATGAGGATAAAAAAGAAGCAGTTCACAACCATACCTCCTTTCATGGCGGTCAAGTTGGGATGAGTGGAAATGACCATATTGAATTTGCTATAAAAGAAGGAAAATATTATTTTTATATAACGGATTTCTCTAGAAAACCCATCGATATCTCAAAATCCAGCGGCACCTTGATTGTTAATCCGGATAGTTCTAACCCAGAGAATTTAACTTTCACTGTGGATCCCGTTAACCAAGAGTTTCTTTTTGCGGAGGGAAAGCCAAGAAAAGAGGGTGAAGAAGTCCACGTTTCTGCAAAGATTGAGATTCCTGGAAAAGACATCATTACTCAAGATATGTTTGCTTATTATACATTAATGGAAAATCCGATAGAAGAAGCAGCTATGGATAAAACTCTACAGAAAGGGGAAGGAGATATGGCATACACATGTCCGATGCATCCGGAAGTTGAGAGCGATAAGCCAGGTAAATGCCCCAAATGTGGCATGAAGCTTGAGTCGAAAGAATGACAAATTACGGTTATCAAACCGTTATGATTAAAGTAGGTAAAATGAAGAAGAATCCACTATTTTTATTTTTGTTAGTTTTCGTTTGGACTTTCACATTTCTTCAACCTGCTTTCGCACATAAGAAAGAGGAGAAGCCCGCGGTTCAGTATCATCAAAGAATGGCTAAAAGGTATAAAAGTAAAGCCGACCGGCTACAGATAGAGATTAGCAAACATAGAAAAATGAAGGAGGAATATGAAAACATGAAGTTTGTTGCTCAAAACCCAGAGCATTATATAACTAATTCTGAACAAATAAATAGCCATAGCGGTTCAATTATTTCAGCAGCTCAAAAGCTAAAAGAAGAATATGAGGCATTTGCAAGGTGGCATGAAGATGTCGCAGTTGAATTAAAGCAGAAGCATTAGATGATTTAACGGGGTTAAGGGCTTCTTGCTGTAATATTACTCGCGATAAATTTGGATTAATGTGGCAGGTAGACTTATTTCCAACTCCCACTATAGAATAGGGATGTAATGCCCCCCATTAAGCAATGGAAAATTAAGGTAGAACGGGCTCATGGTTTTTTGACAAAAATTGTTCATAAAATTGCGTTGGTAGGGATGTTTTATAAAAGGATGATAGACAAAAAGGTGGAGATCATGAAATTAAAAAATACTTTGAAAGATGTAGAAAGAATTCAAAACAAATTTTCAGGTGAAGAACAAAAAGAATGCTGTTCTTCAGAAGCGACTTCCTCATCAGGTCATGTCCCAAGAGAGAAAGAAGAGCAAATTCGACAAAAAGCTTATGAACTTTATGAGAAAAAAGGTTGCCAGTCTGGACATGATCAAGAGGATTGGTTTGAGGCGGAGAAGGAGATTTGTGAATAAATTTAAAAGTTGTGATTTTGAAAGGAGGACAAGGTTCTTATAGAGTTAAATGGATTAGGGGGACAAAATATTAAAAAGGTCATGCTAAAAAGAATATCCTTACTAACATTATTTATAATTTCATTCTGCGCGGTTGCTCAAAGCGATCAAATGCATATGAATCCGGAAGATTCATCAATGACAATGCAGAACAAAAAAGAAATCTCATCTCCATACTCCGGAAAAGTAGTGGA
>CAYNCK010000079.1:0-3019 GCA_964396095.1 uncultured Methanosarcinales archaeon
CAAGAGAAAGATTGAGAAGAGATGGCGCTGATAAATTAAGCGATGCTGAGCTGCTGGCATTAATATTGGAGAAAGGCTCAAAAGGTGAAAATGTAATTGACCTATCGCATAGATTGATTTCAACATTTGGAGTTGAAGGACTTAATTTGCTGTCTTTAGCTGAATTAACTTCAATAAAAGGTATAGGATTGGCGAAGGCTTCTAAATTAATTGCTGCTTTTGAATTAAGCAAAAGAGTTAACTCTGGCAAAATATGCGAGAAAGTTATTAAGAATCCTTCTGACATTGCCTCACATTACATTTCAAAATTAAAGGATTTGAAGAAGGAGCATTTTATTGCTGTGTTTTTGGATTCCAAGAACAAAATCATCAAGGATGAGGTTATTTCAATCGGAACTTTGAATTCTTCACTTGTCCATCCTAGGGAAGTGTTTAAGGAAGCGATTAAGTGCTCTGCTAATTCGATTATATTGGTGCATAATCATCCTTCTGGCTCAATTGAAGCTTCAGATGAAGATTATAGAGTGAATAAAGTTTTGATTGAAACCGGAGAGTTGGTTGGAATTAAGGTTTTGGACCATTTGATTGTTGGGGGAAACAAATTTGTAAGCCTGTAGTAAACGAAATGTCAAAAACCACAATTTACAATAATTCATAGTGGTTTTTGAGCATGCTCGGAAATCGCTTGCTTTCTCTAGCTAAAGCAAAGGGTCAACGCCTTTGCAATTTCCGACATATTTATATAACAGCGGGCTATTATCCTGCAATTAGGTGATTAATATGGTAACTTTAACAGCGGATGTGACAGAAGGCATAAAGAATATGGCGCAAAAATTGATTAAAACAGGCATGTACAAAAGCCAGTCGGAAGTAGTCAGAGATGCAATAAGGGAGCTTGCATACAAGTATAGGATAGATACTGCCCCCTCAATCGAAGAAGTTAGAAACATATTAGGCAAGGCAGCCAAAAAATCCGGAAAAAGCCTGTCACAGACAGTTAGGGAAATAAGAGATGAAGCATGAAATACTTAGATACGTCAGCCTTAGTTAAGTTCTATGGGAAGGAAGATTTTGAAAAGGGATTTGCTAAGGTTAAAGACTTAGTGGAAAAAGCAAGAGATGGAAATGAGACTCTGATAACTTCTTATTTTATAGTTGGAGAGTGCATTTCCGTTTTTGATAAATGGGTCAGGTACAAACTGATAACGGAGGAAGAGCTGCATAAGGCGATAAGGAGATTTCTGGCAGATATAAAGGAACTCAATGATAAAGGAGCTTTAATTCTTGAGCCTTTGACTTCCTCAGTCATTACCCTTTGCACAGATTTAATTGTTAAACATCATCTTTCAATTAACGATGCCATACATCTCTATACCGCATTAAGCAATAAGGATAACATCAAGGAATTTATATCCTCAGATGAAATTTTGCTGAAGGCAGCCAAATCAGAAGGCTTTGAGGTTTTAAACCCTGAAGGTTAAATGGAAAACTCAAAAATTACATTATCGGAAAGGGGAATTGCAATATTGTACGGGAAGTTATAGGCAACTCAACAAAGCCAAAAACGAAAGATAATAATTTTAGGGGTTATTCAAGCCATGGATTGGCTGCTTCGGCGAAGAATATGTGATTATGCTTTTGGTGGAGATAAAACGAAGGGATTAGGGTTAACTGGAAAGCTGATTTTTAAGTCTAGATTTCACTTCACACAAATTTTTACTTACTTTAAAACGACGGGGGGGACGACGAACGACTAAATATTAATTTCCTTTAGTTTCTCAACAATTTTACTCTCTAACTCTAAAATCTTTTTCTTAATAACTTCTGGCTTTTCATATTTAACTTCTTCATATTCTATTTCTTGATACTTTGAAATACTCAAGTCGTAATTGTTTGATTTTATTTCTGCTATTGGAACTAAGAAACACTTCTTTTTTCTGTCTGTTGGCTTTTCTTTATGCCTATTCCTAAATCTTTCTTTTATATCTTCTATATCGTTTTTATCTGGTTGTTCTGTTCTTTTATCATCTAGGCTAAATCCGTCCGCTTCCATATCATAAAAGAAGACTTCTTTTGTTGACTCTCCTTTAGTAAAGTAAAGAACAGCAGTAGAAACTCCTGCGTATGGTTTGAAAACT
Source organism: uncultured Methanosarcinales archaeon (assembly GCA_964396095.1). GTDB lineage: Archaea > Nanobdellota > Nanobdellia > Woesearchaeales > GW2011-AR4. The sequence goes on from CAYNCK010000079.1 coordinate 2,139, forward strand.
CCCGATGGCATAGATATAACTGCATCTAACCTGCATTTTTCCATCAATAATTCTCTTATCTTCTTGTGTGCTTTTGAATTTCCGAATAAAACTCCATCTGGAACAATGACAACACATCTTCCGCTGTTTGTAAGAAGATTATACATTAATTCCAAGAATAATAGTTCTGTCTTTTTTGTCTGTGTTCTGAAGTTTTCTCCTATTTCTGACTCATCAATGCTTCCTTTAAATGGAGGATTCGCTAAAATTACATCATAACAATTTGATTCATCAAACCTTTTTGATAATGTGTTTTTTTGCTCAACATTAGGATTATTTATTCCGTGCATCATTAAGTTCATTAATGATATTTTGAGCATTACATCATCAAAGTCATAGCCGAATAGAGTTTCTTCTCTGAGTATTTTCCATTGGTTTTCATTCAGTTTATCTCCAGCAAAATTGCCATCATTAACTAAATCTTTGGATGTGTTGTTTTTTAGAATATGCTCAAAAGCTGCTACTAAAAAACCAGCTGTGCCACAAGCTGGATCACAGATTTTATCTCCGTATCTGGGGTTTAAGAGTTCAACCATCATTTTGATTATATGCCTTGGTGTTCTGAATTGCCCGTTTTTTCCTGCTGTTTGCAGTTGTCCTAAAAGATATTCGTATAAATCTCCTTTTGTGTCTCTGTTTTGCTCTTTTATGTGCATATCATTGATTATTTTCACAGCCTCAGCAAGTAAAGAAGCTGTAGGAATTGAGAAAGAAGAGTTTTTCATGTATTTGCTATAAACTGAATTCTCTCCGCCATTTAATTTTCTTAAGAACGGGAAAACTTTGTCCCTTACATGCTCAAGCATTTGTTCAGCAGGCATTTCTGTCCATCTAGACCATTT
>CAYNCK010000080.1:0-3546 GCA_964396095.1 uncultured Methanosarcinales archaeon
TTAGAATTGTTTAGAATGAGATACAATCACTTCAGACCACACAGCAGTCTTGATAACAAGACTCCTGCTGAAATTTATCACTCGTTTGATAAGCTTTTTTAACAAAAAGCTCCCTAGTGACATATGTCACTTGGGAATACACTATGGAACTCCTAGTATAAAAATAATTAAACAGAAAAAAATAAAATAATTTTACGAATTCTCAACATATAACTTATACTGGTCCAGTTTTGCCCTAGTTGCAACGACGTACTGATAGATGTCGTGCACTATTTCCCCAACAGCTTTTTTAGCTTCCTCGGATGAAGCATTTTTGGTCATAACACAATAGAAAATCCTGCTTTTCCCCATATACATTATTCCGCAGCTGTGGAAATACTTGTTATTGTTTGAGTATGCCTCTCCGAATTTTTGTGATACTTGGACATTAGCTGGGAGCTGTGCAGTTTTTTTGATGTCAAAAACTGTGTCCGTCATCAAAGACAATAAATATTGTGAATTAGTTGGCTCAAGGACAGTGGAATAGTACAGGCTTGAAAATATATTATACATCAGCCTGGGTGATATGTATGAATTGCTGTTAGGTAGTGAAAATGTTTTTACATGATAATTAGCATAAAGATCAATTCCATAATAATCAAGAAGGAGCTTCAAATCATTAGGATTTATGTAACCCAGTAGCACGCTGAATGCAGTATTATCAGAATCCTTGAGCAATTTCTCAAGCAAAATCCTGACAGGCAGCTGCTTTTCCTTAGTTTTATATAGCTCGCCCGAGGAATTTTTCCTGTCATCATCCGTTATATTAAGCATCATGTCAAAAGTAAACTCACCATTCTCAATTTTTTCCATTATAAGTATTGCTATAGGCAGTTTGTTAAGGCTGGCTGGAAAATAACCACCTCCTGCATTAATTCCCATTGAGGCCCCGTTTCTGTAGTTTTTGACATAAACAGAGATATTGAGATGGCTGCTATCAATATATTTTTGAATATCATTTTGTAAAGGTGTGAAATCTAAAATTGAGAAGCTTTTTGGCTCATCTATTCCTGCGCAGATTTTTGGCGCAAGCAATTCTTCATTGTTTGATCTAATTTCGTTATTTTGATAATACATCCAGATTACAGCTGAAATCAGAATAACTATGGCAATTGCCTCAATAATAGCCAATCTCTTAATGTTGTTTGCCACAAAAGAAGCTAAAATTGCAATCTTTAAATAATTAACTTTAAATAACCGCACGATTTATTTATTAATATGATTAAGGCTGTAATTTTTGATTTGGACAATACATTAATAGACTTCATGACAATGAAGAAAATAAGCTGCGATGCTGCGATTTCTGCAATGATTGGGGCAGGATTGAATGTAAAAAAGGAAAAGGCAACCCAAGAATTATTCTCTTTATATGATAAATATGGCTTGGAAGAAAAAACCATATTCCAGAAATTCTTAAAAAAATTGACAAGAAAAATTGACTATGAAATACTGGCAAGCGGCATTGTAGCTTACAGGAGAGTTAGGGCGGGATTTCTTGAGCCATATCCTCATGTATCAAAAGTTTTGTTTGAATTAAAGCAAAGGGGCATAAAATTGGCAATTGTTTCTGATGCTCCCAGGCTCAAGGCTTGGATTAGGCTCGTGTCAATGAAAGTAAACCATTTGTTTGATGTTGTAGTTACATTTGACGATACAAAAGAAATGAAGCCCAGTATAAAGCCATTTCTTGTTGCTTTTGAGAAGCTGAAATTACAGCCTCATGAATGCCTCATGGTTGGCGACAGGCCGGAACGGGACATCAAAGGCGCAAAGAAGCTTGGCATGATTACTTGCTTCGCAAAATACGGCAATCCAAAGGCAACAAACTCTGAAGCAGAATACGAGATAAATGATATTAAAGAATTATTGGAGATTGTAGAATAAATTTTTAAGGGTTCTATTAACCATTGACTGACTTTTCCAGTGAAGACAAATAAGAGGCCGGAACTTCTATAATTGACTCTTCTCTAAATAATCCATGGGGTTGAGGTTTGACTAATATTTTGTATTTACTTGTTTGCCCATCATATGACATTACATTTCCTTCCGCTGTTATGCAAATTGGTGTTGAAAAGCCGCCCATAAAATTATAAAAGCTGTCCATAGGATTAAATTGTGTTGGCCAGATAATCAGTACTTTTTCATCAAGGCGGAATTCCTGGGGAGTCGGCGTTTTTGGAGCACTTCCTATAAATGATTCTCTAAAATTTTCCAAAACTTTTCCAATCGCTGAAATACTTACCATAAGGCACAGAATCCTGAACAAATATGTAAACTTTTCGTTTTTCTATTATTAAGTAGTTAATAAGCAAATGTTTAAATATATAATATGGATTCTTTGAGTTTTTAAAATATTAAGTGGGGGTATCAAAATGGAAATTCAGGGACAGAAAGCATATTTTGGTGGAGTTGCGGAAAAGATATTTCCCATAGAATCTTTCACTATGGACGATGCGCGTCATGTACTTAAGAATGAATTGATTGTTGATCTCGGTTATGGCTCTCAGGGTTCAGGACAATCCCGGAATTTGAGAGACCTGGGTTTTAATGTAGTTGTTGTGCAAAGGGAAAACTATATCAAAAGGCCTGCATAATTTTTTCTTTTTGATGGAAAATATAATCGAGCCAACCAATGAAGATATTGCTTTTCAGGTATACGGAGCTATTAAAGAGCATAGAAATTCACTTCCTGTAAAAGATATTAGTTTCACAAGTGTAAGCTTAAATGACATTGCAAGATTAATAGATATTTACCCTGTTGCCATTTTGAGCCAAATAGATGAAAACGGAATCTTGAATTTATTTAACCGCGCTTCATCAGATCTATTTGGTTACGCTCCGGAAAATGTAGTTGCGAAATTGCATACAGCTGACCTTGTTCCGGCTGAAGAAAGAGGAAGAAGAACCGACATATTTGATTATGTGCGGTCTCAGAGGAAAACAGTCGATTTTGACACTTTCAGGCTTCATAAAATTCATGGAAGAATCCCGATTCATGCCTGGGTTTTTCCTTACGAGTTAAATGGAATTGCTAATATAGCGGCAATGGGCAAAATGCTTTATTAAAACCTTAATTCTCAACCCAAAAGTAGCAATTCACTCGTAAAAAACCAAATATTTATATATAACTTAGTATACAGCTTAGGAATAGGCTTCAAATCCTAGATTAAATTGAACTAATGAGGTGCAATTAAAATGACAAGAGGAAGATGTATGAAGTGCAGGAAAGAAGTTGAGTTTAAGGATGCAAAGGAAGTCTCGATGTAAAATGGAATGATAGCCTTGAAAGGTCTATGCGGAAAATGCGGCACAAAAGTCTTTAGGTTTCTTGGAAAGGATAAATAAGCCTTTTATTTTATTTTTATATACTAATTTAAAATTTACATAGGTAATTTATAAATACATAAAGAGCGTTCTAAGCTATTTGGGGGTGCTAGCTGTGCTCTCATTTGCAGTTAAAAGTATTTAACACAAAAACTTGCTAAAACTGATTAATGCTAAATCCTC